>JAXDLE010000115.1:0-9884 GCA_034666725.1 Chloroflexota bacterium
CAGTGGCATTGCCGATGCCGATGCGAATGCCGAGCTCGAACGCCACGTCGTGGGCATCCGCGAGAACGGTGCAGCGGTGGTTCACCTGTCGCCGCATGCCGGCGGCCCGCCCGATGTTGGCGTCGACAATGTTGCCGGGATCGCTTCGATGGTCGCGGCGCTGGTCGAGCTGGGCCATGAGCGAATCGCCTATTTCACCGGGCCGCAGTCCCTGGTTGTGGCGCGCGAGCGCCTGGCCGGCTATCGCCGCGGCATCACGGCCGCGCGCCTCGACATAGATGAGCGGCTGATCGTCAACACAGGTTTCGACCGCGCTGGCGGCGCCGCGGGCGTCGATGAGCTCATGGCGCGCGGTATCGAATTCAGTGCGATCTGCTGCGCAAACGACCTGCTCGCGCTGGGCGCGCTGCAGCGGCTGGCCGAGCTGGGCCACACAGTGCCGGACGAGGTCTCGGTCGCCGGCTACGACGACATCTCGATGGCGGCCCTCGCCGCGCCGCACCTCTCGACCGTGCGCCTGCCGCTGCGCGACATGGGCCGACGCGGCTTCGACGCCGCGATGCGCGCCCTCAACGGCGAACAAGTCCAACCCGAGACGTTGCCGACCCAGGTCGTGCTGCGCGACTCAACCGCACGAAGGAACCCAAAGTGACGCTGAATGTGAATGGCATCATCCCCGCCTGCGTCGTCACCTTCGACGCGAACGGCAAGTTCGACGAGCGCCAGTACCGGCGCTACTTGCAATGGCTGCTGCCGCAGGGCCCGGTCGCTTTGGCGATCAATGCCGATACCGGCGAGGGTCCGCATCTCTGGCCGTATGAGCGCGAGGCCGTGCTGCGCGTCGCGGTCGAGGAGGCGGGCAACGTGCCGGTCATCGCCGGCCTCTCGGCGATGTTCACCGAGCAGGCCGTCGAGGAGGCGAAGCGGGCAGAGGGCGCGGGCGCGCGCGGGCTGCTCGTCTTTCCCATCCCGGCCTATCAAGGCACGCCGCTCGACCCGGCGATCCCTGTCGCCTACCACGAGGCAATCGCGCGCGGCTGCGGGCTGCCGATGATTGCCTTCCAGCTCCAGCCCGCGCTCGGCGGAGTGATCTTCAGCGAGGAGACGCTGCGCCGCATCGCCGCGATCGATTCAGTGGTCGCGCTGAAAGAGGCGAGCTTCGACGCACTGCTGTATCTGCGGACGCGGCGCATGATCGAGGCGCTGCCGCGCCAGATCGCGCTGCTGACCGGCGACGACAACTTCATCTTCGAGTCGTTCGTTCTGGGTGCCGAGGGGGCGCTGATCGGCTTCGGCACCCTCGCCACCGCAGAGCAGGTCGAGATGTTTCGATTGACCCGCGAGGAGCGCTGGAGCGAGGCGCGCGCGATCTGGGAGCGGATCTTGCCGCTCGAGGAAGCTGTCTACGGCGTGCCGGTGCGCGATTACCGCGCGCGTACCAAGGTGGCGTTGAAAGAGCTGGGCGTCATCGAGTCGACACTGATGCGCCCGCCGCTGGCCGAGGTCAGCGCCGAGTCCGCTGCGGCAGTGCGCAACGCGCTTGCCGCCGCCGGGCTGCTGGCGCCGGCCGGCGCGCGCCCCTGATGACCGACTCGATATGACCGGTGCTCTGGCCGGCCGGGTGGTCCTGGTCACCGGCAGCAGCCGCGGCATAGGTGCCGAAATCGCCGCCAAGGCGGCCGAGGAAGGCGCAGCGGTCGCGGTTCACTACCGCACGTCCGCTGACGGCGCTCAGCGCACCGTCGATCGCGTGAAGAGCTCCGGCGGGGAGTCGGAGGCATTCCAGGCCGACCTGACCGACGGTGCCCAGGCGGAGGCTCTCGTTAAACATGCCCTCGAACGCTTCGGGCGAGTCGATGCGCTCGTTAACAACGCCGGTCGCACCCAGGTTGGGCCGTTCCTCCACATCACTCCCGAGGAGTGGGACGCCGTCGTCGCGACCGATCTCACCGCCGCTTTCCATACCTGCCGCGCGGTGCTGCCATCGATGATCGAGCGTGGCAGCGGGGCAATCGTCAATGTCTGCTCGCGGCTGGGCCAGATGGGCATCGCCGAGACAGCCGCGTACAGCGCTGCTAAGGCAGGGCTCATCGGCCTGACGCGCTCGCTGGCAATGGAGTTCGGCCCGCGCGGCATCCGTGTCAATGCAGTCGCGCCAGGCCCCATCGCGACCGACATGACCGAGGATCTCGCCGCCTCAGAGGAGGGCCGGCGCCGCCTGCGCGCTCTGCCGTTGGGCCGATTTGGGCGGCCGGACGAAGTTGCCAACGCGGTGATCTTCCTGCTGTCCGACGCCTCGTCGCTATTCCTGGGCCAGACGATCAATCCCAACAGCGGCGGGTACATGCCATGAACTTGATCGACGTCCAGCCCCGTCCGTTGTCCCGATGGCCTGAGTCACGCTGCATGACTCACGAGTCAGTAGGACTGACTCAGGTGTCTGTGCCATGAGCAAGGTCATTTCCGTACGCGAGGCGGTCGAGCTGGTCGAAGACGGCAAGACGCTGGTGATCGGTGGCTCGGGTGCAGGGCACGCTCTTCCGCAGAAGTTCATCGACGAGCTCGAGGCCTGCTTCAAGGAGACGGGCCACCCAAGGGACTTGACATCCGTCCGCGTCGTGGGCACCGGGGATTTCTCGGATAGGGGTTTCTCGCAGCTGGCACTGCCTGGGATGCACAAGCGGACCATCGGCAGCAACATCGGCAACGAGCCCCGACTGGGCGCGATGGTCGAGAACAACGAGCTGGAGGCGTACTCGCTGCCCCAGGGCGTCCTTTCGCAACTGATGCGCGAGATCGCCGCGGGGCGACCGGGACTGCTGACGCACGTGGGCCTGGGCACATATGTCGATCCGCGCCAGACCGGCGGCAAGCAGAACTCGCGCACCACCGAAGACCTTGTTGAGGTGGTCAACCTCAGGGGGCGCGAGTGGCTGCTCTATCACGCGTTCCCGATCGATGTCGCGGTCATTCGGGGCACGACGGCGGATGAAGACGGCAACATCACCATGGAGGGCGAGGCAATCCAGGCGGAGATGCTCGCGATGGCCATGGCCGCGCGGAACAGCGGGGGCATCGTGATCGCCCAGGTCCGCCAGCTCGCGCCGCGTGGCTCGCTCCCGCAGCGCGACGTGAAGGTGCCGGGCGCGCTCGTGAACTACGTCTACGTCGATCCCGATCAGTGGCAGACGTACATCACCAGGGACTCCCCCTACTACGCGGGCAAGGAGCGCAAGCCCGTCGGTGGCGATCCGCCGCTGCCGCTCGACGTGCGCAAGATCATCGCCCGCCGCTCGCTGCTCGAGTTCAAGCCGGGCTTCATCTGCAACCTGGGATTCGGCATCAGCCAGCTGATCGGCCGGATTGCCTGGGAGGAGGGCATGACCGACCAGCTCGTGCTGACCGTCGAGCAGGGCATCTTCGGCGGCGTGCCCGTCGCGGGCAATGAGGGCGGCGCCGGCTTCAACTACCAGGCGCTGATCGACCAGCCCGACATGTTCGGCTTCTACGACGGCGGCGGCCTCGACATCGCGTCGCTGTCGTTCGCCGAGGTCGACGCCGCGGGCAACGTCAACGTGCACGACTTCGAGGGACGAATTCGAGGGCCGGGTGGCTTCCCCAACATCAGTGCGCGCACGCCGCGCATCAACTTCGTCGGCACGCTCACCGCGCAGGGTCTGGAGCTCGAGATCGACCGCGGCGTGCGCATCAAGACCGAGGGGACGCTGCCCAAGTTCGTGGAGCGCGTCCGCGCGGTGTCGTTCAACGGCGAGCTGGCGCGCCAGCGCGGCCAGCAGGTGCGCTACATCACCGACCGCGCCGTGTTCGCGCTCGAAGAGGACGGCGTCGTTCTGACCGAAGTCGCGCCGGGCATCGACGTCGAGCGCGACGTCCTGGGGCGGATGGGCTTCCGGCCGCGCGTCGCCGAGCAGCTGCGGACCATCGACGAGCGCGTGTACGCGGTCGGCCCCATGGGAGCCGCGGTCGCATGAGCCTCATCAACCTCACGCTGGGCCACGTCGCGCAGCTCGAGCTCAATAACCCGCCGATGAATCTCATGAGCGACCAGATGCTCGAGGCGTTCGAGGCCGCATTAACGACGCTGGAAGTAGCCGCGCCGGGTGACGTCCGCGCCGTTGTCGTCAGCAGCGCTGTCGAGCGGGCCTTCTCGGCCGGATCGGACATCAAGTCATTCGAGAAACACGTCGGCGCCGCCGGCCGCGCACATCACACGCGCGACGAAGAGGTCTGCGCCCGCCTTGCGCAACTGCCAATGCCAACGATCGCGGCAATTGAGGCCAACGCACTGGGCGGCGGGCTCGAACTCGCGCTGGCCTGCGACATCCGCGTCGCGTCGGAGTCAGCGAAGCTGGGCCTGCCCGAGGTCCGGCTTGGCGTTACCCCGGGCGCCGGTGGGACGCAGCGTTTGCCGCGCGCCATTGGCATCGCCAGGGCCAAGGAGCTGACGCTGACCGGCCGGATCATCGATGCCAATGAGGCGGAGCGGATAGGCCTCGTGTCGCGCGTCGTACCCGCGGGCCAGGCACTCGATGCGGCGACCGAGATCGCGAATGAGATCGCTCAGCGTGGACCGCTTGCGGTGCGCGAGGTGAAGCGGCTGATCGATCTCTCCGACGAGGTCGACCTCGACGCGGGTCTCGCGGCAGAGATCGATGCCTCCGAAAGAGTGTTCAGCAGTGCGGACATGCTCGAGGGCGCGCGCGCGTTTCTCGAGAAGCGACCGCCGTCATACAAGGGTGAGTGAGCGACGTGAGGGTTAGCGAATGAGCACGGGCGAAATCGGACGATTCGGCGTGTTCCTGCCGTCGTACATCTGGGCCGGCGACGGCCCCGACCGAGCGCGCGGCATCAAGGAGTTTTCGCGCGCGGTCGAGGACCTGGGCTTCGACTCGCTTTTCGTGACCGACCACCTGATCGCGGCCAAGCGTTTTTACAGCGTGTCGTTCCTCGAGCCGCTCACCGCGCTGGCCGTGGCCGCAGGCGCGACGTCGCGCGTCAGGCTGGGCACCTCGATCCTGATCATGCCGCTGCGCCATCCGGTGATGCTCGCCAAGGAGCTGGCGACGCTCCAATTCCTGAGTGAGAACCGCGTCATCCTGGGCGCGGGCGTGGGCTGGAACGAATTCGAATACGCGGCGCTGGGCGTCAAGAAGTCGGACCGCGGCAAGCGCACGGACGAGATGCTCGACATCATGATCCCGCTGCTCGAGGGCGAGACGGTCACCTACCAAGGTGACTTTTACTCGGTCGACGAGCTGTCGATTGAGCCGCGCTCGGCCCAGCGGCCCGAGATCTGGATAGGCGGCGGCTCGCAGCTGGCCGACCCCAAGTCGCCCGACCTGCCCAAGTTCGTCGAGTCGGTCAAGGCAAGAGTTCTGCGCACGGATGGCTGGATCCCGCGGCCGACCTGTCCCGTGCCGGAGATCGCCAGCGACTGGCGCCAGCTCCAGGACTACTACCGCGAGCACGGCCGCGATCCGAGCGAGTGCGTCGTGGCCCACGAGAACTTCGTGCACGTCATTCTTTCGAACGACCCGGTCAAAGCGCGCGAGGAGCAGCACCGCGCCTTCCTCAAGGTGATGAGCAACGAGCGCGGTCCGAAGTACCTCGAGACGGTCTACCTGTTTGGCACGCCCGATGAGATCGTCGCGTCTTTGCAGGCAAGAGTCGACGCGGGCGTCGAATACTTCATGCTCCACACGATGACGCCCGACCCGCGTCAGCTGGAGACGTGGATCACGGAGATCATCGCCAACGTGAAGTTCCCACCGACGGCCGGTCCGGTGCGGCGCCAGGTGGCTGCGGCGGCGTGACCCAACTGGTGGCGCTGCTCGGGAAGCCGCTCAAGCGGCGCCACTCGGTCGTGATGCACAACGCCGCCTTCACGGCGGCCGGCATCGACGGGGAGTACGTGTTGCGCGAACTGGATCTGGACGATGTGCCGGCTGCAGTTGACGAGGCACGCGGGGAGGGCTGGTTGGGTTTGGGCGTGACCGCGCCCTATAAGAAGCTCGTCGCGACGCTGCTCGACGAGGTCGAGCCGGATGCCCGGGAGATCGGCGCGGTCAATAACGTGGTCCGGACGTCCGCGGGCCAACTCGTCGGCTTCAACACCGACTCACCCGGCTTCCGGAAAGCTGTCGAGCTGGCCATGGGCGGGTCGCTCACCGGCGCCCGGGTTGTCGTTGCCGGGGCGGGCGGGGTCGCGCAGGCGGTCGCGTATGCGTGCCGCCGCGCCGGCGTGGCGTCCCTGACGATCGGCAATCGCAATCTGCCTGCGACCGCTGCGGGCACAGTCGCCGTCGCTGTCGACTCAGCCGAGTTCGCGAGCGCCCTGCGCGCGGCCGACCTGGCGGTCAACGCCACGACTGTGGGCATGCTCGATCCGGGGATGAGCTTCGACCCCGATTTGCTGCCGCCCGGCGCGACGGTTTTCGATTGCGTCTACCTCCCGCAGGAAACGGCGCTGGTCGCCGCGGCTCGCGCGCGCGGCCTGAATGTCGCCAATGGCAGCGAGATGCTCATCGCGCAGGCCGCGATCGCGTTCGAGCGCTGGACGGGCGTTGGGGGCATGACCGACGTGATGCGTGCCGCGGTCGCGCCGCTCTTTGCCGAGATGGGCGCGCCAGCCTGATGGCGCAACCGCTCGACCTGACCAGAATCGGCGCCGTCTACACGATCGGCTCGAACTATCGCGATCCCACCAACCCCAACACAAAGGGACCGGAACGTCCGCTGGTGTTCGGCAAGGCGGCCTCATCGGTCGTCGGCAACGGAGCGACGATCTCGTGGGACCGATCGCTGAGTGCCAATGTCGACGGAGAGTGCGAGCTGGGCGTGTTGATGGGTGCCGGCGGCGTGGTGTCGGGCTACACGATCGTCAACGACATGACGTCGCGGGACGCGTGGCTCGACGGTGATCAGTGGCTGCTCGGCAAGTCAATGCCCGGCTTTTGCCCGGTCGGTCCCGTGCTGGTGCCGGCAAGTGAGCTCGACCCCTCAGATCTGAGTCTCACCTTCAAGGTCAACGGTGTGCGAGTCCAGGACGCGCGCACGTCGTTGATGCGCTTCTCGATCCCGCAGATCATCGAATTCCTGGGTCGCCACATTGCTCTGCGCGAAGGCGACCTCATCTCAACCGGGACGCCCGTTCGCCTCGGTCCACAAGCTGAGCGTCACCTCGAACCGGGCGACGTCATGACCTGCTGGATCGAAGGCATCGGCGAGCTGACCAATGCAATTTCCTGACCGCGCCATTTCCTGAGGAGGATCAAAAGTGCCGAAACCGCCGACGCCTTTCATGGGCGAGATGACCAACCGCGAGATCGAGGCGTTCCTCAAGAATCACCACAAGGTCATCGTGCCCGTCGGCTCGACCGAGCAGCACGGCCCCCACGGGCCGCTGCTTACGGACGCGCTCGTGCCCACTGAAGTGGCACGACGTATCGCGCCACGCGTTCACGCCCTGGTCGCGCCCACGATCAACTACTCGTTGTCGTATCCACATGAGGGGTTTACCGGCGTCGTCCATATCGGCATCCCGACCTTCATGGCGTTGATCGGCGACGTCGCGGCCGGTCTGGCGAAGGCCGGTTTTCGCAAGATCGTCTTTCTCAACGGCCACTACGACAACACGTACGCGATCGCATACGGCTGCGCCACGGCTCAATCGCGTCTTCCCGCCGGGACGCAGGCCTACCCCGTCAACTACTGGGATGGCATGACGGCCGAAGAGGCCGGTGAGTTCTTCGGCCCCGAGAGTGGACTCCACGCGAACAAGGGCGAGATTTCGGCCGTCATGGCCATCAACCCGGCGCTCGTCGACATGGACAACGCCAACGCCGAGATGCCGCCGTTTCCGCCGGTGACCAACCAGCCACCGGTCCACACGGCGTTCTTCTTCTCGAATCCAGGCTCCGTCTACGACGCGACCAAGTCCGGCACGTGGGGCGACGCGCGCGACGCCAATGTCGAATTTGGCGAGCGCTACCTGACGGTCGTCTCGGAGGCCACGGTCCGCCTGATGGACGACATCGAACGCACCTACGCGGCGATGCCCGACCGCTGACTTTCGGCCTCACCGGCGCTGGCCAGGTACTAGCGGCCAGCCGCCGAATGGGCGGTGCCGCCCAGCCCCACACGCGCGTATAAGAACGGGCACCAAGCAGCACCCCAGGACGTGCCCGTCAAATGAGCCTGAATAAGAGCGCAACGCGCTGGATGGCGGTCGGTCGATCCGATCATGCCGACGCCCGGACCGCCGGGTCGGACGCTGTCCGCGCCGCTCTGCTCGAGGGCAAGAGCGATCCGCGCCTCGTCATCGTGTTCGCGGCAGGTGGCTATGACGGGGCGAAGCTGATCGCCGGGGTTCGCAAGCACATCGGGAAGACGCCGTTGATCGGCTGCTCGACGGCTGGTGAGATTGCCAGCACAGGTCCAGGCGAAGCAGGTGTCGTCGTGACCGTTTTCGGCGGCCCCGGCTTTTCGGTCGCGACGCGCACCGCCTCGGATGCCTCGGCCGACCTGCGCGGCGCCGGCTCGTCCGTTGCCAGTGCGCTTGCCGACATTGCCCATAGCCCGCATCGCGTGCTCCTTCTGCTGGCGGATGGCCTGGCCGGTGATCAGCAGGAGATCGTGCGCGGCTCATACCTCGTTACCGGTGGCGCCATTCCGCTCGTCGGCGGCTGCGCCGGCGACGACTTGCGCATGGTGTCGACGCACCAGTTCTACGGCGACGCGGTCATGACCGACGCCGTCGTGGCGGCCGCGATCGGCTCCGACGCGCCCTTCGGGATTGGCGTGCGCCACGGTTGGCGCCGCGTTGGTGAGCCGATGCTCGTCAGCGCCAGCAAGGGCAACCGGGTGGAGCTGCTCGACGACAGGCCGGCACTCGATGTCTACCTCGAGCGGCTCAACGCGCCGGCCGAGGCGCACACGGACGCTCACGCGTTCACCCAGTTCGCCCAGACGCATCCACTGGGCATCGCCCGGCGCAGCGGCGAGGAGCACGTCCGTTTCGTCTCCGGCGCCGACTTTGAAGTACGCGCGATCCAGTGCATTGCCGAGGTGCCCCAGGGCGGCCTGACATGGCTGATGGAGGGCGACGCGACCTCAGTCCTCGACGCGACCGACTCGGCCTGCCTCGAGGCCATCGCCGGACTCGACGGCCGCGCCCCGATCGGCCTGCTGACATTCGACTGCATTGCCCGCAAGGGCGTGCTCGGCACGGGCGTGACCGACGAAGTGGCACGCGTCGCCGCGCACGCAGGCACGGCGCCTGTCGCCGGTTTCTACACCTACGGCGAGTTCGCCCGCACCCACGGTGTGTCGGGCTTCCACAACCAGACCCTGGTCGTACTGGCGATCAGCTAGCACCGCGCCCATGAACGGCTGGTCCACCCAGCAGCTGACGGAATTCCTGACGGTCATCAGTGCCGCCGGGAGTCGTTCGGCTGCCCTGCGTCTGGCCGCCGAGCGGATGGCTGAATCGGTCGAGGCCGAGGTCGCCGCGGTCATCAGCAAACATCGCGTGATCGTCCAGGTGGGCTTCCCGCCAACGGCTGTCCCACGCACCCTGGCCCGCCAGCTCGAGAGTGGTGCCGACCCGGTTGATCTGGCGGGCCTTGGACCTTGTCGCACGGCGATCGCGCCGCTCGACGACGACGGCGCCGCGTGGCTCGCCGTCGCGCGCGCCGGTGAGGCAGGTTTCGACGCCGAGGATCGTGCATTGCTGCGCGGCATGGCACGCATCCTCGCCCTGTCACTGCGCAACATCGCTTTGCTCGGCCGCGAACGAGCGGCCCGCCGACAGAGCCAGCGCCACGCGGCCGACACGCGTGAGCGCCAGCGCCTGCTCGAGGCCC
>JAXDLE010000116.1:0-10921 GCA_034666725.1 Chloroflexota bacterium
CAACCCGATCTTCCAGACGATGTTTCTGTTGCTGGCGATCTTCTATTCGATCTTCGGCGACATCGGCATCGCGATCATCCTGCTGACCCTGATCATCAAGACGGTCCTTATCCCGCTATTCCGTGCGCAGATCGTGTCTCAGCGGCGGATGCAGCTCATCCAGCCCGAGATCCGCGCGCTATCGGTCAAGTACAAGGGCAACCGCTCCAAGATCAACGAAGAGCAGATGCGGCTCTACCGCGAGCGCGGCGTCAACCCGGCATCGGGCTGCCTGCCCTCGATGCTGCAGCTCTTCCTGCTGCTGCCGATCTACTCGGTCATCAACCAGGGCCTCGCCGCGCCGGACATCAGCTCCGCGCTGCAGTTCCTGGGCCAGCATGTTCTCGATATCGCGTGCCAGGCGCCGGGCACGCTTCAGCCGTGCATCGACCCCACGATCCACTGGCTGGGCAACCTCGACGCGCACGTGCCCGAGGTGCTCTTCCGCATCCCCAACCCGATCATCAGCGACCCGCGCTTCGGCCTGTCCGGGCTGGCCCTGGTTGCAGCGGTGCTGCAGCTGATCCAGACGCGCATGATGACGCCGCGAACGTCCGATCCGCAGACGCAGTCGCAGCAGCGCATCTTCATGATCCTGCCCCTATTCTCACTTTTCTACGGCTGGTTTCTGCCGGCCGGTCTATTCATCTATTGGATCGTGTTCACGGCGTACTCGATCGTGCAGCAATACCTGATCGTCGGCTGGGGGTCGCTTTTCCCCCTCTTCGGCTGGACGCCAGGCTTCGCGCGCGGTCATCAGCCGCGATTCCCGGTTACGAGCGGGCCGATCAAGAAACCCGACACAGCGGCGAATGGCCGCCCCACCACAGACAGCCGCAGCCCAACTGACCGGGCTGCGGGAACAATCCGGCCGGACCGCCAGCGCGGGCGGACCAGCCGCCGAGGGAGACGGCGATGAGCGAATACCAGGAGTTCACCGGCAAGACAGTCGAGGAGGCACTGCGCGAGGCGCGTGACGCGTTCGGCGCGGCCGGTCTCGACGAGCTCGATTTCGAGATTCTCACCCCGGGCAGCCGCGGTGTGCTCGGCATGGGCGCGGAGCCAGCGCGGATCATTGCCGCGCCCCGCTCAGCGCTGGGTGGCGCCGCTCCCCGGCGCGATGCCGCGGCGCAGACGCCGCTGCCTCCGCCCCCGCCGCGCGAGTCGTTCGGCGACCGGCCTGAGCGCAGCGACCGGAGCGATCGACCGGCGCGACGCGAAGGCGGCTTCAGCCGCGACCGTGGCGGACGTCCAGACCGCGGCCCGCGCCGCGAGGGTGGTTACAGAAGTGAGCGCCCCGCTGCTCCGACCGGTGAGGCGCCCCTCGGTGAGGCGCTCCTCGGAGAGGCGCCCGTCGGTGAGGCGCCCCTCGGTGAGGCGCCTGCCGGTGAATCGCGCGGCGGCTATCGCGATCGCCCGGCAGGTCGCCGGCCAGACCGCACTGACCGTGGCCCGCGCCGCGAGGGCGGCTTCGCCGGCCGCGAGCGCAGTAGTGGCACGCTCAGCGCGAGTGAGCAGGAAGAGGTTCGCGCCGGCCGGGCCAGCCTGTCGGTCGAACGCGAGGAGATCCAGGCGGCAGAGGCGAGCCCCGAGGCGCTCGAGGCCGGACGCGAGATCCTGGCGCAGCTGCTCGGCCACATGGGCCTGTCGGTCAGCGTCAGTGTCGAGACTGGTGACACGTCGAAGCTCGACGTGCGCGGCGATGAGCAGAGCAAGGAAGCACTTGGTGCGCTGATCGGCCGCAAGGGCGAGCGTCTCTCGGCGCTGCAGCACCTGGTCAACCTCATGCTGTCGCGCAAACTCGGTGCCTGGACACGCGTCCTGGTCGACGTCGAGGATTACCGCGGCCGGCGCGAGCGCCAGCTGCGCGAGATCGCGACACGCGCTGCGGAGAAGGTCAAGGAGAGCGGCAAGATGCTCCAGCTCGAGCCGATGCCCGCGCTGGAGCGGCGCTGGATCCATCTCGCGCTGCGCGGCGACAACGATGTGGCCACCCAGTCGATCGGCGAGGAGCCGCATCGTCGCGTGGTGATCCTGCGCCGCCAGACCGGAGGCTGACGCTACCTCTCGAATGGGTCGCGCACCTGCATTGACAAGGCGAGATCCGCCGCCCGGCTGATACACACCCGACGATCGGGCCACCGTCGGCCCGTGCCGATTGTTGGTACGATCCGGGCTCATGGCGCGCACTCAATCTTTTTCGGTAGGCGTTTCGCCGAGCCCGCTTGTGACTCCGCCGATGCGCCGGATGGCCTTCACCTTCGGCGTCACGCTGCTGGCGGTCATGCTCTTCGGCGCGGCTTTCGCGGTGGGCTACGCGCGGGTCAACGAAGGTCGCGTCCTGCCGGGAGTCGACGTCGCCGGCGTGTCCCTGTCGGGCCTTGACCGCCCGTCGGCCGCGGCCCGGCTGCGCCAGACGCTGCCTGATCTTTCAAGAGGGCAGCTGGTCATCGATATAGGTGACGCGTCGAAATCGGTGCCCTTCGCCGCTTTTGGCCGTGACTACGACATGGATTTCATGCTCGACCAGGTGCTCGGCGTGGGCCGCGCGCCCAACTTCATCGAACAACTCCAGGAGCAGCTGCGCACCCTGATCAGCGGGACGTCGGTCAGCCCGGTCGCGGCATGGGACAACGACGCGCTCGCCCAGAAGGTCGCGGCAATCGCGCTGGCAGCGCAGCGTGAGCCGATCGAGGCCGCCTTGACGCGCATCGAGGGGCGCTATGTAGTCAGCCCGTCGACCGAGGGCCAGAGCGTCGATGTCGACGGCGCCGTCAGGAGCGCCCTGGCGGCGGTCGACAACGTCTCGACGGCCGACGCCCACATCAGCGTCGCGACGACGGTTGTCCCACCGAAGGTCGAGACTGCCACGGCCCAGGCCGCGGCCGATCTTGCCGAGCAGGTGATGGCCACGGACGTGCTAGTGGCCTCGCTCGAACAGCAGATGACCATCCCCTCTTCTGAGTTGCGCGGCTGGGTCCACCTCGACATGAACGCCGACGGCACCGGCTGGCAACTCGTGGTCGAGCGTGCGCCCATCGCCCAGGCGGTCGCCAACTACGGTCTGGCCAGCGACATCGCGGCGCAGAACGCGTCATTCAAGTTCGAAGAGGGCGCCATCGCCGTCGTGCCAAGCGCCCAGGGGCGGGCCGCGAACGTCGAGACGACGACGGACAACATCATGGCCGTGCTCGAGCAGCGCGCCGCCGGTCAGCCAGGTGGCCACGCGGCGCTCGTACTCGACAGCGTCGCGCCGACGTTCACGACCGCCGAAGCGACCGCGCTCGCGCCGCGCATCACCAAGCTCGGTGAGTGGACCACGAACTACATCCCCAACCCGCTCAACGGGATGGGCGTCAACATCGAGATCCCGACGAGCATCATCGACGGCTACGTGGTCGAGCCGGGTGGGTTGTTCGACTACCTATCCGTGATCGGCCCCATCACCAGCCCGCCCTACACCCAAGGGGCGGCGATCGTGAATGGCCACACGGTCATGGAAGGGGTGCTCGGCGGCGGCATGTGCTCGTCGTCGACGACGATCTTCAACGCGGCGCTGCGGTCGGGCCTGGACATGCGCAACCGCGGCAACCACTTCTACTACATCAGCCGCTATCCGCTGGGTCTCGACGCGACCGTCTGGATCTCCAGGGCACGCCGACTGACCATGGCGTTCGTCAACGACACCGGCTATCCAATCCTCATCCGGGGCATCAACGAGACCGGCAAGGTGACGTTCCAGGTCTTCGGCGTCGACGACGGCCGGACGGTCGAGCTCTCGGAGCCCGTGGTCGAGAACCCCGTCGCAGCAATCGACCAGGTGCAGTACACGGACAGCCTTCCGGCTGGCGTCAAGAAGCGCACCGAGTTCAACACTGACGGGATGGATGTGACGGTCATCCGCACCGTCAGGGACGCTGCTGGCAACATCATCCACGAGGACACGTTCCACTCGAGGTACGGCACGGTCAATGGGATCACGCAGGTCGGGCGCTACCCCGGCGATCCGCCCGACGGCAAGACGATCCCAGCCACTGAGTACAACCACTAGGGCGGAGGCTGACCCTCCAGGCGCGGCCTCCCAGCGGCCGCGCAGTGATCGCCTAGCGCGGGACGGGACTCACTTGGCGCGCATCCTGTTGTTCTTGGCGTCGTGGGTGAGCTCGACCAGGCCGAGCGCCTCCATCAACGGCGGCATGTAGACACCGAAGCGGCCGCGCAGGCCCTTCTTCATGCCGTACCAGCCCTCGACCGGATTCGTCTCCGACCGGCCCCAGGCTTCGACCGTGCCCTCAGCGGCCGGTTTCTGCTCGTCCGCTCCACCGAGATCCATCCAATCGCCGTGATCCTTCAGCATCGCGTGCAGATCGTCGATCGCGCGCTTCTGGTACTTGAGGTGCGTGCCACCCACCTGGCAGACGATGGCCGGCGGATCGGCGCTCTCGTCGATCCACATCTGGTATTCGGACGTGCCGGGTGGCGTCTTTAGCTGCCACGGATCTGCTTTGGTGCCGCTGCCGTTGGCCATGGAAAAACCCCTCCACTAGAAGTGAAGGGGCGAAGGTACAAGGTTTGGTGGAGATGGAGGAGGGTCGAACTCCTCGTCCAGAACCATCAGCCGGAGACCACTACGAGCGTTTCCGATGTTTTATCGTCAATCACCCGGGCCACCATCGGCAGCGTTCCGAGCGATCCATCCACGTTCCCTTGCGGGCTTTGCTACCGGCTACGTGGCCTTGTCGGCAGCGCATCCCCGCTGAATGACGTTTCCACAACCCGCGGGGATGGGGCTGCTTCCACGCTCACCTTGCCGCCTTAAGCGGCGAGGGCGAGAGCAGGCTGGCGGTTGCCAGTTACTTCTTTTTGCCACCTGATTAACGAGGCCTGATGGCAACCTCGGCTCGCGCTCTCCGGGGATCCGGCCCTGTCGATACCACTCATCCCCAGACCGAGCATTCTACCAGAATGGAACGCCCGTTCCAAGAGCTATCTCGGTGCCGCGTCAGCGGCGGCCGCGCGTTGCGTCGGCGAGCTCGCGCTCGACGTCGCGCTTCGACTGCCGGTCGGCGATGTCGCGCCGGCGGTCGTGGAGCTGCTTGCCCTTGCCCAGGCCGAGTTCGACCTTTGCGCGGCCACGATCATTGATGTAGAGCCGCAGCGGCACGACGGTCAGACCCTTCTGGGCCGCGCGGCCCATCAGCTGGTCGATCTCCGTCCGGTGGAGCAGCAGCTTGCGGTCGCGCCGCGGCTCGTGGTTGTAGCGGTTGCCCTGCTCGAACGGCGCGATATGGGCGCCGACCAGCCACGCCTCGCTGCGCTCAACGCGCGCATACGCATCCGACAAGTTGGCCTTGCCGGCGCGGATGCTCTTGATCTCCGTCCCGGTCAGCACGATGCCGGCCTCGAACGTATCGCTGATCAGGTAGTTGTGGCGCGCCTTGCGATTGAGCGCGACCGTTTCAGCCACGGGGCCCTCTGGCTATGACTCGACGACGAACATGGCCGCCGGAAACACGAACGCCGGCCCGTGATGGGCCGGCGCGTTCGTGGTTGCTCACACCACTTCCCGGTGTCAGCTCCTTAGAGCGTCCCCCGGGAGGTGGTGCAGCTTGAACGATCTAACACTGCACATCACCTCCTTTCGTTCCCTCAAAAGATAGCACGACCTGGAAGTGGCTTGCCGAAATCGGGTGGCGAGCGCGCTGGATTTGGCCCATTGTTGGCCGGCCAACCCCGCCCACTGAGGGACACGACCGATGCCAGGACTCGACACCGGCAATACCGGCTTCATGCTGCTGTGCACCAGCCTGGTCATGCTCATGACCCCTGGCCTGGCGTTCTTCTACGGCGGCCTCGTGGGCCGCAGGAACGTCCTCACGATCATGATGCAGAGCTTCGTCTCGATGGGCTGGACGACCGTCATCTGGTTCGCCGTCGGGTACTCGCTGTGCTTCTCAGGCGACACCGCCGGGATCATCGGCAACTTTGACAAGGCATTTCTCAACGGCGTCTCATTGACCAGCCCGACCCCGCTGAACACGTCGATCCCCGAGATCGTGTTCGTGGCCTACCAGATGATGTTCGCGATCATCACCCCAGCCCTGATCACCGGCGCGTTCGCCAACCGCGTCACCTTCAAGGCTTACCTCGCCTTCCTGACCGGCTGGCTATTCCTCGTCTACTTCCCGTTCGTCCACATGGTCTGGGGTGGTGGAGTGCTCGCCCAGTGGGGCGTGCTCGACTTCGCCGGCGGTATCGTCGTCCACAACATCGCCGGGATAGCAGCACTGGCCTCGATCCTCTACGTGGGCCGGCGCCGTTTTGCCGATACGGGCCCCCACAGCATTCCGCTCGTTGCCCTGGGCACGGGGTTGTTGTGGTTCGGCTGGTATGGCTTCAATGCGGGCAGCGAGTTTCGCGTTGACGCAACGACCGCGGTCGCATTCCTCAACACCGACATCGCGGCGTCATTCGCGGCTATCACCTGGCTCGCGGTGGGCTGGTTCTTCGAGAAGCGTCCAAGCCTCGTCGGATTGCTGACCGGCGCCGTCGCCGGTCTTGCCACCATCACTCCGGCGGCAGGTTTCGTCTCCCCGGTCGCCGCGATGATCATCGGCATCGTTTCGGGCGTCGTCTGCTACGGCGCGGTCGCGCTCAAGAACCGGCTTCGCTGGGACGACGCGCTCGACGTGTGGGGCGTCCATGGCGTCGGTGGCTTCATCGGCATCGTGATGCTGGGCATCCTGGCCACGACAGCCTTCAACCCAGCCGGCACGAACGGCCTTCTCGCCGGTAACCCCGACTTCTTCATCAAGGAGATCGCGGCCGTTCTCATGTCGTCGGTCTGGGCCTTTGGCTTTACCTACGCCATGCTCTGGTTGATCGACCGCGTGACTCCAGTCCGGGTCGCGGCCGAGATCGAGGAATCCGGCCTCGACGCAGGGCTTCACCGCGAGGAGGCATATGTAGGCGCACTGTGATCGGGCGCCTTTTCACTACGCCGTCGGCGTGGGCACCAGTGTGGGCGTCGGTGGTGGATCGGGCGTCACCGGCTTGCCGGCGATCTCGTCGAGCACGACCTGCAGCGCCCGCTCGAGGACGACATCGTTGGGTGGCTGCTCGTCGGCGGGTGGTGCGACAACGATGTCCGGCCGCAGGCCCACGCCGTGGATCCAGGTCTGGTCGGGCGTGAGCCACTTGCGCACACTCAGGCGGTAGCCGCCCGCGCCGGGCAACTCCTTGAACTCCTGAATCGTGCCCTTGCCGTAGGTCTGCGTACCGATCAGCAGCGCGCGGTGGTTGCCCTGCAACGCGGCCGAGACGATCTCGCTCGCGCTGGCGGTGCCGCCGTTGACGAGTACGACCAATGGGATGCTCGTGTCCGTGGCGGCGCCACCCGGATTGGGATGCTGCGGCTGCGGGTCGCCCGTCGCGGTCTCCTCCCAGTAGAGCGGATCGGCGCCGCTGAACTCGCTTGAAATCTTCTGCGCCGCGTCGACGTAGCCGCCCGGGTCGTCGCGCAGGTCGAGGATCAGCGCCTCGACATGATTGGTCCCGATGAGCTGCGTGAGCATGTCGTGCAGGTCCTGCGCCGAAGCCGACGAGAACCCGCTCACCTTGAGGTAGCCCACGCGGCCATCGGCGAGCAGCTCGCTCCTTACGTCCTCGCGCTGGATGACGTCGCGGGTCACCGGCACGTCGAGCGTTTCTGCGCCGCGCACGATGGTCAGCGTCACGACCGTCCCCTTGGGCCCGCGAATGGTGGGCACGACGTCATCGAGCGTCTTGCCGCGCGTGGCGTCGCCGTCGATCGCGGTGACGACGTCGCCTTCGCGCAGGCCCGCGGCGACTGCCGGGGAGCGGCGCACCACGCGCGTGATCACCAGGCGGCACGTGTCGGAGATCGTGTCGCACGGCTGGCCGGCCTCATCCTGGGTGGCCATCTCGACACCGACGCCCTCGAACTCGCCACTGATGCCACCCAGCGAGGCGCGGTACTCCTCCTCCGTCAGGTATTGCGAGAAGGGATCATCAAGCGCGCCGAAGATCCCCTTGATCGCGCCCTCCACAAGGAGGTGTGGATCGACCTGGCCGACATAGTTCGTGCTGACGTCGGAATACGCATCCCAGAAGGGCCGGAACAGATCCTGGTTGGCGTCCGTGGTGCCCGGAGTCGCGCCGGCCAGCCGACCCAGGGTGAAGCCAGACACGAAGAGCGCGCCACCGCCCAGGACCGCGACGACGAGCAGCGTCAACAGCGTCGATGCTTGAGCACCGCGGGGCCGCGGCTCGTTCTGCATTTCGACCGGCGGTAGCGTGTCGGACAGGTTGGAGGAAGGCGCGGTGAATGACTTGTCGGTCACGGGACGGTCAGTCTAGGTGCGTCGGCTGAAAACCGGCTGAGAGCAGCGAACTCGCCTGTCAGGGCAGGGCGAAAGTCGACGGCAGGTAGCGACTGTGATCGATCGAATGGCCGGAGGCGCAGAAGAGCACCGGTGGTCCATCGATGCGCATGCCCGCGCGGAGCAGCCCGGCAAACGCGTCGGCCGCGGGTCCGGGGACGTTGATCATCCAATCCTCGAGCGACCCGATCTCGCGCATGAGCTGGCCGACGAACGGCAGGATGAGCTCCGAACGCTCGACCACCACAGGCCCCAGCCGGCCCGACTGCTGGGCGTAGCCGTAGCCAACTGCCCGTCCGCCTTCGAACAGCCCGAACAGGCGGCGCTCCCAGCTCAGCCAGGCGGCGTGGTCCTGGGCACGCTCGAAGCCAACCACCGCGCGATCAAGATCGGCCGCCTGGTCGGCCTCGAGCCGACCGACAGATAGTCCGTCGGGCAACAGCGGCAACGGCCGCTTGGGCCGGCCGGTGATCGTGTACAGCGGCACACGCGGCACCATGCCGTACATCGCGTAGAGCGCGGCCGAGATGGGCTGCAGACTGAAGATGCACACCGCGCTGCGCTCGGCGTTGGCCATGGACCGCTCCAGCAGGGCGCGGCCAAGTCCCTTCGCCTGCTCGGCGGGATCGACGAACAAGAACGCCAGGAACACGAGGCTCTCGCGTTGGGCCGACATGCCGAAGCCAAGGACACGGCCGTCGCGCTCGGCGAGCCAGGCGCGCTGCGGGCTCGTCGCCTGGATGTGGGCGAAGAGGCGCAGCAGCGCAACTCGGTTGCGCGGCATGAGCGGCAGGCCGCGTTTGGCCATCAGGTCGTCGTCGGCCGCGTAGAAGACATCGGCGCAGGCTTCGAGGTCCCCTGGGTCGATCGGTCGGAAGTCCACCCCTATGTTTCGCTGCCTGTCGCGACCGGGGCGCTCGTCGCGAGGCGTTCGAGCTCGGCCTGCATGAAGGCGTCGAGATCGCCGTCGAGCACATCGCCCGTCGCGCTCGTCTCCAGGTTGGTCCGGTGGTCCTTGACCATCTGGTACGGGTGCAGCACGTACGACCGAATCTGGTTGCCCCAGCCGGCCTCGACGTGCTCGCCGCGGAGCGATGCCAATTCGCGCTCGCGCTCCTCGAGCCGGCGCTCGAGCAGCCGCGCCTTCAGGATCTTCATCGCCGATTCGCGGTTCTGGTGCTGCGAGCGCTCGTTCTGGCTCTGCGCCGCGATGCCCGTGGGAATGTGCGTTAGCCGGACGGCCGAATCAGTCTTGTTGACATGTTGGCCACCGGCACCCTGCGAGCGGAATGTCTCGATGCGCAGCTCGTCCTCGGGAATTTCGCCGACTGCCGTGTCGTCCTCCACTTCGGGCACGACCTCGACCAACGCGAACGTCGTATGGCGCCGCTTCTGGGAGTCGTAGGGAGAGATGCGCACCAGGCGATGAACGCCGCGTTCGGCGCGCAGGTGGCCGTACGCGTTGCGGCCGCCGATGCTCACGGTGACGCTCTTAAGGCCCGCTTCCTCGCCTTCGAGCTGGTCGAGGATCTCGTTGGCATAGCGGTGGCGCTGTGCCCAGCGAAGGTACATGCGCAGCAGCATCTCGGCCCAGTCGGTTGCCTCGGTGCCGCCGGCGCCGGCCGTGATCGTCAGGATCGCGTCGTCGGCGTCGTACTCGCCCGCGAATAGCAGGCTGGTGCGCAGGCGTTCGTATTCGGTCGAAACCTGGTCGTATTCCGAATCGAGTTCGGCCGACATATCGGAGTCGGAGGTCTGGTCGGCCAGCTGGGCGAGTTCCAGCAGATCGTCGGCGCGCTTCTCGAGCGCGCGCCACCTGGCGACCTCATCGCGCAGCCCGTCGGCTTCGCGCAGCACCTTCTGGGCCGCGCGCTGATCAGACCAGAAGTCAGGCTCGCTCGCTTGCGCGTCGAGTTGTTCGACGCGTGTTTGTTTGGCGGCTAGGTCAAAGCCGCCCCGAGGTCGCGTGGACGCGCTCGAAGAGCTCGCGCAAAGCAGAGATCTCCATCAGACCAGGTTCTTGACTAGTTCCTGGCGCGCAGGTCCTGGAGCAGGATCGGCCGCAGCTCGATGATCTTCAACGCGGTCTTGCTCCGGGCGACGACGGGGTTGACACAGGGACAGTATCCGTTGTGTGGGCAGACCCCGCAGTTGCCGTCGCAATCGAGCGTCGCGGCATAACTACAGGTGCGGCACTCTCGCTCACAGGCGATGAGATCCACGAATGGATCGGCTAGTGCCGCCTTCGCCGGCTGGAGTTTCACGCCTCCGCAGACTCCTCAAGTTGAGCCCGGGCCACCCTCGAACCCCGGGAACGTGGTTTTACAAACACATTCACCGGAGGAGGCACGGCCCCCGGAAGCGGGTGCGTCTGAGTATGCCAGTCGCGACGCTTACGCTCAATAGGTAATTTCGTTTTACGCCAACTCCGCGGCGACCCATGATGGCGTGATCTGTTCGGTCAGCAGCCGGAAGAAGCG
>JAXDLE010000117.1:0-6068 GCA_034666725.1 Chloroflexota bacterium
CCCAGCGAGAAAGGCGCGGCGCGACCGGCCCTAGGCCGAACCGATCCCGGCTGCTCGCCTCTCGGCGCCGTTGAGCGCGGCCGCGGCGTTCGGCGAGAGCGCGTCGCGCCCCGGCGCGCCCTGGCTGACAGTCGTGGCGATGAACTCGACGGCGTGACACGAACCGCGTCCGCAGACCCGCACGGCTCCCTTCTCATTGCGATCGCGCAGACCGCTCCACTTGTGGCCGAGGCCGGCGCAGTAGTGACCCCTGGCGCGCGAGCTGCGCGCGGGGACGTTCCGCAGATGCACGAGCACCGCGACCGCGCCGCGAACGGCACGGCCATAACGGCGCTGCTCGATCAGTCGGCGCCGGCGCCCTCGCTTGTGGCGGGTCGAGTAGGCGGTGGCCTGCTCAACGCGGAGCTGCTCGGCTTTGGCCGCGGCCGTCTGGCCGGCCGGCGACTTGCGCGCTCGCTCGCGGCCTTCGTAAGCGGCAACGCGCGCGACCCGGCGCTCGGCCTTCGTGCTCACTGGACACTTCCGATCGCGAAGAACAGGAGCAATCCGGCAATCACCCAGCCGATGACCCAGACGCCAACCAGAGCGTCGATCAGGACTCGGACCTTCGGGCGAGCCCGCAGCTCGCGGAGGGCGGAGCGCACCCCGTAGTCACGGTCATCTTCGCCAGGGATGTGGATTGGGAATGCGAGATCGCGGCGCATCAGCAGACCACCAGGCCGCGGAGGATCCCGCCGGCGAGGAACGCGAATGGAGCGGCCGTCAGGCCTGTCCACAGCGGCATGTCCCAGATCGCACGTAGCGCGCGTGTCATGCGGCCCTTCCGTGGCCTGGGCTCCGGACGACCGTCAGGTCGGGGCAAGCACCGGCTGCGACCGCTACCGATCGCGCCCTGGTGGCCTCTCGTTCATTCAGGCGGTCAAGCTCGACCAGCCACATCCCGGCCATTGCAAGCCGGCCGTCGGACAGCGCGCGCATCGCAGCGCGGATGTGCTGGCGAACGGTTGTGGCGTGGCCAAGTCGCTCGTCCCGTGAAACGCGCAGCTCGAGCTGCTGCTCTTCGACCTTGCTCGTGGGCAGCGTCGTGAAGTCGCTCGAGCGGGCGTCGACGAGGCGAAGCTGGGTGCCGCTCCGCATCAGGCCGCCGTCCTGGTGCCCGTCGGCCGGGCCTCTATGCCGAGCTGCGAGAGCCAGCGACTAAGGGTCGAGACGCCGACGCCGAGCTCGGCGCCGATCTCCGCGAGAGTGCGGCCCTCGACGACGTACATCTGCCGCAGGTCTTCCTCGAGGGGCTTGCCTCGGCGCGCCTGCAGCAGCTGCATCGATTTCGTCTTGTAGAGAACTTGTTGCTGCACAGCGGGGATTGTGCCGTAGGGTTGCCGTTGTTGTCAACAGAGGAAATACACGGGCCTAGAACATGTTCCCGCCACGCCTACGTTTGATCGCGGTGAACAACACCGCCGATCCCTCGCTCAAAAGCCGCCGCCGCGGCTTCTGGCTGCGCATGGCTCGCGAGGGCGCGAACCTGACCCAGTCAGCTGCGGCCGCGCAGCTTGGGCTCAGCGGCAAGTCGAAGTCGACCCTGAGCGCCTGGGAGGCCGGGACCAGGGATCCGTCGCTGCGGCAGCTCGACAGGGCTGCTGAGCTGTATGGCGTCCCGGTCCAGCTATTCCTGTCGCCCGAACCTACGGCGTTTGAGCGGCTCGACGAGCTGATTGCCGACGCAGCAGCTCTCGAGAGCGAGGACTCGGAGGCGGAGGAGGGGGAAGGCGACCCAAAAGCTGAAGGCGAGCTCGTCGCTTTGCGTCGTAGACGCTCTGCATGAGCTCAGCCTCGATCGCCTCGATTTCGGCGGAAGACAAGATGACGGTTGGCACGACCGTATTCCTCGAAGGGTCTAGCGGGTCATTCGCGACACCCCGCGCCTGCGTCGGCTGCTCGTCAGCAGATACAGATAGAGACGCGTCGTGACAGGTTGAGCGTCACGGCTTGTTGGAGGGTTTCTCGATGACTGCCCAAGTTATCCACAAGTTTGTGGTTGGCCCGCTGATCGCGGCGATCCTGGCGCTGGGGTTGCTGGCGACCGGGCCCGTTCAGATCGCGAGTGCATTCACCGGCCACGGCTGCACGAAGGCGACGTGCAGCTTCTTCACCTCGAGCTATGCCGGGACGACCTACTACTACAAGCGCAGCACGTGCGGCCAGTGGCGCAGCCTGTCCAACACCTATCTGCAGGGGTTCAAGACGTCGACGGCGCTGTTGGCCTCCTATCCCGGCCGCAAGCTGCACAAGCCCTGCTGAGAGCGTCGTGACGCAGCTCGACTGGGCGAAGCTGGAAGAGAAGCGTCTGTATGTCGGCGCGACCCACGACGAAGCCGCCAAGGCCTGCAGCGAGGGCATGAGCGAGGCGATGGCCGAGGGCTACCTGGCCGACCGACTCGAATGGTCCGACGACGGGACTCTCGTCACCGTCTACTACGTGTACGACCCTGCGCGAGCTGGCCGACCGATATAGCGGGTGGATCGCCCGTCACGATGTCGCCTGGGAGCTCGTCATGGCGGCGCTGGCGGTCCTATTCGTCGTGGTCGGATTCGTTGAGGCTTCATCCGACATGGCGCCACTGCTCGACGCCGTCGACTTGACGTTGACCGTCGTTTTCGCGGCCGAGTTCACCTCGCGCCTGGCAGCATCGAGGGATAGGCGGGCATACCTGCGCGGCCACTGGATCGACGCGGTGGCGCTTATCCCGACGGTACGTGCGGTGCGGCTGATGCGCCTCCTGCGCCTCCTGAGGTTGGTGCGCGTCTTCGCCGGCATGTTCCGTGCCTTGTCGAGCATCGAGCGCTTCGCTGCTCATCGCGGACTGCTGGCGCTCTTCGGCGCGTGGCTGACGGTCGCGGTGATCTGCGGCGCGGCGCTCTACTTCGCCGAGGTTGGGCAAAACCCCGAGGTCACATCGTTCGGCGACGCGCTCTGGTGGGCAGTCGTGACGGTCGCGACGGTCGGCTACGGGGATGTCACTCCGATCACGCCCGAAGGTCGGCTCGCAGCTGCTGTGCTCATGATCGTGGGCATCACCTTGTGGGCAGCCGTAACGGGCATGATTACGAGCCTGCTCGTATCCGCACAGTCAGCCGAGGTGAGCGCAGCGGAACGGATCCGACAGCTCGCGGATCTGCGTCAGGATGAGCTCGTGACCGAAGCCGAGTACCAAGCAAAGAAGGCCGAGCTCCTGGCCAAGATGTAGCGGAGGCCCAAGTGCCGATTCGATTCACCAAGCGTTTCAAGATCGCGCCCGGCGTCACGGTCAACCTGGGTAAGTCCGGGACCTCGCTCTCGATGGGCCCACGCGGCGCGAAGACAACGATCGGCCACGGCAGGCTCCGACGTTCGATCGGGCTTCCCGGCACCGGGCTCTCATACTCGACGACAACAAAGCTATCGGCGCCACCATCTGCTGACGAGGTCGCCCAAGATACCGGCGCGGCGTCGCCTCACGTTGTGCTGTATGCGATCGCGGCCGTTGTTGGGGCCGGAATCGCATTCCTCGCGACCCGAGGCCAGCTGGTGAATCTGCCGACCGTAGTCGCGATCGGGGTCATTGCCGGCCTCGTCCTGGCTTGGATGTGGGTCCATCACCACACGATGGCTTTGGCAATGGTGCTGATCGCGATCGCGGGCCTCATCGTGAGTCTTGTGGGCGTGATCCTGTCGGTCATGTTGTCACCGTCAAAGCGTCGCTAGTTAGCGCCTCACGATCGGCAGGTTCGGCCGCTCCACCTTCGGGCGCGCCATGGTCTTGCCATCCGCATCGAGTAGCAGCGGCTTGCCCGGGCCACCGACGATGTCGCGCAGGTCGGCTGGCTCAGGCTCCGGGTCAACGGCCTCCTCGATGACGGACTGCGACACCTTCAGCCGCCTTAGCTCTTTGCGCCGGTCTTCGCCGAGCCTGGTCGCCTCGAGTCGCTTTTCGTTGATGCGCTCGGCGATCGCTGCATCGACGCTCGCTCGCACCCGGCGGTGCCCTGATGTCCTGTGGACGAGCGCCTTGATGCGGGCACGAGCCTGACCGGGGTTGGGATCCAACTCGACCTTGAACTCGTGCGCTCGCCCACCGAGCCATTCTGGCCACGTGCCGGCGCCGACCGCGCCCGGGTCGTACACGATGTCCCTCATTCGACCGCCGGCGGCTTCGTGCGCGGCAAAGTCAATCAGGCCGATGACAGCGCTGTTCTCATCGAACGCAATCATGTAGTCGTTGGTGTGAACGATCGCTCCGGTCGCGTCCCAGTGAACGAGCATGGAGAGCATTTACAGCGCCTCCTCGACCAGCACGTAGTACCTCACGTAGCTGTAGACATGGGCGTAGCCGCCTGGGTTGTAGACCGAGATGGCGAGCTGCTGAATTCCGGAGGACAAATACGACGTGACGCCAATGAGGGCTGTATCTACGGCGCCAATGGTCTTCTTATTCACCGCGCCGCCAGACGAAGAGGCGACCCACTTATAGTCAAGGAGCTGCGGGTCGCCGAGGAAATCCGTCGAGCGCTGCTGGCCATTCGATGCGGCCTCGGCGGCAGAGTTGTTCGACCACGCGCTGAAGTACATGAACGCCCGCGGCGCCGACAAGGAGCCAAGACCGCTGAAGGCGACGAAATAGACGATGTCGGTGGTGTTGTCGCGCGTGCTAGTACCCGTGGACGCGATCTTGAAGATGTCGCTTGAGCCATCGATGATGACCGTCGAGCCCGGGTTGGTGACCGTGATGGCGCCATTAGTCACGGCGATGCCCGAGGCATTGATGATGACCGTGTTGCCGGTGTTGGTCACGAGCGCGATGACCGCACCAGCCGCCAGGGAGGCCGTCACGATCGAGCCCGTGATGATCTTGGCGGTGCCGACGGTGCTGTCGGCGATCTCGTAGGGCGCCGGCGCGTAGCTCGTGAGTTGCGCGCTCCGCTCGAACTGGATCGCGTCGACCTCCCAGATGAGGGTCGCGCTACCTGTCGTGAGGAACACGATCTTGACCTTGGTCGTCGTCGCCTGGAAGGCGAATCGCGAGTCGGTCGCGGTCGGTCCGAAGTGAACCGAATGGCGGGTCCAGGTCGTCTCTGCTGCGGTCGTGTCGATGTTTGTGCTGGCCAGCAGCGTGCCGGCGGCGTTGTATTCGCGAACCACGCAGCGTGCCGTGCCAGACGTCCGCGACGAGAGGAGGCTCTCGAAGGAGAACCACCAGTCCTGCGTCCGATCGACCGCGATGAACGCGGCCGAGATGAGCTCGCCGGCGTCTGTTCCCGTCGGAGCGCAGCGCGCGGTCTTGCTGCCCTGGTATGGGGCGGCCGACGCATATGCGGCCGACCACAGCGAGCCCACCGTCCAGTCGCCGGCGCTCTCGAAGCTGCTGTTGGGCACTGTGTTCGAGCCAGCCGCGGAGACGTCGCCGATGACCTGGAGCACATCGTTCACGAGACGGACGGGCGCGCTCGTCGCGGCTACGTTGAAAGCGGCCTGCCCGGGCTTGCACGCGTAGTGGTCCGCGAAGCCGACCTGGTACTCGGGCAGCGTCGGGCCAAGCAATCGCATCGTGACCGACGTGATGACGTAGGTCGCATCGGTGCCCCATGCGGGGTTGCTGATCCGCGCTGTCATGCCGCCCTGCAGCCCCGGCCGATAGGTCGACAGCTGGCCCTCCACGGCTGCTGCGGACCACTTGGTCAGCATCGCGTCGCCGAGCGCCTGGGCGTCAGCCAGCGTCTTGATGGTCTGATCGTTGATTGAACGTTCCTGACGCGTGTTATCGGTGGGCGCGCCGACAGCGGTGCGCCACACCGACACGCCGTCGCCCTGGACGAACACCGCATGCGCCAGGTCCGGCGTAGACGTCACGAGCGAGAAGTCACGGTACGGGTAGCTCGTCGGCGGGCTGGCCGGCCGCGTCAGATCGAACGGCGCCGGATTGGTCTCGGTGCCTGTGAAGAAGTGGAGGTCCTTGCTGTAGTCAACGTAGAGCGTCGCGGCGACGAGCTGTGCGACCTGGTTGAGTGCCGCGAGCACCGACATGCCGGTG
>JAXDLE010000118.1:0-6349 GCA_034666725.1 Chloroflexota bacterium
TTATCCATCTTGCTCACTTTGGTAAATACCTCCCTTTGGTTTATCTGCCTGTTCGGCTGGTTTCAAATTTGGGGCACGGCGGCCGCGACGGCAACCGACGAGCGGACAAGAGAGCTGTCGAATACCCGACAGCATGATTGTCGAACCGAAATCGGTCTAGTCCCGACTCACCATCTTTCGTCCGTCTGCCCGCTCAGCGCTCGGCGCGCCGGGCGAGCTCGTCCAGATCGGTGATCACGAGCGCGTCGGGCTCGATTCTGATCAGGTCGTCCTCGACCAGCTCCGAAAGGAGCCGATTCACGCTCTGGCGGGTGCCGCCGATCATGGCCGCGAGGTCCGACTGGGTGTACGGCCAATCGAGCTTGATCTGGCCGGTGGCATCGGGCGCGGTCTCGCGCGCGAGCCGTGTCAGGCGCATCGCCAGGCGGCCGGCGAGATCGAGGAAGTGCAGCTCCTCGACGTGGCCCGTCAGGCGTCGTAGTTCGTGGGCGAGGCCCGCCAGGAGGGCATCACGCAGGCCGGGCGACGTGTCGAGCAAGCCCAGGAAAGTGTCGCGCGGCAGGACCAGCGTCTCGCTCCCGTCGAGCGCCGCGGCTGTCGCGGAGCGCGGCGCGCCGTCGAGCAGGGCCAGCTCGCCGAAAAAGTCGCCCGGCCGCAGGGTGGCGATGATCGCCTCGTCGCCCTCGGCTGACGGCAGCAGGATCTTCACGGCGCCGGCGGCGACGATGTGCAGAGCGTCACCGGGGTCGCCCTGGTGGAAGATCACCTCGTTGCGCCGGAAGCGGCGCCGCCGCAAACGGCCGGCGAGCGACTCGAGGATGTTGCGCGACGCGTGCTCGAACAGCGGGCAGCGCGCCAGGGCGTCAACTGCGAAGTTGTCGTCCAACTAAGAGCCCTCACCGGCAGCGGTCACCGCGCCACGGTGAACGTCGAGCAGGCGGTACGTCAAGCCCGGTCCCGACTCGACGAGCTCGAGGAACGCGGCGCCTTCGAGTGCCACAAGCGTGCAGTCGGTCATTGCAATCACTGTTGCAGTGCGCGCGACGCGCGACAGCAGGCCTATCTCGCCGAAGAATTCCGTCGGGCCCATCTGGCGCAGCAGATGGCTCGCGCCGCTGGCGTCGGTCTGCGTGACTTCCACTCGGCCACTGTTGATGACGTAGAAGAAGTCGGCGGGGTCGCCCTGCTGAATGATCGTCGTGCCTGCCTTGACGTCGCGCACGGCGGCGCGCCGCATGGCGAGCTCGACGCGGTCTGGGGGCAAGCCGGCGAAGAGCGCCACGTCCGCCAGCCGACGACGCGCGTCGTCGGCGGGCTGCTGGATGGCCGTGGCGCCGAGCAGCAGCAGACAGAGCACGCCGGCAATGGCGATGGCCACGCCCGACACGAGCAGGACCAGACCCGCCTGACCGGACGCAATGACGGGGATGGCGAACGCGCCGGCGGCGTAGAACAGCACGTAGACCGTGTCGATCAGCCCCAGTGCCCGGCCACGCACTGCGTCGGGCACGATGCGCTGGAGCAGAGTGGTCATGACGATCTCGACGAGCAGCGCGCCGGCGGAAGCAAAGCCGAGCGCCGCAAGGGCAAGGGCGAACTCGGGCACCTGGCCGGTCAACGCCAGGCCCAGGCCGAGCGCTGCGGCGCCGATTACCAGCGGCGGGCCCTGGCGACGGCGCAGCACCAGCGCGCTCGCGACCACGGCGCCGAGCACGCCACCGATGCCGATTGCGGCATTGAGCAGCCCGGTGCCGGTCGCCTCATCGATGTGGAAGACCTCGACCGACAGCATGACCGTGATCACGCCCAGGCCGCCCGTCACGAAGCCGACCACGACGTTAAGCACCGTCAAACCAAGCAAGGGGCGATAGATGGGCCGAAGCGCGTCACTCAGTCGAGCCTTGACCGGTTGCGTTGAATCGGCCGCACCGGCCGTCTTCGCTTCCGGCTGCTTCGAGGGCAGGCCGAGCAGCACGACCGCGACGACGGCAAAGGTCACGGCATTGAGCAGGAAGGCCGCCACGAGCGAGCCGAGGGTCAGCAGAATGGCCGCAAACGCCGGGCCGATGAAGAACGCCAGGCTGACGAGGCTCGACCAGGCGCTGTTGGCCGGGCCCAGCTCCGACTCGTCGCGCACGAGCGAGGGCAGGTAGGCGCCGATTGCCGGCCCGAAAAACGCCGAGAAGCACGTCGCGGTGATCGCGAGCGCGACGATGATCCAGATCGAGACGTTCAGATAGACGGCGGCGGCGATCACGAGCATGATCAAGCCGCGCACGATGTCGGTGAAGAGCAGGATCTTGCGCCGGTCGAAGCGGTCGGCCACGATGCCCGCCGGGATCGACAGGATCACGTAGGGCAGGATGCGCGCCGCCCCGATGAGGCCCAACGTCACGGCGTCGCCATTCGTCGCATTCCAGACCAGCACGAGCAGCGCGACCAGGTAGAGCCAGTCCCCGATGGACGACACAAACTCGCCGAACAGGAGCCGCGTGAGAGCCCCGTTGCCGAGAACGCGCCGGTAGGCGGCGATTACTCCCATCGTCCCTCAGCTCGTCTGTCGGGCGGGCGCCCGGTGTCGGCCACTTTACAGTCGGTCTGTCGGCTCGCGCATTGCCCCTATGCGCTCGTACTACGATGCTTGCTGCCAGTTCAGCCGAGCCAAGCTGCACTTGAAGACTGACAGGAGATCGAAATGAGCAAGGACAAGGCCAAGGTCGCCAAGGGCAAGAAGCCCGTCGAGAGCGACGTCGAGGGTCACAAGTTCACGCCGTCATCGGCAAAGCTGAGCGGCCCCGGCGCGAAGATGTCCGGTCCCGGCGCGAAGATGTCCGGGCCCGGCGTCAAGAACCTGGGTGCCTCGGGTGACGATGACACCGAGGGTCACAGCCTTCTGCTGGACACGGACTACTACATCCAGCGCAAGTCGCGCGACGCCGAGATGGAGCGCGACGCACGAGAGCGCCGCCAGACCAAGGAAGCGCGGAGCAACAAGCCAGAGCGCCGCTAGGCAACAACTCCGGGAATCGAAAAGCCGGGCCGCGAGGCCCGGCTTTTTCTGTGTGCCCAGACCGATCCGTCAGTCGGCCTCGCGCATCTCCTCGAAGCCGGCCTCAGGCGAGCCGGCGTCGGAGGTCGCGTCGGGCATCGATTCCGATATCGCGTCTGCGCCCTCGCGCGGGCGGCGCAGATCGGCGGCCATCTCCTTTGAACGCGCCGCAAGCTTCTCGCCGGCCACTTGGGTCATTCCGGCGGCCTTGTGCGCCAGCGGGCCTGCCTTCTCACCGGCGACCGCGGCCAGCTCGGCCGCTTTGGCGGCAACTTCGCGCATTACCGGCGCCGCCTGAGTGGCCAGGGTGTCGATCATCTGCTGGAGCTGGACCAGCATCTCGCGGCCGGCGCGGGGCCGGTCGGCGCCTTCGGCCATGGTGTCGTTGGGCTGATTCATGTTCTCGTCCATGACGCGGATTCTAAGCCCGGTGGCGAGAAGGCCCGCTTAGTGGCGGAAATGGCGCGTCCCGGTCATGAGCATTGCGGCGCCCGCGGCATCCGCGGCGGCGATCACTTCCGCGTCGCGTTGTGAGCCGCCGGGCTGCACGAACGCGCTCACGCCGGCCTGCGCACACACCTCCAGCGCGTCCGGGAACGGGTAGAACGCGTCGCTTGCGCAGACCGCGCCCGTCGCACGCTCCGCACCGGCCTTGGCGACCGCAAGGCGCGCGCTGTCGACGCGGCTCATCTGGCCCGCACCCACTCCAACAACGGCGCGGTCCTTGACCAGGACGATGGCGTTCGACTTGACGTGGCGGCAGACGCGCCAAGCCAGCTCGAGCGCGGCACGCTCCGCGTCTGTGGGCAAACGCTTGGTCGCGACCGCCCAGCCGGCGGGGTCATCCGCGGCGACGTCCGCCTCGGTCACCAGGAGCGCGCCGCCGGCGCTGCGCAGCTCCATTCCGGCGAACGGTGGCGCGCCCAGACCGGGGTCGAGCAGCACTCGCAGGTTCGGCTTGCGCGCCAGGATGTCTCGCGCTTCCGGGGTGATGTCCGGTGCGACCACGACCTCGAGGAAGATCGACGTCAGCTTCTCAGCCAGGGGCGCGTCTACCGGCCCGGTCAGAGCGACGACGCCGCCGAAAGCGCTCACCGGGTCACCGGCCAGCGCGCCGTCCCACGCGGCAAGGAGGTCCCTTGCCTCGGCCACGCCGCACGGATTGGCGTGCTTGACGATCACGCAGCCCGGACCACGCAGGTCGCGTGCCAAGCCCGTGGCTGCGGCGGCGTCAAGGATGTTGTTGTAGGAGAGCGGCTTGCCCTGCTGGAGGAGCGGCCCGTTGGAGAACGCGCCGGGCGCCAGGTCGACGCCGCTCGCGAGGTACAGCGCGGCCGATTGGTGCGGGTTCTCGCCGTAGCGCAGCTCCTGGACGCGGCCCAGGTCGAGTGACAGGCGGCCGGGCAACTCGATCCGCTGCCACCAGCGCCGCGACAGGGTGTCGGCAATGAGCCCGTCGTAACCGGCCGTGAGCCGGAAGGCGGCCGCGGCTAGCTCGCGCCGCATGTCGTGGCTCAGCCCTCCCCCATGGCCCAGCTCGAGCAGCACAGCGTCGTACTGCGCTGGGTCGGTGACGATGCCGATGCTCTCGTGATTCTTGGCCGCCGCCCGGACGAGGGTTGGTCCACCAATGTCGATCTGTGCGATCAGCTCGTCATCGGAGATGTCAGCCTTCGCGGCCGCCTTGGCGAATTGGTACAGATTCACGACGACCAGCTCGAACGGCTCGATCAGCGCCTGCGCCAGCTGCGCGCGGTGATCGTCCAGCCGCTGATCGGCCAGGACGCCCGCCGCGATTCGCGGGTGGAGCGTCTTGACGCGGCCGTCGAGCATCTCTGGGAATCCAGTCACGTCGGCGACATCGGTGACTGCCAGCCCCGTTTCGCGCAGGGCGCGCGCCGTACCGCCGGTCGAGACCAACTCGAAGCCCAGGCCCGCCAACGTCGTGGCGAATGCCGCAAGGCCGGCCTTGTCGGAGACGGATAGGAGCGCCCGGCGTGGCCGGGGCAGGCCATCCGCCTGCCGCCAGTCGATCCCGACTCTTCCGTCGGTGAGGTCGATCGCCCCGGCCAAAGCGAGGGCAACGACGCGCGGTAGCAATTGATGTTCGACCGCGTGCACGCGCGTGAGCAGCGTCTCTTCGGTGTCGTCGGACAGAACTGTGACCGGCTGCTGGGCAACGATCGGGCCGCCATCGAGCGTCTCGTCGACGACATGCACGGTCACCCCGGTGACGCGCGCGCCTCCGGCGAGCGCATCACGGATCGCGTGCGCGCCCGCGTAGGCGGGCAGCAGGCTCGGGTGAACGTTGAGCATGCGGCCGCGGAAACGGGCGAGCGTCACAGCACCGATCAATCGCATGAAGCCTGCGAGAACCACCCAATCCACGCGGGCATCGGTCAGCGTCGCGGCCATTGCCTCGTCCCACGCTGCCTTGTCCGCGTGACTTGTGGGGTCGACGATGGCGGTCGCCATTCCCTCATCCGCGGCAAGGCCAAGCGCAGCGCACGGCCTATCGGCGAGGACCAGTGCGATCTCGCCACCGAGAAGGCCGCGCTTCTCGTAGGCGCGGATGGCGCGCAGGTTGGAGCCCGCGCCGGAAACGCAGACCGCGATCCGGCCGCTCACGCCTCTACGTAACGCTGGCCGCCGAGCTCGTCGATGGGCCGCACTTCGCCGATGCGCCACGCGTCGATACCGCGGCCACGGAGCAGGTCGATCGCCCCGTCGGACGCGTCGGGATCGACGATCGCGGCGAAGCCGATGCCGCAGTTGAAGGTGGCGCGCATCTCCACTGCGTCCATGCCCGCGGCGCTTGCAATAGCGTCGAAGATCGCGGGCTGCCTCCACGCAGTTGGATCGATGCGGATCCCCAGCGCCGGCCCGACCGCGCGCGGCAGGTTGCGCGCCAGGCCGCCGCCGGTGATGTGCGCGAGACCACCGACGCGCCGCTGGTCACGCATCAGCTGCGCACACATATCGAGCACCTGCTGCGCATAAAGGCGCGTCGGCGTGAGCAGCTCGTCGGTCAGCGGCAGGCGTCCCTCGTCGATCAGGCGGCGCACCAGCGAGAAGCCGTTCGAATGGAGGCCCGACGAGGCCATGCCAATCACCGCGTCGCCGGCGCGTGCCGCCGAACCGTCGATCAGCTCGTCGCGCTCGACGAAGCCCACGCAGAAGCCGGCGAGGTCGAACTCGTCCGGATCCATGACGCCGGGATGCTCGGCTGTCTCCCCACCCAACAGGTCGCAGCCGATCCGTTCGCAGGCAGCAGAGATGCCGCCGACGATCTCGGCCACG
>JAXDLE010000119.1:0-8141 GCA_034666725.1 Chloroflexota bacterium
TTCGCGGGCGTGGGCGAGGATCGTGTCAGCATCGGCATGTGGCCGCGGCTTGAGGACGAGGGCGACGCCCTGGTGGCCGTCGAAGCCGGCGAGGGCAGTGAGCGAGCCGCCTTCGAGCTCGACGACAGGGATGCGCAGGGTTGTCGCGTGGATCGCGAGCGCGTCGAGCGCCGCGCGACGTTCAGGGACGATCAGCAGACGGATCGCCTCGCGTCGCGCCGCGAAGGCCTCCTCTACCGGACGCTTGCCGGCGATGAGCTCCTCGCCTTCACTGAGCAGCTCGCTCATGTCTGTGGCTTGCGTTGTCCGCGCGCGCCGAGTATCGAAGCTCATGACAGGTTTGCCATAACCGGAGCGCGGCTTGTCAAAGCGCCGCTCGGGACGCGGCCGGTCAGCCGGACCCTGATAGCGCCGCGGACGATCTTCGAATTGCGGCGGTCGGTCACCGTCTGGGCGCGGGCTCTCAGTGAAGTCGCGCGGCGGGCGGGCGCTGAAGTCGCGTCGCGGACGCTCGCTCGAGTCGCGTTGGGGCCTGTCGCCAAAATCCCGCCTGGCTCGATCGCTGTACGTCGGCCGCGGGCGGTCACCGTAGGTCGGCCGCGGGCGGTCGCCGTCCCCGCGTGGCGGACGGTCACCGAAGTCGGATCGGGGGCGGTCGCCAGAGTTGGGTCGGGGTCGGTCGCCAAAAGTGGGCCGCGGGCGATCACCATAGCTCGGTCGCGGGCGGTCGCCATAGCTGGGTCGGGGGCGGTCGCCATAGCTGGGCCGCGGACGATCTCCGAAATCGCGCTTCGGCCCATCGCCGAAGTCACGCTTCGGGCGGTCATTGAAGTCGCGCTTTGGGGGGTCGCTGAAGTCACGCTTCGGCCGATCGCCGTCGCCGCGCGGGGGGCCTCCCCGATAGCCACCTCCACCGGCTCCACCGCGGTATCCGCCACCGCCACGCGGTCCGCCGGGGCCGCCCGGTCGTGAGCCACCGGGTCGCGGGTTGCGCGGCCGATCAGCCATTGGACACCTTGCTCGTCAAGCGCCAGCGCTGACCATCGCGCGAGTCCTCGACCTCGACGCCCAGGGCGGCGAGCGTGTCGCGCAGGTCGTCTGATTTTGCCCAGTCTTTGGTCGCGCGCGCTGTCGCGCGCTGCTCGAGCAGCTGGGCGACGTCAGCCGGCAGCGTTTGTATCTCCGGCAGCAAAGCAAGCACCTGGTCGAGGTCGCCCACGGCTTCGAGGGCGCGCCGCGCGTCCGCGCTGGACAAAGATCGCGCATCGATCCGGCGGTTGAGGTCGCGCACCAGCTCCATGACCGCCGCCAGGCCGCCGCTCACATTGAGGTCATCATCCATGGCCAGCTTGAAGGCGTCCCGCGCGGAAGCCAGAGCGACGGGCAGGTCGGGGTCGTCAGCCCTCTCTTCTTCGTAGGCGTCGAGAGCCGCGACTGCCGCGGATAGCCGCTCGACGGCCGCCCGAGCATGATCCAGCGTGTCGTCGCCCCACTCCAGGGGCGCGCGGTAGTGCGTAGCCATCAGCGCATAGCGCAGCTCCGTCGGCGTCCAGCCCTCTTCGAACACCTCGTCCGGCTTGGCGATGTTGCCGACGCGGCGGGCCATCTTCTGGCCGCCCAGCCGCAGGTGCGCGTTGTGCAGCCAGGTCGTGACGAACTTCTTGCCCGTCGCGCCCTCGCTTTGAGCGATCTCGTTCTCGTGATGGGGGAAGATCAGGTCGACACCGCCGGTGTGGATGTCGAACGACTCGCCCAGCTGCTTCATGCTCATCGCCGAGCACTCGATGTGCCAGCCCGGCCGGCCCGGACCGATCTCCGTGTCCCACGACGGCTCGCCGTCCTTGTGGCCCTTCCACAGGGCGAAGTCGCGGACATCCTCCTTGCCGTAATCATCGGCCGCTACGCGGTCCGTCTGCCGCGCAGCGTCTGGATCGAGCCGGGCGAGGGTGCCGTACGCCGGCCAGGACGAGATGTCGAAGAAGATCGAGCCGTCGTCGGTCTTGTAGGCGTGGCCATTGGCCTGGAGCCGCGCTATCAGCGCCGCCATCTCGGGGATGTGCTCGGTCGCCCGGACGAGCTTGTCAGGCGGCCCTATGCGCAGCTTGCCCAGGTTCGCCATGAAGCCGGCAATGTGCGGCGCGGTCAGCTCATCAAGTGTCCCGCCGGCCGCCTGGAGGTCGCGGATGATGCGGTCGTCGACATCGGTGATGTTCATGACCCAGGTGACCTTGTAGCCGGACCAGCGCAGGTAGCGGCTGACCAGGTCGCCCAGCAGGAAGGCGCGGAAGTTGCCAACGTGCGACGGTCCGTAAACGGTCGGCCCGCACGAGTAGACGCGGACGTTCGCGGCGTCGAGCGGCATGAATTCCTCGAGCGCGCCGCCGAGGGTGTTGGTGAAATGCAGGCCCATTAGGCCTGCATCATCGCCGATGTAGGCCGATCAGTGCGGTTGCGCTGATTACGCGCCCGGCGCCTTCGTCGCCACTTAGGTTGCCGGTCGACGCGTTGATGGCCACGGAATCCCGACCGACTCCGAGCAGCTCGGCGACGTTGGCAGCCATTTCGTCCAGTCTTTGGCCGCCCAGCCTTGGCCGCGCACCGACCACCGACACCTGCGCTGATTCGACCACCCAGCCGGACTGGCTCGCCCTGGCGACCGCCTCGCGCAGTAGGTCAGCGCTGGCAATGCCTGTCGTCTGCCTGTCGTCTGACGGGAAGAGCCGGCCCAGATCGCCGTTGCCCGTCGCGGACAGGATTGCAGTCGCGATCGCGTGGAGCACGACGTCGCCGTCGGAATGGCCGTATAGCCGCGGCGCGCCGTCGATCTGGATGCCGCCCAGCCAAAGGCCGAGGTCCGGGCCGAAGCCGTGGCTGTCCTGGCCCAAACCAATCCTGGACTCGCCCCCGCCTCGCGCCAGCGCCCGGACCATCTCGAGATCCTCGGGCAACGTCACCTTGATGTTGGACGCCTCGCCGGGGACCGTGGCGACCGCGATGCCGCGGCTCTCGAGCAGCCCCGCCTCGTCGGAGAACGCGTCGCCGCCGGCGGCGGCCATTGCGTCGAGCAGCAGCTGGCGCCGCGCGGCCTGGGGCGTCTGGGCGCGGACCAGGCCGTCGCGTTCCAGTGATTGACCCAGGGTCGCGCCGGCGTCGCGCTTGAGCGAATCAACGACAGCTACGACGGGCACCGCGGCGCCGTGCCGCGCGGCGGCCGCGGCGACTGCGTCGGCAAGCGCGGAGGATGCAAGAGGACGCGCCCCGTCGTGAACGAGGACGATATCGGCGTTGGCGGCTTCAACGCCCGCTCGAACGGAGTCGGAACGGCGTTCGCCACCCGCAACGACCGTTGCCTGGCTCAACCATGGCTGGGCAGCGAGATCTGCGACGCGGTCGGGTCGCGCAACGACGATCACCCGCGCGACGGATTGCGCGGCGGCCATCGTCTCGACCGACCACTGCAGCAGCGACCGCCCCAGGAGCAGCTCGGCCATCTTGTCGGTACCGCCCATGCGCGTCGACCCGCCCGCGGCAACGATCACTGCGTCGGCGTATGGCCCCGCCATCTAGCTGCGAAGTTGCGCGAAGACCATCCGCCCGGCGACCGTCTGGAGGACGCGCGTCACGTTCACGTCGACCTCTTTGTCGATGAGGTCGGTGCCCCCTTCGACCACGATGAGTGTCCCGTCATCGAGGTAGGCCAGGCCCTGGCCCGGCTCCTTGCCCTGGGCTGTGACCTTGACGTGCAGCGTGTCGCCCGGCAGGAAGGCCGGCTTGATCGCGTTGGCGAGATGGTTCAGGTTGAGGACGCGCACATCATCGAGCTGCGCGACGCGATTGAGGTTGTAGTCGTTTGTCAGGATCGCGGCCCCGCGGCGACGCGCCAGCGCGACCAGCTTGGCATCAACCTCCGTCTCCGTGGCAACGTCCTCATCAGGCAGCTCGACCGCGATGCGCGGATCCTTCTGGAGAACGGCGAGAATCTCCAGGCCGCGCCGGCCGCGGGCGCGCCGATTCTGGTCGCGCTGATCGGCGATGTGCTGCAGCTCGGCCACCACGAAGCGCGGCACGACGAGTGTGCCCCACAAGAAGCCCGAGGCCACGACGTCGGTGAGGCGGCCGTCGATGAGCACGCTGGTGTCGACGTAGACGACCGGACCTTCGATCGTCACGGCGGGAGAGTCGGTGGCCGGCAGCCTCAGAACTCCGGCGGACCGAAGCCCCTCGGCGAGGTCGTGCCTTTTCGCGACGGTCAGGCCCATCATCCCGAGACCCGTGACGGCAACGGTGCCGATCGGGAGCAGCCAGCGGTATGGCTCGGGCAGGTTGGCCATCGGCAGACCGATCAATGCACCCATCACCAGCCCGACGATCAGCCCAGCCGCGGCGCTGATGAACTCGCCTGCGCTGAGGGTCATGACACGGCCGATCAGCCAGCGCGCCGGCTGCACAGTCACGTAGGGCAGGATCGAGAAGCCGATCACCCCCCACGCGGCGACCCACAGGACGAGCAACACGACTGCGCCGATCGAGGTCAAGTCGAGCGGTGGGATGTGCGCGCCCCCCGCAAGGACGATGGCGATGAGCGCGCCGAGCGCGCCACCAAACACACGTACGAAGCTATTCATGCTGCGTCGATTGCTACAGGGATCGCGCGTGTCTCGTCTCTAGGCCGTTCGACTAAAGCGGCGGCAATCGCCTCTCTGAGCGTCCCGACGCGTATGAGGTCGATCCCCACGCCTTCGATCTCTTCGCCGCGACCGGAGTTGCGCGGCACGATCGCCCTGGTGAAGCCGAGGCGGGCTGCCTCACGCAGTCGCCGGCCGAGGCCGTTGATCGGCCGCAGCTCGCCTGTGAGGCCGATTTCGCCGCACGACACGGTGCCCGGGGCGAGCGGCCTGTCGCGCAGTGCCGAGGCGAGCGCCAGGGCCAGCGGCAGATCGAGCGTCGGCTCCTCGACAGTGAGCCCGCCGACAATGTTGGCGTAGACGTCGTGGCTCGCCAGGTTCATGCCTGCGCGCCGGCCGAGCACGGCGATCAGCAGGGCCAAGCGCTGGCTGTCGAGCCCAGCCGCGGTGCGGCGTGGCGAGCCATGGACCTGCGGCGCGACAAGCGCCTGGACCTCGACGAGCAGCGGCCGGCTGCCTTCGAGCGTCGCAGCAACGGCGACGCCGGGCGCACCGAGCGAGTCGGCTTCGAGGAAAGCGCCACCCGGGTCCGCGACCTCGATCAGACCCGTGCTGGCCATCTCGAACACGCCCACCTCTTCGGTCGAACCAAAACGGTTCTTGGCCGAGCGCAGCAGGCGCAGCCCGGAGAAGCGCTCCCCTTCGAGCGTCAGCACGACATCGACGAGGTGTTCGAGCGTCTTGGGCCCGGCCAGCGTCCCGTCCTTGGTCACGTGACCTACGAGCAATACCGGGACCGCGTTCTCCTTGGCGTAGGCCTGGAGACGGGCCGCGGCGGCGCGAACCTGCCCCACACTGCCCTGTGGGCCGTCCAGCTCGTCTGTGGTGAGCGTCTGGATCGAGTCGACAACGAGGAGCGCGGGCGCACCCGCCTCCGCGGCGGCGACGATGCGCTCGACCGACGTCTCGGCCAGGACGTCGATGCCGCCCGATCCGTCCAGGCCGAGCCTGGTGGCGCGCAGACGTAATTGCGCCGCCGACTCCTCGCCCGATGCATAGAGGACGCGGGCCGGTCCGGCGATGCGGCCGCATATGGCCAGGACAAGCGTCGACTTGCCGATGCCCGGCTCGCCGCCGAGCAGCACGAGCGAGCCCGGTACGAGCCCGCCGCCCAGGACCCGATCGACCTCACGCAATCCAACGACGAGTCGCTCGGTGTCGTGCGCCGCGACCTCGTTGAGCGGAGTGACCGCGGGGGCAGCGACGGCTTTGCGCCGAGCGCCCGCCGCTCCGCCGCGCGGGCGCTCGACCACTGTCTCGACGAGCGTGTTCCAACCGCCACACGAGCGGCATTGGCCCTCCCAGCGCAGGCTGGTCGCGCCACAGGTGCCGCAAACGTAGCGGCTCTCCTGTTTGGCCATCCTGGGCCGCGGCGCCTTAGGCGCCGGCCTCGACGGGGATCTTCTCGCTGACCGGCTCGATGATCAGGCCGGCGTCAGGTGACTTGTCGACGCGAACGGTCATGCCCGCGGAGAAGCGCCCCGTTAGCAATGCCTCGGCCAGCTGGTCCTCGACCATGTTCTGGATTACCCGACGCAGCGGCCGCGCTCCGTAATCGATGTCGTAGCCGAGCTTGATGATGTGGTCCTTGGCTTCCTGAGTGATCTCGAGCTCGATCTGCTGCGCACGCAGCTGGTCGCGCACGCGCGCGAGAAGCAGCTCCACGATGACTCGGATCTGCTCGATCTGGAGTGAGCGGAAGACGACTACCGAGTCGACGCGGTTCAGGAACTCGGGCCGGAACTGCGTCTTGAGCTGGTCGAGGACCTTCTCCTTCATGCGGTCGTACTGCTGCTCTTCGGCCTTACTCTGGTCGACCGCGACCGGCTTGAAGCCGAGGCTTGTGTCCTTGAGCAGCGACTTCGCGCCGACGTTGCTGGTCATGATGATGATCGTGTTGCGGAAGTCGACGCGACGGCCCTTGGCATCGGTCAGGTGGCCGTCCTCGAGGATCTGCAGCAGGATGTTGAAGACCTCTGGATGCGCCTTCTCGATTTCGTCGAGCAGAACCACGCTGTAGCTCTTACGACGCACAGCCTCGGTCAGCTGGCCCCCTTCGTCGAAGCCGACGTAGCCGGGAGGGGCGCCGACGAGGCGCGATACGTTGTGGCGCTCCATGAACTCGCTCATGTCGATCTTGATGAGCGAATCTTCCGAGCCGAACATGAACTCCGCCAGGGCCTTGGCCAACCAGGTCTTACCGACACCGGTCGGGCCGAGGAACATGAAAGAGCCGATCGGGCGCTTGGGATCCTTGAGCCCAGCGCGCGCCCGGCGCACTGCCTTGGCGATCGTGTCAATCGCCTCATCCTGGCCGATGACCTTTTCGCGCAGCGCGTCTTCCATGTGCATGAGTCGCTCTGACTCTTCCTGGGCGATCGCGGTGACCGGGATCCCGGTCCACATCGCCACGACCTGGGCGATGTCCTCTTGGGTAACTTGGGCGATCTCAGCGCTGTTGCTCGCCTGCCACGCGGCACGGATTGACTCGATTGCTTCCTTGGCCTGGGCTTCCGCGTCGCGCAAGTTGGCGGCGACCTCGTAGTCCTGGTCGTTGATCGCCGCTTCCTTCTCCTTGGTGACGCGATCGAGCTCCTTCTGCGCCTCCTTGAGCTCGGGCGGCGAGGAGCTCGTGCGCAGGCGCACGCGGCTGGCTGCCTCGTCGATGAGGTCGATCGCCTTGTCCGGCAGGTGGCGGTCGGTGATGTAGCGGATCGACAGGTCGGCCGCGGCCTTGACGGCATCGTCGGTGATCTTGACCTTGTGGTGGTCCTCGTAGCGGCTGCGGACGCCAAGCAGGATCTCGACCGTCTGCTCACGCGTCGGCTCCTCGACCATGACCGGCTGGAACCGACGCTCGAGGGCCGCGTCGCGCTCGATGTACTTGCGGTATTCGTCGAGCGTCGTCGCACCGATGCACTGCAGCTCACCCCGCGCCAACGGAGGCTTCAGGATGTTCGCGGCGTCGATCGCGCCCTCGGCCGCGCCCGCGCCGACGAGGGTGTGCAGCTCGTCGATGAACAGCACCGCGTCGTTCGTGTTGCGCAGCTCTTCGATGATCTTCTTGAGGCGCTCCTCGAACTCGCCGCGGTACTTCGTGCCGGCGACGAGCGAGCCGATGTCGAGCGTCAGGACGCGCTTGTTGAGGAGCGACTCCGGGACATCGCCGGCAACGATCCGCTGGGCGAGGCCCTCAGCGATGGCCGTCTTGCCCACGCCCGGCTCGCCGATCAGCGCCGGGTTGTTCTTGGTCCGGCGCGACAGGATCTGGATGACGCGCTCGATCTCCTTCTCGCGGCCGATGACGGGGTCGAGCTTGCCCGCGCGCGCGAGCTCGGTGAGGTTGATCCCGAGCTGGTCGACCGTCGGGGTCTTGCTGGCGCGCTTCGTCTCCTGGGCGCTGGGGCCGGCGGACGAGCTCTGGGACAGGACCCGGATGACTTCGTGGCGAACCTT
>JAXDLE010000120.1:0-15596 GCA_034666725.1 Chloroflexota bacterium
AGAGCAGCGTCGCCCAGATCCACGGCCGGGCGCGGACGTAAGCCAGGCCCTCGCCGATATCGGCCAGCGTCTGGCGCACACCCAGGTCCGACTTGGGACGCTGAACCGGGCGCGCCCTGATCGCGAATACCGCCGCAGCCGACACGACGAAGGTCATCGCGTCGATCACAAAAGCCTGGCCGGGGCCGAAGATCGCGATCAGGAAACCAGCCAGTGCCGGACCGACGATGCTGAGCATCAGCCGGCGGAGCACGCCCGTGACCGCGTTGGCCTGCGGCAGCTGCTCCTCGGCCAGCAGGTCGGGCACGATCGCGGTCGCGGCAGGGTTGAAGAACGCGTCGCCCAACCCTACGACTGCCATGAAGCCCGCGATGTGCCACAGCTCCAGGACCCCGGCGATCGACAGCAGACCCATCGCGCCTATGGCCAGCCCGCGCAGCAGGTCGGCCCCGATCATCAGCCGGCGTCGGTCGTATCGGTCGGAGAAGGTTCCACCGATGAGGATGAAGAGGACCAGCGGCAGGGTCGCGGCCACGCCGACGAAGGACATCGCCGTCGGCACGTTGCTGATCTGGTAGACCTGCCAGGCCAGCGCGACGTGGAAGAAGCCATCGCCGATGAGCGATATGGCGCTGCCGCCGGTGAGCAGTGCGAAGTCGCGCTCGCGCAGCGGCTGAAGGATGCGCACCGCTTTCAAGCGGCCGAGCAAAGCCACGGGGCCGACTTTAACGAAGGCAGCCGGAGAGGGCTGTCATGCCGGTGACTACTACACTCGCTTCCATGGACGGCCATCCCTGGGCGCTGTACGACCTGCGCATCTGGACCGAGCGCCTGGAGCTGCGCCTGCCCACCGAGGATGAGCTGTACCAGCTGCTCGACATCGCCCGCTCGGGCATCCACGACCCCAACGAGATGCCCTTCGGCTTCGCGTGGACCGACCAGCCGAGCCCGCAGTTCGAGCGCTCGTTCATGCAGTACCACTGGTCGACGCGCGCAGGCTTCTCGCCCGGCAAATGGAGTCTCGACCTGGGTGTGTGGGCGGAAGGCCGCCTGGTTGGCACGCAGGGCATCGACGCCGAGAACTTCGGGGTGCGCCGCGAGGTTTCGACCGGATCGTGGCTTGCACGCGAGTTCCAGGGGCAGGGGATCGGCAAGGAGATGCGCCAGGCGGTGCTCGGCTTCGCCTTCGACCATCTGGGCGCGGTGTGGGCCAAATCGGGCTCGTTCCGCGACAACCCGGCGTCGGCAGCGGTGTCGCGCAGTGTCGGCTACTTCGAGGACGGGATGGAGGTTCTCGCCCCACGCGGTGAGGCGCGCGAGCTCGTCCGCTGGCGCATGCACGTGGAGCAGTGGCGCGCGAAGGAGCGACCGCGCATCGAGGTCGCCGGCCTCGAGCGCTGCTGGGACATGTTCGGGGCGGGCTAGACGCCGCTCAATGATCGGAAAGCTCGCCCGTGCGGCAGCCGTCGCAGTCATGATCCTGGCAATCGCCGTGACGCCGCTCAACGCGGTTATCTCGAGCGGCCAGTTTGATTTCCGGTGGCCGGGTGGCGAATTCCACTCCTCGGTTCGGGTGCTCGTGGATGACCACACCGGGCTTGTCAGGGAAGTGTCAATGGCTCCGTCCCCACCAGGCGCATACGTTCCGGTCAGCAACCCCGGCTCAAATCGACGAGTCCTCATCGTGAGCGTCGATGGCAGCTCGTGCGACCGTGGGATCCAGCTCGTGCTTGATCGCACTCCCGGTGGCTATCTCATCGGGGAGCGAACGCTGGAAGGCCGCTGCGCCCTTGGCACAGGCTTCGAACGATCGATCGCGATATACCTCTGGTCACCGGTCGACGCCTCCCTTGTGGACTTCGTCCCGCTCGACTAGGCGACCGTGACACATGAGCTGTCACACGCCTCGCCGACATTGCTCGCATGGAGCGCGGCGAATCGACGATTGAGTTCAGCCTTCGGACCGGTGACGGGCCAATGCTGAGCGTACGGATGCGCCGGTTGTCACTTGGCTGGGTCGCCGACGTCGCTGGTGTCGGTGCCGGGCCGGGTGTTGGCCGTTCTGCCCGTCAGGCGTTGACCGCCGCGCTCCTGCCACTCGGCGATGAGCAGACGCGGACGCTCCTGGCGGACCTCGGGCTGCTCGAGCCGAGCGTCGCCGTGCTCGTCCTTGAGCGTGCCCAGACGGCGTAGGTGTACCGCGGCACCATTCGAGGCAGGACTGAAGGACCATATCGAGGCGGCAAGTGCGTACCTAGCGTGACGCTCAAGTCCATTGAGTACGTCCGCGAAAGGGATCGAAATGCTTGCCTACTTCCTCAGCCTGCTCCACCGCGATGAGCGCGGCCAGGGTCTCGCTGAGTACGCCCTGATCCTGGCGCTGATCGCCGTGCTGGCGATTGCGGCAGTCACGTTCCTCGGCGGCAACATCAACAGCATCCTCTCGGATACCGGCAACAAGATCTGACTTTCCCGTCAGTCGAGACACGAAAGGGGCGTCGGCCGCAGGGCCGGCGCCTTTTGATTCAGCGCGACTTCGCCGTCGCGCCGGCCGGCCGGCGGGCGAGGAACTGGCCGGTCAGTGAATCCCTGGCACGCGTCAGCTGTGCCGGGGGACCCTCGAAGACCACTCGGCCGCCGTCATGGCCGGCGCCCGGACCAAGGTCGATCACCCAGTCGGCGCGCGCGACGACGTCGAGGTTGTGCTCGATGACGATCACCGACTTGCCCGACTCGACCAGCCGATCCAGCAGGCGAACGAGGTTCTCGACGTCCTGCATGTGTAGGCCCGTGGTCGGCTCGTCGAGGACATAGACCTGCGTATCGGTCGCCATCTCGATGGCGAGCTTGAGCCGCTGGCGCTCGCCGCCCGACAGCGTGTTCAGCTCCTGCCCGAGTGAGATGTAGCCCAGGCCCACGTCGACCAGGCGATCGAGCATCAGCCGGACGGGCTTCTCGGTGAAGAAGGCCTGCGCCTCCTCAACGGACATTGCCAGCACGTCGACGATGCTCTTGTCGCGCAGGTGGTAGCCGAGAACCTCGTCGGTGAAACGGCGGCCCTCGCACACCTCGCACACACTCGCGACCGTGGCCATGAAGCCGAGGTCGGTATAGATCATGCCCAGACCATTGCATGCCGGGCACGCGCCCTCCGAGTTGGCGCTGAACAGTGACTCCTTGACGCCGTTCGTTTTGGCGAAAGCCTTGCGGATGGGATCGAGGATGCCCGTGTACGTGGCCGGGTTCGAACGACGCGAGCCCTTGATTGCCGATTGATCGATGACGGTCACCGATGGCTCGCTCCGGGGCAGGCAGCCGTGGATCAGCGAGCTCTTGCCGGAGCCGGCAACCCCGGTTACCGCGACGAGCACGCCGAGCGGTACGTCGACGGATACGTCCTTGAGGTTGTGCAGCTTGGCGTGGCGGATCGGAATCGAGCCACTGGGCGTGCGCGGGGTCTGCTTGAGCTCCTGGCGTGCATCGAGATGACGGCCGGTCGCGGTGGCGGCCTTGGTCAGGCCGCTCACCGTGCCTTCGAACACGACGGTGCCGCCGTGCGGCCCGGCGCCCGGGCCCATGTCGACGACGTGATCCGCGATGCGGATGACCTCTGGGTCGTGCTCGACGACGAGCACCGTGTTGCCCTTGGAACGCAGACTGCGCAGAAGCGAGTTCATGCGCTCCACGTCGTGCGCGTGAAGGCCGATCGTCGGCTCATCGAAGACGTACGTAACGTCGGTCAATGCCGAGCCCAGGTGGCGGATCATGCGCGTCCGCTGCGACTCGCCGCCGGACAAGGTGCCGGACGCGCGATCGAGCGACAGATAGCCCAGGCCTATCTCCACGAACGCGTCGAAGAGGTGCTGCAGATTGGCCAGCAGTGGCGCGACGCCGGGCTCCTTGAGCGCACGTATCCATGCGGCCAGGTCGCTGATCTGCATCGCGCACGCGTCGGCGATGCTGATGCCCTTGATCTTGGCCGAGCGCGCCGCGGCCGACAGTCGCGTGCCGCTGCACTCGGGACATGCCGTGAACGTGACGGCACGCTCGACGAATGACCGGATGTGCGGCTGGAGCGCCTCGACGTCCTTAGCGAGCATCGACTTCTGGACCTTGGGCACGAGGCCTTCGAAGGTCAGGTTGATGCCCTCGAGCCGGACCTTGCGCGGCTCGCCGTAGAGGAAGTCCTGGCGCTGCTTGGCAGTGAATTTACTGACGGGTGTGTCCAGAGGGACAACGCCGCCGAAGATCCGCACAGCCCAGCCGTCGGCGGTGTAGCCCGGGATCTTGAGTGCGCCGCCCGCGAGCGACTTGCTCTCGTCGAAGAGCTCGGTCAGGTCGATGTCGTTGGCAACGCCCATGCCCTCACAGCGCGGGCACATGCCGCCCTGGATGCTGAACGACTTCCTGACCGTTTCGCCGCCTCCGCGCTCGACCTTGATGGCGCTGGCGCCACTGACCGAAGGCGTGTTGAACGAGAAGGCCTGCGGGCCACCGATGTGCGGCTTGGCCAGCCTGCTCCAAAGGACGCGTAGCAGGGCGTTGGCGTCGGTGACCGTGCCGACCGTAGATCGAACATTGGCGCCCATCCGCTCCTGGTCGATGGCGATGACCGTGGTCAGACCGTCGAGCGAGTCAACATCTGGCCGCGCGAGGGTCGGCATGAACGTCTGGACGAACGAGCTATATGTCTCGTTGATCAGCCGCTGCGACTCGGCCGCGATCGTGTCGAAGACGAGCGAGCTCTTGCCGCTGCCGGAGACGCCGGTGAAAACGGTGAGCTGGCGCTTGGGGATATCGAGGCTTATTTCGCGCAGGTTGTTCTCGCGCGCGCCGCGAACCCGTATCGCGCCCCAGTCCGTCAAGTTCCTAGCCGACCGCCTTCTTCACGAGCGCAGCGACGTTCTTCTCGTCGGCGGCCGTCAGCTTGGTCAGCGCCCACGCGATCGGCCACATGTTGCCATCGTCGATCTTCGCATCGGGCTGGAAGCCGAGCGTGCAGTAACGAACCTTGAACTTGGACGCGGGCTGGAAGAAGCAGATCACCTTGCCGTCCTTGCCCGGGGTGGCCCAGGCGGGCATCCCGTAATAGGTTTTTGGCGTGAGATCCGGCGCAGTCGAAGTGACGATGGCATGGATCCGCTCAGCCATCGCTCGCTCGGTGTCTTTCATCTCTGCGATCTTCGCGAGGAGCTCTTTCTCGCCTTCGGCTCGTGCCGTGGCGGGATCCCAGCGCGCGGCTGCCTTCCGCTCCCGGAGGGTCTCCTTCATGGCATCGAGCTCTACGTCCGACAAGACCTTGGCGGACTTTGGCTTCGTCTTCGTGGCGGCCATTTCTCTGTCTCCCTATTTGTGCTGGAGGATCCGGATGGGGTTGCCGAATGGGTCGCGCAGGCCCATGTCGGTGCCGTAGAAGTGATCAGTTGGCTCCTGCGTGAAATCGGTCACGCCGCGCTCCTTGAGCGTCTCGTACAGGGCCCGTGCATCGTTGGTGACGAACACCAGACCGCCCAGGGCGCCCTTCGTTATCAGGCCGCGCAGCTGTTCCGCCGTCGCTTCGTCGTGCAGCGGCGCGCCGGGCTGCTCGAGCGACACCTCGGTCGCGTTCTTCTCGCCGGGCACGCGGACCGTCAGCCAGCGGTACTCGCCCTGCTTGATGTCGCTGCCCTTCTCGAGCCCCAGCTTGTTGACATAGAAGTCGAGCGCCTCGTCCTTGTCCAGGACGTAGATCGAGGCGACGTTCAGCCTGTTGATCATTCGCTCATTCTCCTGCGCATCCTCAACGTGTCGCGGTCACGCTACGGCCGCGACGTCGTCGGGCGCTTCTCCAAAACTGCTGACTTTGGCGCGCGGCGCGGACCCCGCCGGCATGTGCGAGGCCCCCAGCGGGCGCATGGCCATCATCTGGATGCAGCCCGGCGCGAGCATCGGCCCGTTCTCGGTGCGGTACTGCGACGGCGGCACGCCGACGATCTCGCGGAACGTCCGGCTGAAAGTGCCCAGGCTGTTGAAGCCCACGTCGAGGCAGATTTCTGTGATGTGGCGCTCGGTTTCGCGCAGCATGAACATCGAACGCTCGACGCGGCGCCGCTGGAGGTAGCGGTGCGGTGTCTCGCCGAACACGGCGCGAAAGGACCGGCTGAAGTGCGCGGCTGAGATGTGCGCGACCGCGGCGACCGCGCCGACATCGAGCGGCTCGGCAAAGGCGCGATCCATCGCGTCCCGGGCGCGCAGCAGGCGCCGGTTGAGCTCCTCGGCTTCACGGGTCACGGCTACAAGGTACGGGAAGCGCTGCCGTTGACGGTTCGCGGCAGAAATCCGATAATTTCACTCAGGATTAAACGCACGGAACGGAATAGACCCCGGATGACCCTCAATCAGCGCCAAATGGTGGACAACGACCGTTCGCGCTTCGACTTCAAGGACGAGATCGTCTACCTGACCGAGACCAAGCGTGGCTTGACGCGCGAGACGGTCGAGGAGATCAGCGCGCTCAAGGAAGAGCCCGAGTGGATGCTCAAGTTCCGGCTGCGCGCTTACGAGCACTTCCTCAAGCGGCCCATGCCCGTCTGGACCGACGGTCTCGACCGCATCGACTTCGACAAGATCATGTACTACCGCAAGCCGTCGGAGCGCGAAGAGAAGTCGTGGGAAGACGTCCCCGACAAGATCAAGGAGACATTTGAGCGCCTCGGCATCCCTGAGGCGGAGCGAAAGTTCCTGTCGGGTGTGGGCGCTCAATACGACAGCGAGGTCGTGTACCACTCCGTCAAGGAGGAGCTGTCCAAGCTCGGCGTGGTCTTCATGGGCACGGACCAGGCGCTCAAGGAATACCCGGACATCTTCAAGAAGTACTTCGCCACGGTCGTGCCGCCCGAGGACAACAAGTTCTCGGCGCTGAACAGTGCGGTCTGGTCGGGCGGCTCTTTCGTGTACGTGCCCAAGGGCGTCGAGGTGCCGCTGCCGCTGCAGGCCAACTTCCGCATCAACGGCGAGAACACGGGCCAGTTCGAGCGCACCCTCATCGTCGTCGACGAGGGCGCCAAGGTGCACTACATCGAGGGCTGTACGGCGCCCATCTACGCCACGGATTCGCTCCATGTCGCGGTTGTCGAGGTCATCGCCCTGGCCAACGCGAACGTGCGCTACACGACCATCCAGAACTGGTCGAACGACGTCTACAACCTCGTCACCAAGCGCGCCCACGCGTACGAGAACTCGCGCGTCGAATGGATCGACGCCAACACCGGATCGCGTAAGACCGTGAAGTACCCCAGCATCTACCTGCGCGGCCGCGGCGCCAGCGCCGACATCATCAGCGTCGCCGTGGCTGGCAAGGGCCAGCACCAGGACACGGGTGCCAAGGCGATCCACCTCGCGCCGGACACCAAGAGCCGCATCGTCTCCAAGTCCGTCAGCAAGGACGGCGGACGCGCGACGTACCGCGGCCACCTGAAGGTCGCGCCCGGAGCAACCGGTGTCGTCGCCAGCGTCCGCTGCGACGCGCTGATGCTCGACGACGAGAGCCGCAGCGATACCTACCCGTACATCGATATCCAGGAAGACGACACGACCATGAGCCACGAGGCAACCGTGGGCAAGATCAGCCAGGACCAGATCTTCTACCTGATGAGCCGCGGCCTCAGTGAGAACGAGGCCCAGAATCTGGTCGTGCAGGGCTTCCTCGAGGTCTTCACCAAGGAGCTGCCGATGGAGTACGCCATCGAGTTCAACCGGCTGGTGAGGATGGAGATGGAGGGCGCGCTCGGGTAACGGCTGACGCCGCCACCGATAGACGCATGGCCGACGCGCTCAAGCTCCGGTTCGCCGATGAGGCGACCGTCAACCGCATAGCCGATCTCTACCAAGAGCCCGATTGGATGCGCGCCGACCGGCACGCGGCACTGAAGCTCTTCCACGAGCTGCCGGTCGAGTCCAACCCGCTTTTCACCCTCTACGTCGACCTGCGCCAGGCAAAGCTCGACGAGATCGAGCCGTACGTCGAAACAGGCGACGCGTCTTCGGTCGCGGACGTCGTCCCCGAGGGCGCGGCTGCGCTCATCGAGATCGCCGAAGGCCGCGTCGTCGCGCGCGCGCTCAGCCCGGCCGCGAAGGCCGCCGGGGTCGTGGTCGATACCTTGACCCACGGACTGCCGCAGAACCCTGACTTGATGCCTCTGGTCCGACAGATGACCGATGGCGGGGAATCGCTTCCGGCCGACGACAAGCTCGCCCAGGTGGCGCGCGCCCTTGCACCCGTCGGGGTGCTTGTTCACGTGCCGAAGAACGTCGTACTCGATGACCCCATCGTCCTGCGCTGGGGCGCGGGCACGCCCGGGCGCGGCCTCATCTCGCGCACGCTCGTGAACATCGGCGAGAACGCCCAGGTGAAGCTGCTCGAGGAACAGGTCGCGTCACAGGCGCACGCGACGGCAGACGACGGCCAGAGCCTGTGGTGGGGGACTAGCGAGGTGCAGCTGGCTCGCGGCGCGAACCTGTCGTATGCCGCGCAGCAGGACTTTGCCCCGAACACCCTCGCGTTCGTCAACCGTCATGCGACGCTCGACCGCGACGCGCACCTGCGCTGGGCACTCGCCTCGGTGGGCGGCGCGATCCACAAGAGCCGCATCGACAACCGCCTGGTCGGCCGCGGCTCGGGCGTGAGCCAGGTCGAGATCGGCTTTGGTGATGGAAAGCAGCTGTTCGACCTGACGAGCTACACACGCCACATCGGCGAGGACACGACCGGCGACCTGCTGAGCAAGGGCGTGTTCCTTGACCGGGCGCGCGGCTACTTCAAGGGCATGATCACGATCGAGAGGTCGGCCAAAGGCACCGACTCGTTCCTGGGTGAGTTCGCGATGCTGCTCGCCAAGGCCGCACGCAGCGTCACGATCCCCAGCCTCGAGATCGACCAGCCTGACGTCCGTCGCGCCAGCCATTCGAGCTCCGTGGGGCCGATCGACGAGAACGAGATCTTCTATCTCATGAGCCGCGGCATCCCGCGCGAGCTCGCGCGCAAGTTCATCGTTCTCGGCTTTCTCGAGCCGGTCGTCGCGCGTATCCCGCTCGAGCAGGCGCAGGAGCGGCTGCGCGGGCTCCTCGACGCGAAGTGGCCGTCCGCCATGAGTCAGGAAGCGGCGTGATCCCCGCCGTGCGCCGCGTCCCGGTAGCGCGGCTCGACGATCTCGCGCCGGGAACGATGCTCATGGTCCAGGTCGACGGCACTGACATCCTCCTGGTCAATATCAACGGCGACATCCGCGCCACCCAGGGTGTCTGCTCGCACGAGTACTTCGAGCTCGACAAGGGCTTCCTCACCGGCGACACGCTGACCTGCGCGCTGCACCTGTCGCGCTTCGACCTTTTCAGCGGCGAGGCGCTCGATCCTCCGGCGGAGCTGCCGCTCCAGGTCTACCCGGCATCAATCGAGAACGGCGAGATCGTGCTCGAGCTGCCCGAGGGGCCGGTCCCCGTCAACGAGTAGACGGCCCGTCTGCGGCCGTCTTTACTTAGATATCGAGACAGTCCGCCTCATTGTGATCGCCGCGCGGCGGCGCGCCCTGCGGGCCTTCGCCCCAGCGACAGCGATTGAACAAACCTGGCCCGCGTGGCCCGGCGTAGTCGGCGAGCGGATCGGCGTTCAGCCAGGCGAGCTGGTAGATCACCGGCCAGCCGTAGATGCCGTCGTTGCCCTCGAGCTCATTGCGGAATGGCGTCGGCTCCGCCGCGGGCGTGGGTGCTACGTCGGGCGTCACCGCCGGTGTCGAAGCGACCGCGACGAGCGCATCGGTTGGTGCAGGCGGGGGCGGTGGAGGGGGCCGATTGACGACGACGAAGCCGACGATCACCACCAGCAGGCCGGCGACGAGCACGGCTCCCATGCGGGCCGCTGAGCCCGACGACACGCGCGTCGTCGAAAGCTCGGGCTCCGGCTCGGCGGGCAACCGGTCGGTCATCGACCCAGCACCTGGCCTGCGCCCAGATCCTCGGCGCGGCGTCGGATTGCATCGGCAAAGATCACGTCGGCCAAGCCTACGCCGAGGTGGTTGACCAGCGCCGGCAGTCGGGCGGATCCCTCTGTCGGCTGGGTGCGCTCACCCGAAGCCTCCCCATCCAATAGCTCGCCCAGGGTGATCGAAGGTTCCGGGTAACCATCGAAGGAGCCCGCGTCGCGGTAGGCCAGGAATTGGGCGCGATCATCGACCACGAAGGTGCCTACGTCGCGCGCCAGTGCAGCGGATGCGTAGGTCGCGAAATCGACTGAGATCGTGAGCGTCCCATCGGCCAGCCAGTCGGGCGTGAGGACCTGCTTCGCGGCACCGAGCGGCGCCATGGTGATCACCACCTGGGCCTGGCGGGCGGCCTCCTTCGCCTCATCAGTCGAACTCGCTTTCAGAATCTCCGCGCTCGGTAGAAGAGCCTGCACGACCTCCGTGTGCGATCGGCCCTGCACCCCGCCGGCGCCGACCAGCGCCACGCGCCGGACCTCCTTCGGCGCGAATAGACGCAGCGCCACACCGCTGACCGCGGCGGTGCGCACGGCGGTGATGCGCGTGGCATCCATGATCCACGTCGGCACTCCGGTTGCGGCGTCGTTGAGCACCACCAGGCCGTTGATCGTCGGCAGGCCGCGGGCAGGGTTGTCGGGGAAGGCGGCGATCCACTTCAGGCCCACGAGATCGCCGTCACGCAGCCACGCGGGCATCGCATGCAGCAGCGCACCGGGCCGCGGATGGACGCCGATCTTGGGCGGCATCTCGGCCGTGCCGTGGGCCAGGGCGCGCAATGCTCGCCCGGCAAGATCGAGCCTCTCCTCGACCCCGGGCAGGCAGCGCTCAAGGTCGGCTCCCGACAGGTAGTGCAGCTCGGGCATCGCGTCGGCCATGGTTCGGCGACAGATTAGTAACCTTGAGCATGCAATGACCAGCCCGACTCTCCAGCTGACCGCCGCCGAACGCGCAACCAGTCTGGCCAACCTCAAGCTCGAGCGCGACGCGATCAATCTCTACGACAGCCTCGCCGCCATGGAGAAGAACCCCGATCGGGCGCGCGTCTTCGAGCGCATCGCCAAGAACGAGCGGCGCCATGCCGAAATCTGGGCGACGCGCCTCGAGCAGGCCGGCGCGACGGTTCCGCAGCTGTCCGGCCCACGACTTCGCGTGCGCCTGGTGATCCTGCTCGCGCGACTATTCGGGCCGGAGCGCGTCGCCGACCTCGTGCGCGGCCTCGAGGGCGACGAGGAGGCAGCGTACGGGAGCCAGATGACGCCCGAGACGGAGGCAATCGCCGCCGACGAGCGCGAGCACGCCCAGATGTGGGACGAGATCACCGGCTCCAAAGGCGTCGGCGCCGGCAAGGGCGCACGCAAGAACGGCCTCGCGGAAGAGGCGCTCCACCGCGGCGGCCGCTCGGGCACGCTGCGCGCCGCCGTGTTCGGCGCGAACGACGGCCTGGTCAGCAACCTGTCCTTGGTGATGGGCGTTGCCGGCGCGGTCGGCGACAACCACTTCATCGTGCTCGCCGGCATCGCCGGGCTGCTGGCAGGCGCCTTCTCGATGGCGGCGGGCGAGTACATCTCGATGCAGAGCCAGCGCGAGATGTTCGAGAACCAGATCGCGGTCGAGCGCGAGGAAATGCGCGTGATGCCCGAGGTCGAGCAGGAAGAGCTGGCCGCGATCTACCGCGCCAAGGGCGTCGCTCCAGCCGACGCGCAGCGCATCGCGGAGCAGCTGATGGAGGACCCGGTCAAGGCGCTCGACACCAAGGTCCGCGAGGAGCTTGGCCTCGATCCCGAACAACTGGGCTCGTCGTGGGGCGCGGCGATCTACTCGTTCGTCTTCTTCGCCATCGGCGCGGTCATTCCGCTCGGCGCCTTCCTGGTGGCGCGTGGTGATGTGGCGTTCATAGCCGCGCTCGTCCTGTCGTTTGCGGCGCTCTTCGCGGTCGGCGCGGCGGTGAGCATCGTGACCGGCAAGAGCATGCTCTATTCGGGTCTGCGCCAGGTCGTGATCGGCGCGGCTGCGGCCGCGGTGACGTATGGCGTAGGCAGCGTCATCGGCGCCAACGTGGCGTGACATCGGCGTGACGCCGGCCGAGCTCGAGGCACGGCTGATGGCGGAGGGCCTCGCGCCCTCCACGTGGTCCAACGGGCCGGGTGACACATATGCCGCTCATCAGCATGGCTACGACAAGGTGTTGGTCGCCGCGCGGGGCTCGATAACCTTCCACCTCGTGGACTCGGGCGCCGACGTCAACCTCTCGGCGGGCGAGCGGCTCGACCTGCCCGCCGGCACCGTCCACGGCGCGAGCGTCGGCCCGGCCGGCGTGACCTGTTTCGAGGCTCATCTTCCCCTTGGAACGATCACCGGCAAGACGCGTCATCGCGGCCGGGCAGAGTGGTGACAAAACCGGCCACCTGCTCATGGGCGTAACCAAAGGCGAACGCTCCGACGAGGAGCTTGTCGCCGAATTGGTTGAGGGCGACGAAGCGGCGCTGGGCGAGTTGTACGACCGTCACGCCGATAGCCTGTTCCGGACCGCTCTGCTTCGGCTGGGCGACCGCGGGTTGGCGGAGGAAGTCTTGCAGGACACGTATCTGGCACTCTGGAACCGGGCCGAGCTGTTTGACCGCTCGCAGGGTTCGGTCATCGGCTGGCTGTCGACGATTGCCCGCAACCGGGCGATCGACCGGCTGCGTTCGTCTGCCCGACGGCCTGCGCCGGTTGCCCTGAGCGCGCTCGCTGGAACGAACCCTGATCCCGCGGCGGCAGATGATGCGCGCGACGCGATCCTGGCCGCGGCAACACCGATCGCCGGCGTGACTGCCGCGCCCGACCCGGAGCGTGAGGTCGAGGTCGCGGAGCTCCGGCGCGAGGTCGATCAGGCATTGGCTCATATTCCCGATCAGGAACGCCAGGTCCTGAAGCTGGCGTACTACGAGCAGCTCAGCCAGTCGGAGATCGCCGCGCGGCTGGCGTGGCCGCTCGGCACGGTCAAGACGCGCACTAGGCGCGCGCTGGCGCGCTTGCGCGAAACTCTGGGCGAGCACAGGCCGAGTTGATGGATCACGACGCAGTCCGCGACTGGATCGACGAGGCGTTCTTCACCCCCGCCACGCGCGACGCCGAAGACGCCGCTGCCCGGGCCGTCCGGGCGCATCTTGCGACGTGCCGGGACTGCGGCGCTTACGACGCTGCGACGCGCCGTGCGGCATTGAAGCTCGACTTGGCGGCCGGTCCCTCGCCGGAGGTGAGGACCCGCACCTTGGCGGCCGCACGACGCATTGCCCGGGCACGCACAGGCGCGAGCGTTCCCGCAGCGGCGCCACGCAGATTCGGCGCCGGTCTGACCTGGCGGCTGGCGGCGCTCGTCGTCCTCACCGCGGTGGTCGGCGCAGGCGCTGGGGCGTGGTGGGCGGGGCGCCAGGATTCAGATGCCGATCACCTGTCCGACGCGGTCGCGATGATGGCAACGCTCGCGACCAATGCCGGCGCGCACGAGGTCGTGCTACGCGACGCGGCGGGCAACGGCAACGGCATCGCCGTGCTGTCGTCGGCGACTCACGAGCTGGCCGTGTTCGCCACGCACCTGCCGCCCGGCATCGAATACCACTGCTACCTCGAGCGCGGCGGCCAACGAACGTGGATCGGCAGCATGTACGCAGAGCGTGGCGTTCAATTCTGGGCGGGCGACATGGACACGACGATCGAGATGCGGCCGGGTGACGCTCTTGTAGTTGCGGCCGACGAGGCCGCGCCGGCAGCCTTGAGCGCGACGCTCTAGAACACCACACCCGCGGCACGCGGCACGCGGCACGGGGCCGCGGACCGGACTAGCTTTCTTCGGTCTTCCGGTCGAGATAGTCGCCGTGCAGGTCGAGGATCTCCTCGATGAGGTCGGTCGGCGCGACGCCGCCGCGCTTCACGATGGTGCGGCTGATCCACTCGGCTTCGGCATGGCGCTCGGCCTGCGGAATCTCTTCGCCGCTGCGCGGTAGCCGGCCGATGGCAAACCAGACCAGCGCTCCGCCTATGGCCAAGCCCACGACGAGCGCCCAGCCGATGTACTGCTCAGTCATTCAGCCGAGTATAGGTATGCTGCGCGGATGCTCGGGCTGATCAACATCACCCCCGGATCGCAGGTGATTCCGGGCTTCTTTATCGGCTGGTACGGCCTTCTCTACGTCGTCGGCCTCGCCGTCCTGTTGCTCGTGTCTCAACGCGAGGCCGAGCGCCGCGGCTACGCGCCCAGCCACATCTGGAATGCGTTCCTCGTGGTGGCCGTGTTCGCACTCATCGGTGCACGCCTTTACCACGTGATCGACCAGTGGGGCCCCCTCTACAGCCAGGATCCGCTCAAGGCCATACTGCCGCCCTACGCCGGGCTGGGCCTGTACGGCGGCATTGCCGGCGCAATGATCGGCATCCTCCTCTACGTTCGCTGGCGGCACCTTCCGTTCAAGCTGGCGCTGGACGTCGTCGTCCCAGGCACGCTCTTCGCACAGGGCATCGCTCGCTGGGGCAACTTCTTCAACCAGGAGCTGTACGGACCGCCGACCGACCTGCCGTGGGGCATCACGATCGACTGCGCCCATCGCGTCAGCCAGTACGTTTGCCCCAGCGGCTCGCTCCCGACCGACGTGCCGCTGCAGGGCTTTCATCCACTCTTCTTCTATGAGTCGTCGCTCGACATCATTGGCGGGCTGATCGCGCTGTACATCTCGCGCCGTTTCCTGGCGCGCCTTCAGCCAGGCGACCTGGGCGCCTTTTGGCTCATCTGGTACGGCACGGTGCGCTTCTTCCTCGAGTTCTTCCGCGCCGGCTGGAACTGGACCCTGGGCGGCATTGCGACGGCGCAGCTCATCGGCATCGGGATCGTGGCTGCCGGTATCGTCTTGTTGGCCTACAACCACCGGCGCGGCACGAAGCCGTACGGATATCTGCCGCCTTACGTCGCCCCCGACGGCGGCGATGATGCCGACGACGACGACGACGACGACGACGACGATGCCGGCGCCGACGACGAGCCTGCCAGCGCCGAGAGCACGAGCTCCAGCCCGGCGTCGTAATCCAGGGCGCCGCCGGCGCCCAGCCCTTGCTGCAGCTGATCGTCAGGAAGACGAGCCTTCAGGTCTGACATCGTCGCGGCCATCAACCGAAGCTCCGTTGGGTTGATCGCAATATTCGTCTCGCGCTGCAGCGCCTCCACGCGACCAAAAACTGTCGCCGCTAGTTCCAGCGCACCTGTTCTGTCGAACACCCCGGCGGCCGTGATGAGCTGATGCAGGATCGAATAGCGGTCGTCCGACTGGCGCGAAAGCCGAATGGACTCAGCGAGCAGGACGGCTGCGTCCGTGAGGTTGCCGCGGCCCAATTCGACCTGGGCGCGGTTGGCCAGGGCGTTTCCGGCACTCTGCGTGTCACCAACCTGGATCATCACGTCGTAGGCCTCCTTGAGCAGGTCGGATGCCCGATCGAGATCGTTCTCGAGCATCGCGATATCTCCAAGGTTGATGAGACATACCGCGGAACTGCGAATATCGCCCGCCTCACGTGTCAGCTGGAGACCGCCCTCGAAGAAGCCGCGGGCTCGGT
>JAXDLE010000121.1:0-7830 GCA_034666725.1 Chloroflexota bacterium
TCTCCAACTCCGTCGGGTGACCCCGTGCGCATCCTCGCGACCGATCTGCAGCTGATCGAAGAGCCATTCACGGTTGCGCTCGTCGACAACGAGACCGATTACCAGACCGGCTGGTCGCGGACCGATCGCTCGAGCGCGCCGCCTAACGTCGATTTTGCGACCGAGGTCGTGATCTACCTGGGCATGGCCGGGTCATCGAGCTGCCCTTCGGCATTCGAGCGCCTCGTAGTCGATGAAGCGACCAGCCATGTCTACGCCGAGTGGAATGATCAGTCGCTGGTTGGCGCACCCTGTACGGCAGATCTGGCGCCCCAGGGCGTCCTGATCTCGGTCGTGCGCGACGTCCTGCCGGCGGGCGAATTTACGCTATCGCTACGAGCCACCTTCGGGTGCCAGAACTGCCCGGACCACCCCGATTGGACGAGGGTGACGGTTCGCTAGCGCGGCAGCGCCAGGAACAGCTGCGCGCCCTTGCCGGGTTCACTTTTCGCCCACATTCGGCCGCCATGACGCTCGGCGATATGGCGCGCGATCGCGAGGCCCAAACCAGTGCCGCCGCGACCGCTCGAGCGCGCACGATCACCCTTGTAGAAGCGTTCGAAGATCCGCTCCAGATCCGCATTGACGATGCCTGGGCCAGTGTCCGCGACCTCGACAACCACCTCCAGATCGGCGGGCCGGACGTGAACCACGACCTCGCCCGCGGCGGGCGAGTAGCGGATCGCGTTGTCGACGACGTTGACCAAGATCTGGCCGATTCGAGGGGCGTCCGCCGTAACGGTCCGCGCCGCTTCGTCCGCTGGCGCATCGGCCCGCAGGCTGACCTGGTGATGCTCGGCGTAGCCGCGCAACCGCTCGAGCGTCTCGTCGATCACCCGGCCGAGGTCGGTTGGCGCCAGGTTGAGCGGAGTCTCGCCGCCCTCGATCGTTGCCAGGTCGAGCAGCTCATCGACCATCTGAACAAGGCGTGCCGTCTCGAGATCGATCCGGTCGATCATGTCGGTGACGCGCGGCGGGAGCTCGGTCCGCTTGGCCTCCAGCCCGAGCGACTCCGCCAGGAGACGCATCGTCGTCAGCGGCGTGCGCAGCTCGTGCGACAGGTTGTCGATGAACTCGGTGCGGATGCGGCGCAACCGGCGCAGCTCGGACACATCGTCGAGCGTGACCGTCACATGCCCATCCTCGGGCGCGCGCCACGCGCGAACCTCGAGCGTGACCTGCGGATCTGTTGGCGGCGAGAACTCAAGGCGCCCCGGCTGTTGGCGCGCATTGCGCACCAGCTCTTCGACGCGGTGGTCGACAAAGGCCTCGATGACACTCCGGCCGACGAGGCCGTCCGGCCTCGCGCGCAAGAGCTCGTGGGCCACCGAATTGGCAGCGCTGACCCGATCGTTGTCCCCGACCTGGAGAATGCCCACGCCCAGCTCGTCGGCCAGGCGTTGCGCGGTAGGCCAGTCGGTCATTTGCGCAGAACGTAGCCCACGCCGCGCACCGTTTGCAGCAATTCTGGGTTCGCGGGGTCAGTTTCGATCTCGCGCCGCAGCCAGTGGACATGGACGTCGACCGTGCGCGTCTCACCCGCAAAGTCGTAGCCCCACACCTCGGACAGCAGCTGCTCGCGGCTGAACACCTGGCCCTGGTTGCGCAGCAGGAATGCGAGCAGATCGAATGCCTTGGGCTTTAGTGGTCGGACCTCGCCTCCGCGCATGAGTCGGTGCCCAGCCAGATCGACAGTCACCTTCCCGAGGCTGACCGGCTCGGTCGTATCGGAGTCGACCGCGGCTCTTTCTCGGCGCCGCATCAGGCCATTCACCCGCGCCAGCAGCTCGCGCAGGCTGAACGGCTTGGTGACGTAGTCGTCGGCGCCCAGCTCCAGCCCGACCACCTTGTCAACCTCGGTCGCCTTGGCGGTGAGAATCAAGATCGGCGCCTCCGACTCGCGTCGGATGATGCGCGTGAACTCGATGCCGGACAGCTTGGGCAGCATGAGGTCGAGCAGCACCAGGTCGGGTTTGTCGGCCCTGAATCTCTCCAGGGCTTGCGCTCCGTCACTCGCCTGGACGACGCGATAGCCCTCTTGCTCGAGCTGGTACGCCAATTCGGTGCGCAGCGGCTCCTCGTCCTCGACGACCAGCACCGTCCGCTGCGAAGGAGACCTCACTACAAGCGTCCGGTCGGACCCCGGCTGCGGCCGGGGGCCGGACGGTCAGCGCGTAGCAGCGGCCAGCAGGCCAGCTGCGAAGGTAGGTGCACTAACTCAGTGTGTCAGACCCCGGCGCTACTCGGTGGCCCCGGCGCTACTCGGTGATCTCGCCGCTCTTGACCTTCGCGATCAACTCAGCGCGTTGCTTGCGCCGGACGTCTCGGTTCTGGATCCAGTACTCGGTGAAGCTCGTGCACTCGTCGCGCTCGTTGAAGCCGCAGATGTAGACGTTGAAGAACTGGTCGCGCAACGGGCCGCCCGGGCCGTCGAAGTAGTCGCTTTGGCCCTTCGCCACGTACGTGTCGCCGTCGATCGCCACGACCTCGTACTTGGCGTCGTACGTGCCTGCGTCGTCCTTGCTTTCCAGCCAGTTGCTGACGACCGCCGCGCGGCCCTTCAGCGGCTCATCGATTGGGTGGTAGCGGTACTCGACGTTGTCGGCGAACAGCGCGCCGATCTTGGCCTCGTCGTACGTCTTCCACGCCTCGACATAGCCGTCGAGCCAGGCCTGGAACTTCTGCCGGTCCACTCGATCACCTCATACAACATGGCTTGTCGCGGCGCCATGATAACCGGCATATGTGCCTCGACGGGTTACTCGTTTGTTAACTCTTCAGCCGCCGTGACGACAAAGAAGGTGCGGCACTCCTGCATCGCTCCTGGGTCCCCCGGATTGTGCGACCCATTGAGAGAGGTACCAAAGGGAGTCCCGTAACACTCCTGAGCGCCGGGATCGTCGAAATGGCCGCGAACCTCATAAGTGCCGGTGAAGACCGGCGTGTTCGCCGTGTCGGAGTGGAGCGCCGTGATGACTGGGCCCATGAGTCCCAGCGCGTCGTCCATCGAGCACCAGATATTCGAATTCATCATCGGTCCGGCCAGAATCCCATCGGCGATTCCGAAGGAGCAGGTGACCAGACCCCGCAGCGTCAATTCCTGGCTGCCGAAGCAACTAAGTGCCTCCAAACCGTTGAGGGCACCTAGTGCCGCGGCCGTCAGCGTCTCGATCTGCGGACACAGCGGCTGAAACGGGTCGAGGTTAACCGCCCCATCGGCACTGGCCGCGGGAGCCCACCCGAGCGGAACGGTGTAGCCATGGGTCGACGGATAAATCTGCCAGTACTCGATGCCGTCCACCTCTCGGGGCCCGTCAACGAGCAGGACCCGTGCGCCGGCCTCAAGGTGTCGGTAGAGCGTCCAACGACCGTGATGCGGGGTTTGATCCGCAGGGTCGGCCAATAACTCGAGCCCTCCGCGGGTGACGGTCGCGGTGCCATCGACATGGAGATGCGGCACCGGCGATGGGCTCGGAGACGCCGCTGACGAGGCGACTGGACTCGGGGATGCGGCGGGTGTAGGTGAAGGACTTGGAACCGGGCTGGCGCATGCCGCCACCATGAGGGCACCGATCACCAGGCAAGTACGAGCGCGCATCTCAGCCGGCTGGCGCCGCCTCGAGTAGTTCCCGGGCGGCATCCAAGCGGACGAGGGCGCGCTCATAGCCGAGCGCCACGAGCGTGTCGAACAGCGGCGGCGTGGCCGTCTTACCTGTGACCGCGACGCGGATGGCCATGAAGAGGTCGCCCGCCTTCCAGCCGCGGCCTTCAGCCAGCTGGCGTAGCGCGGCCTCGAGCTCCTCCGCTTCGAAGCTCACCTTGCCGGTCTCGGCGATGACGTGGCGCGCTTCGGTCAGCGCTGTCAAGGTCGAGGCGCGGTCCCATTTCTTGGGCACGAGCGCGTCCGGCTCGACACGCAGATCGTCGACGAACAGGAAGTCGACCATGTCGCCCACACCCGACAGCGTCGGCATGCGCTCGCGCACGATGGGCATCAACGCGCGCAGATCCTCCGCGTTCGGAGTGCGGACACTCTCGCCGGCAGCGCCGCGCGCCGCGACGGCGTTCGCCAGGAAGGGCAGCGCGCGTTCAACCAGCTCGTCGTCACTGAGGCGCCGGATCCACTGGCCGTTGAGCCACTCGAGCCGCTCCTTGTCGAATACCGCGCCGCCCTGGTGCACCTTCTCGAGCGAGAAGCGCGCTATGAGCTCGTCGAGCGTGAAGATCTCCTCTTCCGTGCCGCTGGCCCAGCCGAGCAGGGCCAGGAAGTTGACGAACGCCTCGGCGATGTAGCCCTGCGCGCGGTAGTCGGCCACCGCCGTCTGCGACTTGCGCTTGCTCATCTTTGTCCGGTCCGGATTGAGGATCAATGGCAGGTGCGCAAACTCGGGGATAGGCGCTCCCAGCGCGCGGAACAGCAGGATGTGCTTGGGCGTGTTCGACAGGTGGTCCTCGCCGCGGATGACGTGGCTGATCTGCATGTCGACGTCATCAAGGCACACCGTGAAGTGATAGAGCGGCGTGCCGTTCGAGCGAACGATGATCAGGTCCCCGCCGAGCGCTTTGGTATCGATTTCGACGTGGCCGCGGACGATGTCGTCGAATGCAACGACACCCTCCCCGACCCGGAAGCGGACCACGGGCTTGACGCCGGCCTTCTCTTTGTCGGCTCGAGCGGCCGCGCTCAGATGAGAACACCTGCCGACGTAATGCGGCGGCTGGTGATCGGCCTCCTGGGCCTTGCGGTCAGCGTCGAGTTCCTCGGGCGTGCAGTAGCAGTGATAGGCCTTGTCCTCGGCAAGGAGCTTGTCCGCGGCTTCCCTGTACCGATCCAGCCGCTCCATCTGCCGATAGGGCCCGAACGCTCCGCGCGCAGGCAGACCCGCAACCTCTGGGCCCTCGTCCCACTCGAGCCCGAGCCAGTGCAGCCCTTGGAGGATGTCGCGCTCGTACTCGAGCGTCGAGCGTGCCTCGTCGGTGTCCTCGAGGCGCAGGATGAACGTGCCGCCCATGCGCTTCGCGAAGAGGTAGTTGAAGAGCGCGGTGCGCGCGGTGCCGATGTGCAGCGGCCCGGTGGGCGATGGCGCGATGCGAACGCGAATAGCGCTCACGGTCTGTCCTGGCGACGCGGCCGGACCTCGCCGCCGCGGTCCTCTGTGGCGGCGGCCTTGTGGCGTGCCTCTGCTTCGGCGGCGGCGCGCGCCTTGCCGCCGGTCAGCGGTGATGCGCCCTGTTGCCGGAAGACGCCGCGCGACGGCAGGTCGGAATCGCCCTTGCGGAAGTAGGCCCGCGCGGCCATCGACCATGCCGCGCCACTCGAACGGTTGTAGACCTCGAAGTCGGGCGCGGCAGGGCGCTCCTCTGCCGGCTCCGTTTGCTCCGCGGCGGCGCCACTACTCCGGCGGCGTGTCTGGCGCTTGGCGCTCTCGCGGCGCAGACCCTCTTCCCACCACGGCACCTCGCTCGCTGACCAGGTGTACGAGCGCGTCGAGCGCGGCCGCGGCCCGGCGGGCGGCGCCGTTTCTGCCGCAGGCTCCGCTGTCCGCTTGGCAGGGCGTGTCGTCTTGGGCTTCGTGCGGTTAGTCGGTGCCTTGGTCGTGGCCCTGACCGGCCCGGGTGCGTGGCGCGCGTCCCACTCGCGTCTCAGCAGTGGGTCGGACAGCACGCGATACGCCTCCTGGACGACGAGGAAGCGCTTCGAGTCTGTCTTGGACGCGTCGGGGTGGAAGCGCTTGGCCAGGAGTCGATGGGCCTTCTTGATATCGGCGGCTGAGGCGCCGCGCGGCAGGCCGAGCGCGCGGTATGGATCGCTTGGAGCGCCCATCGCTAACGAACCTTCAGCCCAGCTCGGACAGCGGGGCGAGGCGGAACGACGGCACCGCCGCCGCGATCTCGATACCGCGCGGATCCTGCTTGGGCGGCCTATGCAGATCGGCCAGGCGCTCCAGGGCGGCGCCGCTCAGCACGTGCATCTGGGCGAGCGCCTCAACCGTGACGGCGCGGTTCGCTCGCTTGGCGACATCGCCGTCCTCGATCTTGATCGCCACCCCGGCCGCGCCGGTATTGGCGCCGCGGGCGCCTGGCAACAGGCCGATGCCACGCAACCCTTCCGCGCCACCCTTGCAGACCAGCATCCCCGGCCGTGCGCGCATGAGCATCGTGTCGGGCGCGTTGTGGCTGCCGCCGATCATCTCCGGCGCACCCATCATCGCGTCGCGAATGCGGGTCAACGCGGGGACCAGTGGCTTGCGCGCCGCGTCCGCCGCGCCGGCGGGGTCGGCCAGCAGCACATATGCCCGCGCGATCGCGACGAGCGGGAAGGCGTAGGTGTAAACGCCGCACTGGTCGACCGCGGTGATTAGCGCCGAGCGGCGGACCCCGAAGACCTTGGCAACCATCTCAGCCGTGGCGACCTGCGTCGGGTGTTCCGGTCGCCAATAGTCATTCAGGCTCCAGCCGCCGATCTTGGCCATGAGCAGGCTCGCGGTGTGAAAGCCGGAGCAGTTGTGCCGGATGGCGCCGGGCGCTTCACCTTCCCGGGCCAGTCGGGCGGCAGTGACCTCGTCCTCAGGCGCGTCGGCCGTGCCACACGCGAGCAGCGACTGGGTCAGACCTGCGCGGCGCAACATCGCCTGGATGGTCCGCACGTGGGCATCCTCGCCGTGATGCGACGCGGACATCACCGCGATCTCTGCATCGGTCAGATGGAACGCCTCCGCGCCGCCCGCTTCGAGCAGCGCTGCGACACCGAAGGGCTTGATCGCCGACCGGACCGACGTGACGATATCCGGATCGCCGATGCCCTGCTCCACCTTGCCCTGGACATCGACCTGGACGACATGTCCGCGATGACGGCTCTCCACGAACGGGCCGCGATGGAACTCGACCAGCACTGGCGCCGCCACGTTGCGCGGATAACGGGTCCTGCTGAGGGCCGGCGGCAGGGTCTGGCGCGGCGCCTTGCGCGTCGTTGTCGCGGGTCGTAACGGGGTCTGCGCCATCGGCCGGATGGTAACGGCTGGACCGGCCGATCCACGGCGCTACGATCTGCCGAACATGGCGACCGAGACGCATCCCGACTTTCCCAGCCTCCACGTCAGCTCTCATCCCGCCGTGCTGCACAAGCTCTCGTACCTGCGCGACGCCGCGACCGAGCCCAAGAAGTTCCGCGAGCTGGTGCGCGAGATCTCGTGGCTCGTAGGCTACGAGGCGCTGGCCGACGCGCACGTGCGCGCGGTCAGGGTCGACACGCCGATCGAGCAGACCGACGGGGTCAAGCTCGCCGATCGCATCGGCCTGGTGCCGATCCTGCGCGCCGGGCTGGGCATGGTCGATGCGATGCTCGAGCTGATGCCGACGGCGCAGGTCTGGCACTTGGGACTGTTCCGCGACGAACGCACGCTGCGCCCGGTCGAGTACTACAACAAGCTGCCCGACTCGGCGACGGTCGACCTGTGCCTGATCCTCGATCCCATGCTCGCGACCGGCGGCTCGGCCACGGCGGCAATCGACGTCCTGAAGCGCTGGGGCGCGGTGCAGCCGGTGCGCATCAAGCTCCTGAACCTGATCGCTGCGCCGGAGGGTGTGCGCACGGTCCAGGCCGCCCACCCGGACGTGCCCATCTACACCGCGGCGCTTGACCGCCAGCTCAACGAGAAGGGCTACATCATGCCCGGCCTGGGCGACGCCGGCGACCGCCAGTTCGGAACGGGGCGGTAGAGCCGAGCCTTACTCGGAGCTTCGACACAATCCCCTTAGCCGCGGACGGCGAAGTATCGGCATTCGATCGGG
>JAXDLE010000122.1:0-3762 GCA_034666725.1 Chloroflexota bacterium
GCGGGTGAGAGTGACCTGCGGACCGGGGGTGGAACGCGGAGGACTACGTCGGCCGTGAGACTCCTGCCAAGTAGGCCATCGAGTGGATGTCTAGACTTGGGCCCACGCGCCCGTAGCTCTGTGGATAGAGCAGCTGACTTCGGACTATCCCGGCCGATGCGCTGTAGCACCGAGCGTGGGCGCGGGAGCATAGAGCGTCGAGTTATCCGCTCTGTTTCCGCCATCCTGCGCCGCAACGCGCCTCCCCGATAATGCGGACCTCTCGATCGCGGCGAGGACCTCGTGGCGTCGGACGGCGTCGCCGAAGTCGGGAACGGTGTGCGTCCCGTCCTGGATGTCTGAAGCGAGTGCCGCGTAGGCACGCCCGACGTTGAAGGCCGGGGCTCCATCCAGCCTGGCGAGCCAGGGCCATTTCGCCGTGAGCGCGGCGGGCACGGCGAGCTTGGCGGGCTCGTTCCGCCCTCGTCCTCCCGCTACGGTCAGGGGGAAGATCTCGGGGTACGCGGCATCTGCCGTAATCCGGAGTGTCCCGTCCGTTCCGTTGATTTCCCACAGGAAACCGATACCCCCGGCGACGGCCTCACGGACGTGGATGCTGGCAGTCGCCCCGGAGTCCAGGGTGCCGATCACCGCGATCTGGTCGGCCGCCGTTTTCATGATCTGTTGCCGGGTCACTTCGGCGGTGATCAGCGGCCGGCGAAGATCTGACACGGCCGATAGCTCAGCGAACTCGCCCAGGACATAGCTAAGGGTGTCAAGGCTGTGGCCGACGGCGACCGTGAGCATGGTGGCTCCGTTCGCCTTGTCGAGCATGTAGACGTTTGGCTGGATGACGACGTCGCCCGGGACCGATATTCCAACCATGGTCGTCGACAGGACCTCGCCGACGTAGCCGTCCCTGAGCAACTCCTGGACGAACGCAATCGCCGGAGCCTGGCGGCCCTGTAGCCCGACAATCGTGCGTACCCGCTGATGCGCCGCCAGCTGGGCCATCGCGCGCGCGTCGTCGAGGTCGCGGCCGAGGGGCCACTCGCAATAGACAGCCTTGCCTGCCAAGAGCGCCGCGGAAACGAGCTCGCGATGGTGCGGGACCTTCACCGTCACAGCCACTACGTCGATGTCTGGTTGGACCACCAGTTGCTCATGGTCTGAAAACGCCGCCCTGATTCCGAACACCTCGCGGGCTTGACGCGCCGATGCGGCGCCGTGCGCGCTGATGGCCCGGATCTCGTAGTTGGGCAGCGCGCGCAGAGCGGGGATGTGGGCGGTGGCAGCCCAGCCCCGCTCGGCACTGACTCCGATGATCCCAACGCCCAATGTTGATGCAGGCATTGCCACGCCTTCGCCCTCCGTTATTTGCACGTGCAAACACTGTAAGAGTTGTTGGTTGCACGTGCAAGTACGTGAGAACAACCGATGGTCAGCGACGGAAAGGGCTAACCATTCGATTGGTGTCTAGACTGGCGTGACGCGCCCGTGGCTCAGTGGATGGAGCAGCTGGCTTCGGACTATCCCGGCCGATGCGCTGTAGCACCGAGCGTGGGCGGGGGAGCATAGAGCGTCGAGTTATCCGCTCTCTTGCCCAGGTCGTTCGGACCACCCTGAGGGACGATCCCTTGGGAAAGGACAGGATCTCGTCGGGTGTCTCCAAGTTCTTCGTCTGCGGGCGAGGGCTCATGGTGGAGCCTATTGTGGCTCGTGGGGGAATCGGGTGGGTGGGGAGCCGATCCCTTATCGCGGCCCGAAATACCACGTCGCAGATGGCTACGAGTACGGGCCGCCGTGCCTCATCGGGACCGACAGCGTCGTAGAGTGGCTGAAGCAATGGCAGCCGTCGTCGGTTATATCCTCGCCGCCAGCATTGCGATCGGCATCGCCCTATGGGTTGTCGGCCCGCGGTATGTCGTCGTGCGGGACCCCACCTTCGAGATTGGGGATGTCTCTGCGCGACATGTAACCATTTTGGGCGGCCTGGCAGCGTTCGCGGTGACGGGAATCATTTTCCTGGTGACGCAGGCGCGGAACGTCCCGGACCCTAGCGGCGCGTCGTTCACGACCGTCCTTGCAATGTTCGTCGTCGCCTACATGGGCTACTTTTCGTCAAGCCTGTTGTTCGCCAACGTGTCGCACCTCGCCCAGGGCATGACATTCGACCTCGCTGCAGCCCAGTACGTGGGCGCTTCCATCAGCCTTTTCTCGATCTTCCTGGGCTGGTTTGCTCTCGTGCCGCTGTTTGAGGCCTTCGGGCTGACGCGTATCGCCGACCTGGTGAGTTGGCTCATGATCGGGGCGCTGCTGGTTGGCTACAGCCAGCTCGCGAGCGCCATGAATCGCAGCGGATACGCATCGGTTCGATTGGCCATCCTGTTGCCGGTCATTGCCGCGGTCGCGACGCTCATATACGCCCTCGTCGCCGGCACGTTGGCCCCCGAGCTTCGATCGGCCGAGGCGACTCTCGCGCTGACGCACGTGGCCTTTGTGCTGGGAGTTCCAGCCTATGCAATACACATGATCCTGCCGATCGCGGCCCGCAGGGAGTCCCTGGACCGGGTTCTCGCGAGAAGATGGCATCTGGCGGTAGTCGCCTACGCCGAGGCAACCATGGTCCTCATGGGATTCGTTCTGCTGTCGATCCATGGATTGGCATAGGCAGCTCTTCACCTGTTCCGCCTGAGAACGCGCATACTCGCTGTCGGAGCGAGAGGTGGAGCTTCAAACCCCACCAACCCTGCACGTGATACCACCGGGGCTTGCGGACATGAACTGAGCTCCCTATACGACCAGGCTCACACCCCTGGGGGAGTTCAGCGTGTCCACGTCAACGACCGTAATTCGACTTCGACGACCGCGATGGTCGAGAGGAGTTCGTACGCCGGCATGGTCTTGGCGCGGCATGCTCCGAGTCCTCGGGCGGTTGTTTGTCGGCCTAGTTGTCGGTGTCCTAATCTTCATTGGCTTCAGCGCTGTCATGCGCGTCCAGACCGTCACCCTCCCGGAAGTCACCGGCACGGCGCAAGTTGGCCGCATCGAGTTGGCCCTCACTGACAACGCTCGGCGAGATCCGTTCGCTAGCGGCTCGGACGCGCGCGAGTTGGCCGTGTGGATCTGGTATCCCGCGGTCCAGGGATCAACAGGTGCGGCCGCGCCATATTTGCCGTCAGCGTGGGCACCCTTGGTCAACAATCTGGGTCCGCTTTCGCAGGACCTGAACGCGGTGCACACGAACTCCATCGCCAACGCCGCACTGGACGGTCGTCCTCCGGTCGTGGTGTTGATGCCCGGGCTTGGTCAGCCCGTGGCGAGCTACTCGGCGCTGGCGGAAGATCTGGCAAGCCACGGGTACGCCGTGGTCGGCATCAATCCGACTGAGTCAACTGACGTCGTATTTCCCGATGGCCATCTGGTTTCCGCGACCGCCCTCGGCGGCGTCTTCGAGATGAACGTCGACGACTGGTATCGCTCGGCGGAACGAGTCACCAACGTGTGGGCCGCGGACGCGCAGTTCGTTGTCAGCAGCCTCGCCGCAAGCCCGCCGACGATCGGTGCCCTCGACTTCGACCGCGTGGCCTACGTCGGTCACTCCGTCGGCGGAGCTGCCTCGTTTGAAGCCTGCCGCCGGGATGACCAATGCGCGGCAGCCGTCAACCTCGACGGAACGCTGTGGACCGATGTGCGGCACACCGGCCTGAAAGCGCCGAGCCTGCTTCTTCAGCATCCTGGAGGCGGAACATGCGATGAGTTCTGCGACCGAGCGGCCGCCGA
>JAXDLE010000123.1:0-3245 GCA_034666725.1 Chloroflexota bacterium
AAGCGATAGCCCGCCGCCGTGTGCGCCGTAGAGCAGCGCCAAGACGAAGTCCGCGTCTACTGCGTGGCCCGGCGTGTCGCGGTAGCGCAGTGCGGTCTCGTAGCGATGATGGCCGTCGGCAATCGTCAGCGGATTCCGGCCGGCCCGTTCGAGCAACTCTGCTGCCGCAGGCAGGGCCTCCGGATCAACAGCCCACAACCTCTGGCCTACGCCACCTGGGCCGGCCGCGGCAACCGTCGGCGGCGCACCTGTCAACGAGTCCATGAGCTCGCTGCTCGCCGCGCCGCCGCTCTCGTCGTCGTACAGGAGCAGCACCGGCGACAGGTTGACGCGCGTCGCACTCAGCAGCTTGAAGCGATCCTCTTTGGGGCCGCTCAGCGTGTGCTCGTGCGGCCGCACACCGCTGCCCGGGCCGTAGTCCTCGAGCCGCAGGCGACAGAAGAACGAACGCGCGAGGCGTTCGCCGTCCCCTACCGAGTAGCGCTGCTCATAGATATAGATGAGCGGCTTATCGTCGCGCCTGAGCACGCCATCGCGCTGCCACTCATTCAAGATTGATGTCGCCCCTTCATACGAGTCGGGCAGCTCGAGCGCAACGGCGTTGTGCGGGTCGCGCGCCACCAGCGCCTCACGCTCAACCGCGGAGATGACGTCGTACGGCGGACAAAGCACGGCCCCAAGGTCAGGCACGGTGGCCGGGTCGTAACGGAGGCCGCGGAAGGGCCGTAGCTGGGGCACGGCATTGGATGGTAGCCGTGCAACTTTCGAGAGGGCCCCCGCGTCTTGGGCAATGCGACTCGGCACGCGCCGGGTCGGCCGCGCATTGGACCGCCTACTCTGAGGTCAGATGGACCGTCGCTCCACCAGGGTGAACCGCATCGTCGCCGCGGCGTTCGCGCTTGGCCTGCTCGCGCTGCAGCCGGCAACTCTTGTGCTTGCCGAATCACCCCTGCCCTCGGCCTCGCCGCAGGCCAATACAGACATCACCATCGAGGCCCGCGCACTGCTCGGAGGCCACGTCCGGCCCGGCGCGTGGACCGCGATCGCCGTGCACGTGACGAACAGCGGGCCATCGATCGATGGCGAGCTGCGTATCGGCTCGGCCCAGGGAACCACATCGCAGTATGGGTTGGAAATCCAACTGCCCACCGACGCGAACAAGGAAGTGACCCTGTACGCGCAGACGCAGATCTTCGGCAGCCGAATCAACGTCGAGCTCGTGAGCGGCGACCAGGTCATCGCCAGCCAGCAAGTGCAGATCCGCTCGCACGACGCGTACAGCCCAATCGTCGCCGTTATCGCCGAGCGGCCTGAGGGCCTCCTGCCCCAGATAAACGCCGCCCTGGTCAACCCCAACTTCACCACCCCGACGGTCATCACCCTGACCGCGGCAGACCTGCCGCCGCGCGTCGAGGCGTGGGCGGCGATCGACCGCCTCGTCTGGCAGGACGTCGACGCGGCATTACTGAGCGACGCCCAGACCGAGGCACTGCGCCTGTGGCTGGGCGCGGGCGGACAGCTCGTCATCGTCGGCGGCACGACCGGGCGCGGCACCCTCACCGGCTTCGACGTGCCTGACGCCGACCTCCTCCCCTTTGAGCCAACGGGCACGATCGATGTCGCCGCGTCAGATCTGGTGCCGCTCGTCGGGGCTCTTCCGGCCGACGCCGCAACCACGCCGGCCGTGGGCGGTCTCCTGCGCCGCGGCACGATCCTCGCGCGCAGTGGCGACGACGTCATTGCCGCGCAGCAGCCATACGGCCGCGGCCAGGTGACGCTGATCGGCTTCAACCCGGCCGAGCGCTGGCTCGCGGGCGGCGCGACCGCGTCTGCCCTGTGGCATCGGCTCCTCCCGCCCGTCACGGGCCAGGCGCTCAACCCGCTGCAGCTGCCGGACGACTCGCAGATCGTCTACGCGTTGCAGAACGTGCCGCAGGTCGCACTGCCGCCCATCGAGCAGCTCTTCGTGCTGCTCGTGGCTTACATCGCGCTGATCGGCCCCATCAACTACATCGTTCTGCGCCGCCTCGACAAGCGCGAGTGGGCGTGGATCACCATCCCGGCACTCGTCGTCGTGTTTGCCGTCGGGTCGTACGGCCTGGGCGCCTCGCTCAAGGGCAGCGACGTCATCGTCAACGAGGTAGGCGTCATCCGCGCGTCGCAGGGCAGCGGGCGCGGCATCGGCCAGATCTATGTCGGCATCTACTCGCCCACGCGCCGCTCATTCCAGGTGAGCATCCAAGGTGGCGCGCTGCTGTCGAACCCCATCAGCCAGGTTCAGCAAACAGGCTCCGAGCAGCCGCTCGATGTGCTCTTCGGCTCGTCCGCGTCGCACCTGCGCAACTTCGAGGTGGGCTTCGGCGTGGTGCGCGGCTTCCGCGCCGAGGCGCCGGCCGATGCCCCACAGATCGAGAGCGACCTGCATCTTGCATCGGGCAGGCTCCAGGGGACGCTCACCAATCGCTCGGACTCGACGCTCGAGAACATCGCGATCGTCTTCGGTGGCGGCGTAGCCGTCCTCGACAGCCTCGAGGCGGGCAAGAGCAGCACGATCGACATCGACACCACGACCGGCAACCAGTTTGGGTATGCACTGTCTGAGCAGATTTTCGGCTCGAGCTTCCCGCGCGACGCGGCCACGGCGCGCGCCGTCTACACCCGCCGCGCGGTGATCGACCAGCTGTTCAACTACGGCAGCGTGCCATCGGCCGACGCGCCGCTGCTTCTGGCGTGGCACTCGGGTTCAGTGGTCGACGTTGATCTCGCCGGTGAGACGCCCAACCGTGTAGGCGACGCGCTTTACATGATCTCTCTCGGCGTGTCGCTCGACGCCAACCAGGTCTTCGCCGACCAGGCCATGAAGCGCACGATCATCGCCACGGACGCCAGCCAGGCGTGGGGCGACTCGGGCAGCCTCAACCTGTCACGCGGCACGATGACCATCGAGAACCGGCCAATCTCATTCAGCGGCACGTTCACCGCCACGGCGCTCGAGATCGCGCTGACCCAGGGCGAGCAAACGTCACTCGCGGGCAAGGGTTCGATAGTCGAGCCGCTCCCCGCGGACCAGCAGCCCGACCAGGACGACCCGGTCAGCAATAGCTCCGCGGGGCCGACTCCGAGCCCCGATCCGAACATCACGCCCGACCCCAACGCCACACCCATCCCGCCGGTCAAGCCGGGCGTTCCGGGCGGTCCGGACGTGCCCGGACAGATGCCGTTCGGCCTGCCCGCGCTGCAGCTCT
>JAXDLE010000124.1:0-12444 GCA_034666725.1 Chloroflexota bacterium
CTTGCGGGCCGGCCTCGCCGAATTGCCTGGTTCGAAGGGAGCGGCTAGTTGCCACCCTCCACGACTTCCACTACCTGCTTGGTGTAGCTAGCCCCGTTGACATCGCCGTCGAGGCCTTGCCGTGCCGCTTCGGCCAGGTCGGTCCTATAGACGGTGTCGGGCGGATCTGCGGTGATGATCTGGCCTTCGAGCGCCACCTGAACAGTTCGGTCGAACGCGTCGGCGTCCATCGTCCCGATGCCAGCAGGCGAGGGCCAGATGAGCGCGTTGATCTCGTTCAGCTGCCAGGTCTGATGGCCCGCGCCCAGAGTCGGGCCGTTGTCGAGCACGACCTGGACGCAGTCGTCGAAGTTGTCGCGGCACCACATCCAGCCCTTGAACGAGGCCCGCAGGAAGCGGGTAGCGATGTCCTCGTTGCCCTCCTCGGCGAGCCATGCGCTCGAGGCGAAGATGCCGTCCTGGAGCATCGCCGTGCCGGCCGACTCCATCGAGATCACCGACAGGTCTTCGGGCGTATACAGCTCACCGGTGTCGGGATTGGTGTGCTCGAGGACCTGGGCGTACTCGTTGTAGATCATCGCCTCGGCCGCGTCGAGGTCGTTGTTCAGCAGGGAGTCCATGGTGAAATCCTGGCTGATGATGGTCACGTCGGCAGGGTTCTCGGGGTCGATGCCGACCTTGCGCATGGCCGCAAACAGCTCATGCTCGTTGCCGTAGCCCCACGTGCCGACGCGCTTGCCGCGCCAGTCCTCGGGGGTGGTGATGCCGCTATCGGCCCAGGCGACTTCGAGCGTTCCCGAGCGCTGGAAGACCTGCGCGATGTTGACCAGGTCTGCGCCTTCCTCGATCGAGGCCAGCACCTTGGGCAGCCAGGCGAGGCCGAACTCGGCGCTGCCTGACGCGACCACGGTCTGGGGCACGATCTCGACAGCGCCCTGAAGGATCTCGACGTCGAGACCCTCGGCCTCGTAGAAGCCCTGGTCGACGGCCGCGAAGTAGCCGGCAAACTGGGACTGGGTGACCCATTGCAGCTGAAGCCTGACGTGCGTCAGCTCGCCGGCGGTGGGGGCAGCAGTCGCCGTGGGGGCCGCGGTCGGCGGGGTGGTCGCTCCGTTTGTCGGCGCGTTCGTGGGCCCTGAGCTGGGCGCCGCCGATGGCGAAGCTGCAGGCCCGGCACAAGCCGTTGCGAGCAGCACCATTGCCACGGCCAGCCCGAGCGTACCTCGGGTTCTCATCATGATTCCTCCTCGTGTCCCGGCAGCCGCAACCGCCGGCATATCTTGGTAGCGCCCCCGAGCGCTCGGGCTGAGTCTAAGACCTGCGCGGGGGCGCGATCTATTCGACGCCGCGCACAGACGAGTGCCAGGGCATGACCAGACGCTCGGCGATCAGCACGGCTACGTAGAGCGAGATTCCGATCGCCGCCGCGAGGATGATCGCCGCCCACGATCGCTCGAAGTCGAAATAGGCTGCGTGCTGGACGATGTACTGGCCCAAGCTGGCGCGCGGCGCGCCGAAATACTCGCCCACGATCGCGCCGATCGTCGCCAGCGTCGCCGCGATCTTGAGCGACGTGAAGATGAAGGGCAACGCAGTTGGGATGCGCAGCTTGGTGAGCACGGCGAAGTCTGTTGCTGCCGTGGAGCGCATGAGCTCGAGCGCAGACGGGTCGACCGAGATCAGGCCGCGCACCGTGTTGATCATCACCGGGAAGAAGACGAGCAGCGCCGCGATCATCATCTTCGAGAGTGGGTTGGCCAGGCCGAACCAGTTGTTCATGATGGGTGCGAAGGCGATGATCGGCACCGAGTTGACCGCGATTGCGAACGGCAGCAGTGATTCGCGCAGCCCGACCCAGCGCCCCGTGATGAGGCCGACCAGGAGGCCCGCCGTGACCCCGATCACCAGCCCGCCTACCGCTTCGTACGCGGTGTAGCTTGCAGCCGCCCAGATCTCGGGGAAGTATTCGACGAACGACTGGCCTATCGCGAATGGCGCGGGCAGGACGAAGCGCTGGATGTCGAGCAGCTGCACTGCGCCCTGCCAGAGCAGGATGAAACCCACCGCGACGGCGATCGCCGGCGTCCAGTCGCGTACCCGACGGGCGATGCCGTGGCTGCCGCGCCGGAACCGGGTGCTCGTCGTGCTCGTCGCGACGGCCATCTAGCCGAGCCCCTCTGCGCGCACGCGAAGCGCGTCGGCTTCAACGGAGCCGTGCACCGCTCCCCCACTTGCGGCCTCGCCGTGGCGGAGACTCTCGCGCACCTGCGTGACCAGCTCGAAGTAGCGCTCCAGCTCTCTCGTGTCGACATTGCGGTCGCGCGGCAGGTCGATGTCGATGATGTTGGTGATGCGCCCCGGCCGCGCGGACATGACCACGACGCGCGTCGAGAGGAAGACCGCTTCCGGGATCGAGTGGGTGACGAACACGATCGTTGTGCCGGTCGCTTGCCACACTCTGAGCAGCTCGAGGTTCATGCGCTCGCGCGTCATCTCGTCGAGCGCGCCGAACGGCTCGTCCATGAGCAGGATCTGCGGCTTCAGCGCGAGCGCGCGGGCGATGGCGACGCGTTGCTGCATGCCACCCGAAAGCTGCCACGGCCGATTCTGGGCAAAGGAGCCGAGCTCGACGAGGTCGAGCATCTCCCTGGCCCGGGTGGTGCGCTCGGCGCTGGGCACGCCGCTGACCTCGAGGGGCAGCTGGACATTCTTCTCAACCGTGCGCCAATCGAACAGGACGGGCGACTGGAACACGATGCCGTAGTCGCGGTCGAGTCGTGCCCTGTGGGCCGTCTTGCCGTTGACAGTGACGCTGCCGCTCGTGGGATTCGTCAGGTCGCCGATCAGGCGCAATAGCGTCGACTTGCCGCAGCCAGATGGGCCGATGAGCGATACGAACTCGCCCCGGCCCACGGTCAGGTCGATTTCGCGCAGCGCCTCGACACCGCCGCCCTTCTTCTCGCCCCCGAAGACCTTGGAGACCTTGGAGATCTCGACGACGGCGGATGAATCGGTCGGATCGGTCGTATGGGTCGGATCGGTCGAATCGGTCATGCGGGCTCCTCGGATGGTCGGTAGCCGCGCAGCGCAAACCGCTCCGCGGCGACAACGAGCAGGAAGGCGACGATGCCGGCGGCCGCGGCAAAGAGCAGCGCGGCCCAAAGACGCTCGGGCGCGATCGTGTAGTACTGGTTGAAATTGAGCAAAGCGCCGCCGAGGCCTTCGCGGAGCCCGGCCGGCAGCTCACCCACGATCGCGCCGACGACAGAAGCCGTGGCGCTGATCTTGAACGCCGTGAACAGGTACGGCGCCGCGGCTGGAAGGCGGACCTTGCGCAGCACTTCCCAGCGGCCGGCGGCGAGCGAGCGCATCAGCTCGATGGCGCGTGGATCGGCCGCTCTGAGCCCTCTCAACGCGGCGATGGTTACCGGGAAGAACGTCAGGTACGCGGCGACGAGCGCCACCGAGAACGTGCCCGCCCTCAGGCCGATGACGATGACCGGCGCGACGGCGATGATCGGGATCGTCTGGCTAATCACGACGTACGGCACCAAGGCGCGTTCGAGCAGCCGGACGTTGGCGAGGACGATGCCGAGCATCAGCCCGAAGGCGCTGCCCAGCGCAAAGCCCGTAGCCGCGCCGCGCATCGTGAAGAGCATGTTGTCGAACAACAGGCTGGCCAGGATTGGCCGATTGACCTGCACCGGGACAGTCATCGTGTGAATGACATTCCAGACGTGCGGCAGGCTCTGGTCGGTCACGATCCGCCAGCGGAATGGCGGGTTGTGGAAGAAGTCGATCTGGACGCCCAGGACGTTGCCGTGGAGCCGCCATGGGTCGCCGCCGATGAACTTGGCCACTTCCCAGATGACCAGCAGCGCGCCGACGATGACGATCAGCCCGAGCGCGCGCCGAATCTGTCTACTCCTGCCCCTCGCCATCGTGGCCCGAACTCTAGCGCGACCGTCGCCGCGCGAAGAGCCTCGTCGTCCCGACGTCACACCAGATCAAGCCGGGTTTGCTGGGCATCGTGGCGCTGCCCGCCAGCGCCTGCACCCATGCGACCGACGACCCGCTGAACCGCGAGTCGAGCAACCTGGTGTACCGACTAACCAGCTGCCGATTCGCCTTCGTGTCTCGGACGACCCACAGCAGCCCGACTTCAGTCGTACCGCGCGCGACTTCCTCCCTCACCTTGTAGTCACTCGACCGCATCGCCTCACCCAGGTCGCCGAGCGTGTTGGTGCACTCAACGATCAGGACGCGACCGCTCTTCGTGTCGTGGAGCCGCACATCGATCCAGCGCTCCCTGCTCCGACTCTCCCACTCCGCCTTCCAACCACCCGCCGCTGCCACGCGCACCACGAGTTCCTGGATGTCCAGGTGGCCGGCGTCGCGCAACTCCGCTTGGGGATCCCGCCCGAACTCGAACCGCAGATAAATCCCGAGCGCCCTGGCCAGACTGAACCAATCGGCTGCGGGTACAGCCATCCCTCGGCCAGCTTCGATGTCGCCCAAACGCTGCCGGCTCAGCCCGATCTGATCGGACAGTGAGACTTGGGTCAGGTGACGCCGAGTGCGTGCGGCGCGCACGGCATGACCCAGGTCGCGGATCGCCGCTCTGGCCAACCCTTCGCCATCGATCTGCGCCTGCGTCCGGCGACCCCTCGGTTGGCTCATGCCAGTCACATTGGCAAAACTGGCTTATCGGACGCTTAAGACCCAGTTACCGAGTTCCGATCACGCTCGGCAAGTCCCTTCCACGCTTGTCGGTGCCTGGCCGACGACGCCGTCGGGTCGATTTGCCCCGCTTATGCCGATGTCATCGGCATGGCGATACCCAGCGGCCGGCGGCCGGCGGTCGGCTGCCTGCTATCGAACGGATTGGTCGGCGATGGCGAGGGCGCCGTCGATGATCGCGAAGCCCTCCGCAAGCTGCTCCTCGGTGATGGTGAGCGGCGGGTTGGTGTGGATGCCGTTCCAGCGGTACATCGTGTACAGGCCGTTGTCGCGGCAGTACTTGGCAATCGCCTTCATCTCGTCGGATGTGCCGTTGTAGGGAGCCATGGGCTCGAACGGGTCGCGCGAACGGACGACATCGATCATGCCGAACAGTCCGATGTTGCGGACCGCGCCCACAGAGGGGTGACGCGCCATCAGGTCGGCGTGATGGCGGGCCATCACCGTGCCCATCCTGGCCGCACGCTCGATCAGCCCGTCCTCCTCGTAGACCCCGATCGTCGCCAGCGCCGCGGCGCAGCCCATGGGGTGCGAGTTGTATGTCAGGCCGCCGTAGAACACCTTGTCCTTGAACGTCTCGGCGATCGAGCGGCGCATGCCCACCGCACCGAGCGGCAGATACGACGCCGTCAGCCCCTTGGCCATGGTGATCAGGTCGGGCACGACATCCCAGTGGTCGACCGCCCACCAGCGTCCGGTTCGGCCGAAGCCGCTCATGACCTCGTCGGCGATCAGCCAGATGCCGTAGCGCGTGCATATCTCGCGCAGGCCCTGCATCAGGCCATCGGGCGGAATGAGGATGCCGTTGGTGCCGACCACCGGCTCGATGATCATTGCGGCGATCGTCTGCGGGCCCTCGTAGACGATGACCTGCTCGGTTTCTCGCAGGACCGAAGCGACGTCGCGCGGCGCGGCGTCGCCCCAGGGCTGGAAATCGGGGATGCGCACGACACCCCAGACGCCGGTCTCGGCCGCCCAGCGGCGCGGGTCGCCCGTGGCATTGATGACCTGTCCGGTCGCGCCGTGATACGAGCGGTAGCGCGCCAGCACCTTGTGGCGGCTGGTCGCCTGACGCGCCAGCTTGATCGCGTTCTCGTTCGCCTCCGCGCCGCCATTGGTGAAGAAGAAGACGTCGATGTCGCCCGGCGCAACCTCGGCGAGCTTCTGACCGAGGCGGGCGCGCGGCTCGTGGGCCATGAACGGGTTGGCGTACGCGAGCTTCGCCGCCTGGTCCGCGATCGCCTGAACGACACGCTTGTCGCCGTGGCCGATGTTGACGGACATGAGCTGCGAGTTGAAATCGAGATAGCGCTTGCCGTCGGGCGAGTAGAAGTAGACGCCCTCGGCGCGCTCCACTGGGATTGGGTCGACCGCGCTCTGGGCCGACCACTCGTACAGGGTGTACTGCTTCGATAGCTCGACAAGCTCTTTCGAAGTCATCGCGCTCGGGGTTGAGATCGCCATGCGACGGGGCCTCCTCTTAAGGCACCGAGTTTAGCCGCACACCGGCCGCAGCCCCAACACAGGCACCCGTCTGGAAAACACGACAGCAGCCCGGGCATGTTTGACGCCCGGGCTGCCGCCGGAGGAGAGGGAGGGAGATTTCTAGGAAGCTGCGGGCGAGCCGCTCGGCGCGCTGCTGTCGCTCGGCATATCGCTAGGCATCGAGCTCGGGAGCGAGCTCGGCATCGATGTCGGTGCCAGCGTCGGGCCGGTGGTGTTCGTCGGGAACGTCGGCGATGCGCTGGTGCCCGGGCCGCAGGCAGCGGCAACGGCGAGCGTCAGCGTGGCGCCAAGAATCAGAAGTATTCTCCGCAAAGCACAGTCCTCCTTGGAAGCTTGGGTAAGAAGCGCCCGAAGCGGCCGTGCCGTGACCGAGCCCCACCGCCGCATCCTCGGCGGCAGGCACCTCTTTTCTATCCACCGCATCTTCCCCGGCGGACCGTTGCAGCCGGTAGCCCCCGCGGCGACCCGCCTCTTTCGGTGCCGTTACACCGGCGGCTGCCTACGGCGCGACGAACTCGATCAGCTCTACCCGCGTGATCTCCGGTGAGATGCCCATCTCCAGCACGACGCCCACCCCCGGGGCATAGAACTTGTACTCGACGAGATCCGGCTCGAGCGCGGTGACCTCGCGCGTTACCACGACGTCGCTGTACGAGTCCCCCGATACGGCGACAAGCTCGCCTGTCGCGATGATGGCCGCGGTGTCTTCTGCCTCGCCGGCGAGGTACTCCTGCCTGTAGCCCTGGCCGACTGCCGGGGTCGCGGGCATGATCACGCCCGGCTGCGCTCCATTGACGCCGGCCTCCCACGAGCCGGCCGTGCTAGAGACCTCGCCGTTCTCGAACTCCTTGGTGTCCTCGCCCAGGTACCAGACGTTGCCGAAGCGATCCTGCGCGTACCAGTCGAACGTGTCCTCGATGACGTCGTTGCCCTCCTTGAGCTGGTCGTGCACCACGGTCGCGGTGATGCCCAGGATCTGGCGCGTCTGATCGGTCACCCCGACTACAACGGTTTGCTCGTCCCCCTGCTCATCGACCTCGGTATAGGTCCACTTGGCGCCGACGGGCAGCGGCAGGTACGGGTTGTCGATCACAGCCACAAAGTCGGCCGGATTGAGCGTGACCGGATCCGATCCCTGCGGCAGGCCCCCAGCCGGCGCGGCGGATGGGCTGGGCGCGGCCACGGATGCGGACGGGCTAGGCGGGGCCACGGATGCGGATGGGAGGACCGATCCGGACGGGATCACCGATGCGGCCGGAGTGCCTGAAGCGTTCGGACTGCCGGACGCGGGGGCGACGGTGGATGGCGACGGAACGACCGATCCCGCGGGCACAGCCGATCCGGACGGGGCAGGTGCCACCGAGGGCGTGGGCGTGGGCGGCACAAACGTCCAATCGGGCCCATTAGCGGAGGTGCAGCCTGCAAAAAAGGCCGCCACGGTGACCAGCGGCACCACCAGTCGGATGCCAATTCGTGCGGGAATCTCGGTCATCGCGTCATTCTCACCGCACGAACGAGCAAAATCAGTGTGCAATTAGCGTTACAGATCGGCATACTGCACCGAACGACTCCTAACGGGGTTGTTACCGCCACCGAACAACAAGGCAAGTCAATACCGCCCCAGCGGATGACCGGGCCAAGGCCGTGTCTCGATTGCACTAGGGAGGCAATCTCGAGGTGTCGCACAACCGTCGCGCGCCCAAGCCCCTCGCGCTTCTTCTGGCCGTGCCCGTTCTGGGCCTTGTCTACCTGGCCGCCTTTTTCGGCCGCGTCGCGAGGGTCTTCCGCCCCGCGCTGACGCCCGTGCTCGGCGCCTCGATCATCAGCAAGTCCTTTGCCGCGGAGGCGCTCCGCCACCAGCCTTCCAAGCGACCGGCGCCCGCGATGATCGTGTTCGCGCTGGCGATCGCCCTCATTGCGCCGGCCGTCACCAAGGTACCCGTGGTTGCCGCAGCCGATCCGCAGAGCGCGGTCGTCGCGCTGACGATGTCCACCGTCGGCGCGCCCTATGTCTTCGGCGCCGAGGGCCCCAACAAGTTCGACTGCTCCGGCCTGGTCTACTGGGTCTTCAAGGCGGCCGGTGAGCTGCCGCGCATAGGTGGCTCGCGCATGGGCGCGACCGCGTACATGCGCTGGTTCGTCGCCCGCGGCCGCTGGTCCAAGAATGAATCGGACGCGCGACCGGGCGATCTGGTCGTCTGGGGCGACGGGCACCACATCGGCGTCTACATCGGCCCCAACCGCGCCGTGAGCGCGCTGAACCCGGAACTTGGCGTGCGCGTGCACGACCTCAAGATTCCGCACGGCCCTAGCCAGTTCCTGCTCATCAACTGGGGCACCAACGATGGTGGTGGCGACAACGGTGGTGGCGATAACGGCGGTGGCGACAACGGCGGTGGCGACAACGGCGGTGGCGATAACGGCGGTGGCGATCCCACACCCGCGCCGACACCCGCGTCGACACCCGACGACAGCTCCTCGACCGGCAATGGCGCGAGCAACGGCAACACCGATTTCGATCCGCCGGCGGCGACTCCGCGACCGACTGAGGAGCCCACGCCCCGGCCGACACCCAGGCCCACACCAAAGCCGACCATCGCTCCCGATCCTGACCCAGGTGGTGGCAACGAGGGCGTGGCGTCCGGCCAGGCGATCTCCGAGAGCTCTGTCGGCACGTTGCCCTCGACGCGCACCAACCCGCAGCCGGTAGGCTCCAACGGCGTATCGATTGCCACGGTCAACCTGCGCGAGCTGCCCGACGCGACGTCGCGCATCTTGGGCTGGGTGGGCAGCGGTGGCTACGTCAGGATCATCGACACCGCGTTCAGCCCCCAGGGCAACCTGTACTACAAGGTCACCACCGCGAGCGGCGCGTCAGGCTGGGTGTATTCGCACTGGGTGCTGCGCACCCCCTAACCCGCCCAGGGCGTGGCGCCGGCGGCGCCGAACTCCGGTCCAACGAGAACCTTGAGCGTCTTCGCGCGCACCCGACATTCGATCGGCGTGTAGCCCATGTCGACGGAGTCGGCACGGCACGGCAGCTGACGGTGCCCTGTGATGCGCACCTGCGCCGCGCGGTAGGTGCTCACGCGCGGCACGTACGCCCGGCGGCCGAACATGATCGACGCCAGGTGGCGCAGCAGCTCCACCTTGGAGAAGTGGCGGAACACGCGTACGTCGAATTGGCCGTCGTCGAGCTGCGCGTCGGGCGCCAGCGTCATGCCCGGACCGGCGTACGGACCATTGGCCACCACGACCATCAGGCCGCGCGTTTGGACCGTCGTCGTGCCGTCGAGCAGGATCTCCATGCGGCCGGGCCGGTAGCGCAGCGCCATCCACATGACGCGCAACGGCGATCCCCACCGCCCGTCGTCGAAGTGATGCGCGGCGTTGAACATCGCCGCGTGGAGACCGACCGACGCCGCCTCGTAGAAGACGCGCCCATTCGCCTCACCGACATCGATGAGCGCCGTCTTACCGAACGGCCCGGCCAGCAGCCGCACGGCCTCCTCAACGCCGAGCGGCACGCCGAGCATGCGCGGGATGTTCATGACGCTCCCCAGCGGGATGACGCCCAGCGCCACGTCATGGCCGAGCAGTTCCGTGGCCACCTGGCCGATCGTGCCATCGCCGCCGGCCGCCACGATCAGCCGCTCGCCGGCTGCGATCAGGCGGCCCACCTCGGCAGTTGCGTGCTCGGCCGATTCAGTGGCCACCACGCGCGCCTCAACGCCTTGCGCCGCGAACAGCTCCGCCAGCGACTCAGCCGACTGGCCACCCAGGGGTCCGCGCAGCTTGCTGCCCGCCTTGGGGTTGAAGATCACCGGAATCGGCGAGGTCACAGCTCGCGCGCCTTCACCCGCCGATACACGGCCAACAGCACCGCGAGGTAGGCCAGGCCGAGGGTGTACGAAGCGGCCACATCGGTCGGCCAGTGATGGCCCTGGTAGATCCGGCTCGGCCCGATCAGACAGATCAGCCCGACCAGACCGACTGAGACCGGCCATCGCAACCCGGGGTTGGCGATCACACCATTGGCGACGACGGCCATGAAGCCGTAGACGCCGACGTAGGTCAGAACGTGGCCACTCGGAAAGCTCGAGCCGCCCAACGGCACGAGCACCACGCGGACCTGCTCGGGCAGCGGCCGCGGACGATGCACGAACGCCTTGACGACGGTAGCCACGAACGCCGTGCCCCACGCGAGAAACTGGAACGCGGCTTCAGTGCGCAGGCGCAGCGCAAGCATCGCCCCAATGGCCAACGGCGGGATCACGCGCGACTGTGGCGGAAAGCCCGGCCACGAGACCGCTTCCATGAGCAATGCCACGGATTGGTGGCGCTGCGCCTGCAGGCGCAAAGTGATGGCGATATCGGCCGCTTCGCTGCGCCGACTCATGACCGACGTGAGGATGGCCCCGAAACCAGCCAGAGCCGCCGTGGTGACGAGCAGCGCGTTGCGGCCGCGCAGCCAGGTCAGGCGTGGCGGTACGACATGGCGACGCAGATCCCGGCTCATACCGCCATTTGACCCGCGATAAGCCGTGGGCGGAAGGGTCGCGGCGCGCCCCCGCCTTTCAACTAGATGCGGAACCGCAAGCCCGACAACGGCGCCCGCTCCAGCGGGAGCCGGTGGAGGGTGCGCAGCAGCGGCCCGAGGGCCGACTGCGGAGAAAGATCCAAAGCCCGACAACGGCGCCCGCTCAAATCCTGAACGTCTCGCCCTCGCGTCCCGGCATGACCTCGAGCGCGTCCCCGGCGCGTGCCTGGGCGACGCTGAGCATCTCGTCGAGCGTCGCGTCGTTGTGTGCGGGGTCATGGTGAAACGTGACCAGCCGGCGCGCCCCGGCCAGCTTCGCCAGGTCGACCGCGTCGGTCACCGTGCTGTGCCCCCAGCCCACGCGCTCCTCGTACTCGTCGGCCGTGTACTGGGCGTCATGCAGCACGAGGTCGGCGTTCGCCGCCAGGTCGTGGCCTGAGGTCCAGTCGGCCTTATCGGGCACCCCGTTCGCACCCAGGGCGGGCTCGTGGTCGGGCAGATAGGCCATCCTCGACGTGCCGTCGCTGATCCGGTAGCCGAGCGTCTGGCCCGGGTGGATGACGGTTTGCGCCGTCACTTCCAGACCGCCAATCTCGAAGCGGCCCATGGGCGCGTCGTGCAGCTCGAGCCGCGCCGCAACGTCGCGCAGCCGAACGGGAAACAAGGGCGGCGACAGGTAGCGCGTGAGCCGAGTGCGCAGGTCCTGCGTCGTCGAGGGCGGGCCCCAGACGTGGACCTCGAAATCGCGCCGGAAGAATGGTGCGAAGAACCCCAGGCCCTGGATATGGTCCATGTGCAGGTGCGTCAGGAGGATGTCCAGCCGGCGCGGCTCCTTGTACGTGTCGCCGACGCGGCGCACGCCGGTGCCGGCGTCGAGCACGATGATCGTGCCGTCGCGGCCCTCGACCTCGGCGCACGAGGTGTTGCCTCCGTAGCGCACGGTGTCCGGGCCGGCGCTGGCGATCGAGCCGCGCGTGCCCCAGAGGCAGACGCGCATCAGCCTGAGCTCCTCGTCACCAGCGCACCGTTTGGTGGGGCCTCATCCACAGATCCGACTAACTATCCGTTCTGGGCGGATATCCAGCAGAAGTGGATGGTTAATCGGATGGCTGGATAGACCCCTGGCAACGGAGGCGCGGAGGCGGCAGAGCATCAGTGCTTCTTGCGCGCCCAGAACATCGCCACCGCACCGATCAAGTGGCCGCCGCCGCCGAGCAGTGGGAAGGCGGTTACCTCGACCTCGTTGTCGCCCCCGTCGAAGCCGCGCATCCACACCCGGCGGTGCACTGGCCGACGCTCATTGAGCGCCACCACGAGGGGCGTCTGCTCGACGGTCAGCGGCAGGCCGTTCTCGTCGCGGAACGCGAAGATGGCCTGGCGCTCCTTGAGGTGGAGCTCGCCCACATCGTCGAAGCGCTGCCCGAGCAGCGTCTCAGCGGCCTCGTTGAAGAAGAGCAGGTCTCCCGCCTCGTCGGCGAGGAGCATCGGCACAGCGAGCCCGGAGGCGAGCTGGCGTACGAGGATCAGGCCGACGTCCCTCTGGGGCATGCGCGGATTGTGCCAGCCGCGGCGCGCCCGGAATGATTTGTAACGTCGCTGTGAACCTGTGGATGACCGGCCTGAGCGACGCCCGCGCTGCAAAAGCTCCGGCCAGTACG
>JAXDLE010000125.1:0-6937 GCA_034666725.1 Chloroflexota bacterium
CTCTCGGCGTCCAGCGACTCGAAGTAGAGGCGCGACGACGCGTCGAAGTCGGTCGACACCGTCTCGGGGTTCGAGTTGACCATCACCGACGAGTAGCCCAGCCGACGCAGCGACTCGGACGCCTGCACCGCGCAGTAGTCGAACTCGATCCCCTGGCCTATGCGCACCGGACCGGAGCCGATCACCAGCGCCGCAGGACGCGCCACCGGTGGCGCCTCGGGCGGCGAACCGGCCGCGGCATAGGTCGAGTAGAAATACGGCGTCTCGGCGGCGAATTCTGCGGCCGATGTGTCGACCATCGCGAAGCCCGGGTGCAGCCCCAGCCGATCACGCCGGCCGCGCAGCTGCTCGACGGCGATGCCGGTGAGCGCGCTGATGTCGCGGTCACCGAAGCCGGCGCGCTTGGCACCGACCAAGAGGTCGTCGTCCATGCCGCGCCCTGCCCCGCGCAGGCGACCCTCGAGCACGATCAGTCGCTCGAGCTCGGCCACGAACCATGGCGCGATGCCGGTTACGCGCTGGATCAGGTCGCCCACCACTCCCCGGCGGAGCAGTGCAATCAGGCGCCACAGCCGTGAGTCGGAGGGCGCCAGGAAAGCCTTCAGCCGTGAAGGGTCGGCGTGCGTTGCCAGGAGATCGAGCTCGGGTGACCATTCCGGGTGCTCGGCCAGCCAGCCCGCGCCACCCTGCTCCAGGCCGCGCAGCGCCTTGTTGAGGGCCGCGCCGAAGTTGCGCTCGATCGCCATGACCTCGCCGGTCGCCTTCATCTGCGAGCCGAGCCCGCGTTCCGCGCCGGGGAACTTGTCGAACGGGAAGCGCGGCAGCTTGACCACGACGTAGTCGAGCGCCGGCTCGAAGGCCGCAACCGTCTTGCCGGTGACCGCGTTGGGGATCTCCTCGAGCCGCCGACCGACCGCGATCTGCGCGGCGACACGGGCGATTGGATAGCCAGTCGCCTTGCTCGCCAGCGCCGATGAGCGCGAGACGCGCGGGTTGACCTCGATGACCGCGTACTCGCTGTGATCGGGCGACAAGGCGAACTGGACGTTGCAGCCGCCCTCGACGCCGAGCGCGCGGATGATCGCCAACGCCGCGCTGCGCAGCCGCTGGTGGGTCTGGTCGGACAGCGTCTGGACCGGCGCGACGACGATCGAGTCGCCCGTGTGCACGCCGAGCGGGTCGACGTTCTCCATCGAGCAGACGCAGATGCACGTGTCGGCGGCGTCGCGCATGACCTCGTACTCGACCTCCTGCCAGCCGTCGAGGTACTTTTCGATGATGACCTGGCCGATGGGGCTGGCGCGCAGGCCGCCGCGGACACGCTCGAGGTACTCCGCCTCGGTCGCGACAATGCCGCCGCCCGAGCCACCCAACGTGAAGGCCGGCCGAATGACCGCGGGCAGGCCGATTTCGGCGAGTGCCGCGCGCGTCCCCTCCTGGCGCTCCTTGGGCGTCGCACCCTCGACGATGACGCTCGGCGGATAAGGCTGGCCGATCCGATCGAGCAGCGCCCGGAACGCCTGGCGGTCCTCCGCCATCTCGATCGCCTCGAGCGGCGTGCCCAGCAGGCGCGTTCCCGGATGGCGCTCGAGCACGCCCGCCCTGGCGAGCGCGACACACAGGTTCAGGGCCGTCTGGCCACCGAGGCCGGACAGGATGCCGTCGGGCCGCTCGCGCTCGATGATCCGCTCGACCGTCGCGACCGTTAGCGGCTCCAGATAGACGACGTCGGCCACGCCGGGGTCGGTCATGATCGTGGCCGGGTTGCTGTTGAGCAGGATCGTGCGCACGCCCTCGTCGCGCAGCGCGCGGCACGCCTGGGTGCCCGCGTAGTCGAACTCGGCAGCCTGGCCGATGATGACCGGACCAGAGCCGATGATCAGCACCGACCTGGGCTTCGGGTGAGAGCTCACCGCGCCGCCTCCACGCGGGCCATGAAGCGGTCGAAGACCTCGAGCGCGTCGAGCGGGCCGGGCGAGCCTTCGGGGTGGTACTGGACCGTCTCGATCGGCTTCGTCGCGTGTCGCAGACCTTCGACCGAGCCGTCGTTGAGGTTGCGCTGGCTCACGATGAAGCCGCCTGCAGCGGGGAGCGTCTCGCCGACCACCTCGACCTCGTGGTTCTGCGCCGTCACCTGGACGCGACCGGATTCGACGTCGCGCACCGGGTGGTTGGCGCCGTGGTGGCCGAAGCGCAGGCGGCGTGTCTCGGCGCCGGCAGCGCGGCCGATGATCTGATGACCCAGGCAGATGCCCAGGAGCGGCCGCCCATCGGCGATCGCCGCCTGCGCGAGGCTCACCGGCCCGGACAGCCGCGACGGGTCACCTGGCCCCGGCGACAACACCAGGCCGGCCACGTCGCGCGCCAGCGCCGCCTCAGGCGAGACGGTGTGAGGCAGCACCCGCACCCGGGCGCCGCGCGCCAAGAGCTGACGCACGATGTTTTCCTTCAGGCCGTAGTCGACCAATGCGACGAGCGGCCCGCCGGTTGGGCCTATCTCGTGCGGCTCAGAAGCGGACACCTGGCCCACGAAATCCTGGTCTTCCCAGCGCGCCACCCCGCGCGCCGCATCGACGGCAGCGGCAGCGTCGACGTCGCCCGGCGCGGTGATGACCACGCGCTGTGAGCCCGTCTCGCGCAGCCGGCGCGCCAGCCGGCGCGTGTCCAGGCCAGCGATCGCTGGCACGCCCCAGCGGCGAAGCAGCTCAACCAGCTGGCGCGCCGGCGCCAGCACTGCGGCCGTCGCGTGGCCCACGATCAGTCCGCGCAGCCACGGCCGCCCGCTCTGGTCGTCAAACGCGATCCGCCCGTAATTGCCGATCAACGGGTAGGTCATCAGCACGGTCTGCCCGGCATAGGAAGGATCTGTGCAGATCTCCTGGTATCCCGAGTAGGAGGTGTTGGCGACGAGATCGCCCCCGCCAGAGATCGGTGCCCCGAAAGCCACCCCGTCGAGAACGAGGCCATCCTCGAGCGCCAGCAGTGCGGGCCCCAGGGCACCTAGTCGGGGATCGACGATTCCATCCACGTGCCCAACAAAAAGACCACCGCTCGCGGATGAGCGGTGGTCAGTCTGAAGCGACACGTTCGATCGTGCTCCTTACCGGTCCTCTCGGGACCGCCTTGCCGGACTCTCTGGTCCGGTGTTAAGGGACGAACGTCAGATTAGCACGCGGCCCTGCCGCGGTTGACCTGATCAGGCCGTCGGAACGCGGGTGCCCTCCGGCCAGGTCTCGTAGCTGAGCTCCTCGGCGATGAGCGGCTCCTCAGGGCCGCCGATGCCGCTCGTGACTGACTCGCGCACCTCTGACACGACGCCGACCGTGCGGTTGGCGATGGCATTGGCCTTCTCTGCCGCGACCGCGCGACTATCGCGCGTCATCCGGGCGAGACGCGCCCCCAGCACCTGGCGCCGGAGCATGCCGTGCTCGGGATCGAACAGGTACATCGCCGCAATTCCGAGGCCCAGGCCAATCCCCAGGCCGCCGACGATCGCGATGCCCGGCAGCGCCTCGTTGCGCCGCGGCTCGGTAGTGATGCGCACCTGGCGCAGCTCGTTGCCGAGCGTCTGAGCCTGATCGCCCACCTGGCGCATCCGCTGGCGGCCAACGGCGGCGATGGTCGGGCCAAGCGTGGCGGCGATGTCGGCAATGCGATTGATCGCTACGTTGGTCTGCTTCTGTGCGTCGCGCGCGACATCGTGGGCGACGCCATCCGCTTGTGCGCCCGCGTCGCGGCCCATCTGAGCTGCAACGTGGGCCAGGTGGTCGACCTCGCGACCGAGCGCGTTGCGCACGTCTTCGAGCTTGTCGGTGGTTCCGTTTGCATGACCGTTCGACGCGGTCCACGGCATGGTGAAGTTCATGTGACGGCCTCCTTTCGGGTTCGCCTGAATCGTGCTCCACGCGGCGAAACGATGGCTAGAGCCGTTCGGCACGTTCGGGTTGCAGCGGGGTTTCAACGAACGGCCAATAACTGCAACGCGACTACGATCCAGCTGTGCGCCTAACCGACTGGGAGCAGCAGCGTCTCACGATCTTCACCGCCGCTGAGCTGGCGCGGCGTCATCGCGCGGCCGGCCTGAAGCTCAACGCGCCCGAGGCTATCGCGCTGATGTGCGACGCCATGTTCGAGGCGGCGCGGGCTGGGGCTAGCTATGAGGAGGTCGAAGCCGCGGGCGGTGACGCCGTCGCGTCGGACGACGTCATGGACGGCGTGCCCGTCCTCGTCGACGAGGTGCGTCTCGAGGTCCTGATGGGCGACGGCACGCGCCTGATCGTGTTGCGCAACCCGCTTGGGACGGCCGATTTAGCCTCCCCCACCGACTCGCTCTCTGGCACCGACTCACCGCGCGCAGCCCGGCCCGACCGACCCACTCGCGCGTTGACGGTCACCAACACCGGCGTCCACATCGTGCGCGTCTCCTCGCACTATCCGTTCGACCAGGTCAATGTGCGTCTCGAATTTGATCGGGCCCAGGCCAAGGGCTATCGGCTCGACCTCCCGGCGGGCTCGACGTTGCGCTGGGGTCCCGGCGAGACACGCGAGGTGACGCTCGTCGCGTATGCCGGCGAGCATGCGAAATGAAGCCCGAACTGGCCATCTCTTTGCTCGCCGCCGTGCTGTTCGCGGGCTGCTCCACCGGGCCGCTGCCAACCGCCACTGCATCGCTGGCGCCAACGCGGCCGCCGGCATCGCCCAGCCCCAATCCGCTCAGCGCCGGCCACTACGACGACGGCATGCTCGCCTTCGATTTCCCGGCCGACTGGACCGCGGGCCGGCCCGGGTATCCGTCCAGCGTGTCTTTCCTCGAGACGTATCTGTCCAGCGAGGAGCTGCGCGATCCGTGCGTGATCTCGGGCAGCGCGACGCTGTGCCGTGCGCCTGTCACCGGGCTTTCGCCGGGTGGCTTCCTGTTCTCCTGGTGGCGCTGGGGCCTCAACCGCGGCGCACCCGGCCCCGATCCAGACGCTGGCGAGCTGATCCACGTCGGCGGTCGCTCGGCCCGCATCCACGACGCGACCGCCGAGGGCCACTGCCTGAACATCGATTCCGACACCTCACTCGAAGTCGAGATTCCCGACCCAACACTCAGCGGCTCGTGGACGGTCCTCGAGGTTTGCATGCGCGAGCCGATCGACGAGGCGCGTACCGCGCTCGACGCAATGCTCGCTTCGGTCGCCTGGTTGTCGCCTCCGCCGACCCAAGTTCTGCCAATATCTGTGAGCCCGTACGACTACTCCGTGCAGGTTTTCGAAGACACCGACCTTGTGACCAATGCGGCGCCCGGCACTGGTGGACCTGCAAGCTTCGAGCCGGAACTGATCGTCGGCGATGGCTCTATCGAGGTTCGATGGACCGCCGGCGTGTGTGGTCTCGAGCCAAGCATCGGATTGTCGGAGGCCTCGGGCAAACTGCTCCTGCTGCTCGAACCCGAAGGCGGCCGCGGTCTCGTCCAGGATTGCGACGCGATCGGGATACCCCTCAGCGCGGTTCTGACATTGAGTGAGCCGATCAACGAGGATGACGTGTCCCTCGAGGTCTGGTGAAAACGGCTCACGTGGCCGCGGCACTGTTGCTGGTTGGCGCGTGCGCGCCTGTCGGTGCGCCGTCGACTGCTGCACCGGAGCCTCACGTGTTTCGGGTGGATGCCAGCAATGAGCACGGCCAGTTCATCGTCTGGGTCATCGACAACAGCGGCCTCGTGAGCAGCGCGCGACGCTGGCACGACGCTGCCTTGGGATTCGGAGGGGAGCACGTCATAGCTGCTGCCAATCCGGATTCCAGCGAGGTTGCGGCGGCGTGGCTCGGCGGCGTTTGCTACCACGGTCCGACCTTGACGGTAGACGGCTCCAGTGACGGCCTCGACATGACCGTGCGCCCGCACGAGGGCGAGGGTCCGCCTGATGGATTTTGCAATTTTCTCGGCGTTACCTACGGCGTGGTCTTGTCGTTAAGCGCGCCCGTGGCCCAGGACAACGTGTCCGTGGATTTGGTCCAGTGATCGGTATTCGCCTGGCCGTGCCGGTGCTGGCGTTTGTCGTCCTGGCATGCGGCGGCATCCCGAAAACGGCGCCCACCCAGATCGTCGACCTCATGGAGAACAGCTCTGGCGACTTCGTGTTGCTCGTGTATGACGAATCGGGGCTGGTGGTAAACGCCGTTGGTGTCGACGCGGGACCTGAGGCGTCGACCGCACAGGCAATCGCGCACCCTGAAATGAACGAGATCACCGTGTCTTGGATGGGTGGCGCTTGTGCGTACGGTCCCCAGCTGGCGATCAAGGGCGATGCGGCGGCGCTCACGCTCGAACTTGACCGGGCACCTTTGGAGTTCAGCCTGGTGACCAAGGATTGCCCGGCAATCGGCCTTTTCTTCGCCGTGACGCTCACTCTCTCTGAGCCCGTCGCACAGAATGCCGCGTCGCTCGTGCTCCTCAGCCGATGACCTCATCGCGCCTCGGGCCATCGGTTGGCGACCGAATTCGGATCGCTGACTCTGATCTCTGGTTGCGAGTTGAGGAAGACCGCCAAGCGCTCGGCGACGAGCCGCTGTGGGGCTACGGCAAGACCATCCGGTTGCGCCAGGCGCAGACCGCGCACGCCGGTCCGAGTGAGCTCGACACGGTCCTGGTCGGTGCCGTCATCGTCGATCCCACGCTGGGGGTGCTGAAGGCAGATATCGGCATCAAGGACGGGCGGGTGGTCGGTATCGGGGCCGCCGGTAATCCGGAGATCAGCGACGGCATTGACCTGCCGATCGGCCCGCACACCGAGCCAATCATTGCCTACGGCTTGGTTGCGACGCCCGGCGCGGTTGACAGTCACGTCCATCTCATCACGCCGGAGCTCATCCCAGCGGCGTTGAGCGCTGGCGTGACGACGCTGATCACCGCGGGCTTCGAGGAGCCGCCGTGGGCCATGGAGCGGACGCTCGC
>JAXDLE010000126.1:0-17424 GCA_034666725.1 Chloroflexota bacterium
ATGCTCCGGCTCGCGACGGCCGGCTCGGTCGACGATGGCAAGAGCACGCTCATCGGGCGGCTGCTGATCGACACGAAGCAGCTGTTCAGCGACCAGCTCGAAGCGGTCGAGCGCGCGAGCCGCGAGCGCGGCGCCACGCGCGCTGATGATGCGTTCAGCGAGACATCAATGGAAGACCGCAAGCGCGAGGGATACTTTTAATGGACCTTTTGCGGTTCTCCACAGCCGGCTCGGTCGACGACGGCAAGTCGACGCTGATCGGGCGGCTGCTGTACGACTCGAAGGGCATCTTCGAGGACCAGCTCGCGGCGATCGAGAAGACATCACGCCGGCGCGGCTATGGCCAGGTTGACCTGGCGCTGCTCACCGACGGCCTGCGCGCCGAGCGCGAGCAGGGCATCACGATCGATGTCGCCTATCGCTACTTCGCCACGCCGCGGCGCAAGTTCATCATCGCCGACACGCCCGGTCACGTTCAGTACACGCGCAACATGGTCACGGGCTCCTCGACAGCGGACCTCGCCATCGTCCTTATCGACGCGCGCCACGGCGTACTCGAGCAGTCGCGCCGTCACGCGTTCATCGCCACCCTGCTGGGCATCCCCCATCTCGTCGTTGCGGTCAACAAGATGGATCTCGTGAGCTACTCGGAAGAGACCTTCAACGCGATCCGCGAGGATTTCTCGACCTGGGCCCAGAAGCTCGACGTGCACGACATCCAGTTCATTCCGATCAGCGCACTCCACGGCGACAACGTCGTGACGCGTTCCCTCTCCATGCCCTGGTACCAGGGCCCCTCGCTGCTGTACCACCTCGAGAGCGTCTACATCGGCTCCGATCGGAACCTCATTGACGCGCGCTTCCCGGTGCAGTGGATCATCCGGCCGCAGACCGACGAGCACCACGACTATCGCGGCTACGCCGGGCAGATTGCAGCCGGCGTGTTCCGCAAGGGCGACCAGGTCACGATCCTGCCGAGCGGCAAAACGTCGCGCATCATGCGCATCGAGACGATGGACGGTGAGCTCGAGTCGGCCGGTCCGCCGATGAGCGTGGCCATGCTGCTCGAGGACGACATCGACATCAGCCGCGGCGACATGATCTGCCGGCCCCACAACCAGCCGACCGTCGCCAACGAGCTTGACGCAATGATGTGCTGGATGTCCGAGTCGGCGCTCAAGCCAGGCGGTCGGTACCTCCTGAAGCACACCACGCGAACGGTCAAAGCAGTCGTCGACGATCTGCGCTACCGCATCGACGTCAACTCGCTTCACCGCGACCAGGCGGCCGACGGCCTGGGTCTGAACGAGATCGGCCGCATCCATCTGCGCACGAGCGCGCCGCTGCTGCTCGATCCGTATGACCTGTCGCGCACGACCGGCGGCTTCATCTTGATCGATGAGGCCACTTTCGACACCGTGGGCGCGGGCATGGTGATCCATGCCGGACCGGAGAAGCAGCAGATGCCGCTCGAGGCCGCCCTCGAGTCGAACTCCGAGGATCCCGCAGAGGTGCCCGCCGCGGCCTGATTACAAGTGGAACGGACGGCGTGCGGTGTCGCCGCAAGCTGGCCGTGGAGCGCGTAGCAGCGGCCCGGGGGGCCGTCTGCGAAGGGAAGGAATTCGCCCGCACGCTGCCGCGTAAAATCAAGCGCACATGACTCAGAGGGGAGAGCTCTTCGGCGAGAGCCCGCAGGCGTGCCCGTTCATCGCTCTCGAGCTTGACCGCGATCGGCGCTCCGACAAGCCCGACTACCGCCATCGCTGCTTTGCCGAGCCCACGCCACAGCCGCGGGCGATCGCGCACCAAGAGGCGTACTGCCTCTCGTCTGAGTTCCCGGCGTGTCCCATCTTCCAGGGCTGGGCGATGCGCGCAGCCGCGCGGCCGGTTCCGGTTCCAGCGGGCTACGAGGGCCGCGCCGCCCCGGGACCGCACGCGCCCATGCAGACCGTCGCCGAGGCCCAGGCAGCTGCGGCCCAGGCGCCGCTCCCCGTCGACGTGCCGCCCGTTGTGCCCGCCCCCGGGGAGACCTGGCCCTCCGACGCCTTCAGCCCCGCACCCTCGGTCGACACGCCGGCGCAGCTGGCCGCGTTCGAGCCGCCCGACTCAGGCGGGGACCGAGGGGCACTCGATTCGTTCGAGCCGCGGCAGCCACCTGCCTCCGCGCCGCCTTTCGAAGAGCAGATGCCGAGCGCGTGGTCGACGGCGAGCTCCGCCGCATCCGGCTCGATCCCGACAACGCCCGCCGACGAGCCACGCGACGAACTGCCCCATGAAGAATTCGACGACGCCCCGGTGCCGGGCTTCCTTGCCGGCCGCCCCGAGCGTGCCCCGGCCGTGCGGCCGCATGCCTCGAACCCTGAGGTCCCATATCGCGAGACCGTGTCGCGAGAGGACGTCGTTCCATCGTGGGACCTGACTAGCCGTTATGGCGCCGATCTCAACGAGAAGCGCGGTGGCCGGCGCGGCCGCAGCGACGCCGACGGCGGTGGTGCTGACGACGGCGGTGGTGATCGCTTCGGCGGTCTCGTGACTGCGGTCGCGGTGGTGGTCATCCTCGCGCTCGGCGTTGTCGGCGTCGTGCTCCTGCCCGGCATGCTTGCCGGCCGCCCACAGTCAACACCAACCCCGGCAGTGACCGCCCCGCCCAGTCTGTTTGGTTCGCCAACGCTACCCGTGGCCACGGTCACCCCGGTCGCGTCGGTCCTGCCCACCGCCCAGCCGACAGCGACACCGGCCCCGGAGGTCACCCCGCGGCTCTATCGGATCAAGAGCGGTGACACGTTGGGCAAGATCGCCCAGCGCTTCCACGTGAGCGTGGCCGACATCCTGGCCGCCAACCCGCAGATCACCGATGCCGACCACATCCAGCCGGGCCAGGTCATCACAATTCCGCAGCCGGAGCCCACCGCCGCGCCCTAGGGCAGCACGGGCGCGCCCGCCGCGCGTCTAGCGCGGCGCGGTCACAAGTAACTGTGACTGTTTACGTTGTCATTGTGTGTCAGGCGGCGTACCGTGGCTGGACCGTCCGGCCGTAGATTGGTGGGGAATGCCCGGCCAGCACCTCCTGGCGACAGGGAGGGTGCTTGGCATGGGTCGTCGAAACATCCGCTTGGGCCTCACACTGGCCGTGGTCCTCGCGGCGTCACTGATCGGAGCGCAACCGGCGGCAGCGTTGTATGTCGCCAGTCAGACTGGGACCACGGGCGCGTACCTGATCTTGGATGGACCCTATCCGCAGCAGTCGGGGTTCGTGTGCAAGTACGGGCCGAAGGTGGACAACGGCTACGGATACCTCCACCGTGAAGTGGAATCGATCAAGATTCGTGCTTTCAAGGTCTGGGGCTACTACTCGAGCAAGACCTGGGTGGGGTGGCAGTTCAAGGTCATCGACGACGTCCCCGGATCTCCGGTGACCTACACCAGCCCCACCTACAAGGCCAAAGCGAACAACGTGACCCCGGCGGCGTTCGGCAACGTCCTCATCGGCGGCGCTTCGGTGGGCTCCAACCCCTACGTGAAGCTCTTTCTCTACTTCTACAAGCCTGGCAGCAGCACCAACTGGTCGGGTCCCGGCGGCGGCAAGGTCGTTGCCGAGCCGGAGTGGCATGACCTCATGTGGAATGGCGTCGTGCACTCTCAGGACTACGGTATATGTCCATGGGAGGCCGACTTGTGATTGAGCGGGCCGATGCGGGTCGTCGAGCGTTCCTAAGCGGGCGCTCGACTTCACCTTAGGTCGGCAAGCCGCACGCGGCGGCGGCCGCCTCAGCGCGGCGCGAAGTTGATAGCGGTGATCTTGCCCGCCTCAACGCGAAACGTGGCGTCGAGGTGCTGGGACTGAACACCGGGGCGCAGCACCATCAGGTCGATCTCCAGGTTGGCGCCCATGTCGCGCTCGTTGGCCGGGATCATGCGCAGGCCCTTCTCGGCACGCAGGAACCAGCCACCGACCTGCTCGATGCCGCGCAGCGTGCGCGCGTTTTCGCCCACGTGGACACGCATCTCGACCCGCTCGTCCATCAGCTTGAGCGCGTCGTCGCGCAGTCCGTCATTGAGCAGCTCGAAGAACTGCTGCATGGTTTCGGTGGCGCCCATAGTCGGTGGAGTCTATCGGTCGAGCGCACCGGACCCTCAGCCGGAGCTAGTAGCCGCCTCCCGCGCCACCGCCACCGCCGCCACCACCGCCGCCGCTGAAACCGCCCGAGCCGCCGCCCGAGCCCGACGAGCTGGGCGAATTGCCGATCGATGACAGGGCGGCCATCATGCCGCCGAAGTTGGGAATGGCGCTGGAGGAGAAGAGCCCCGGCGCAATCCCACCCGGCCCGCCGGATCCCGAATTGAGACCGCCGCCGTACCAGACAGGCAGCCACGGGTTGTACGACGTGACGCCCTGCTGGGCGTCCTCGGCGCTGCGGCCGAGGACCTCCTCGACGTCATGCTGCAGACCCAGGGCGACGCCCCAGGCCACGGCCTGATCGGGCGTTTCCATCCAGGCCAGGGTGGGCTGTTCGACGACGGTGTTCATCGAACGCGCCTGGGCCATTGTGTTCTGCATCGTCCGGCGGTATGCGGCGAGCATCGCGTAGATCATCGCCCCGGCCATCGTTCGCGCCGGCATCACCCGGGCGATGAGGAGCATCACCACGGCCGCGGCCATCAGCGCGACGGTGAACACGACAATGCCGCCACTGGGGATGTTGACGCCGATGATGAAGCCGACGAATCCAGCGATCAGGATCAGGATCGCGCGCGAGGACCATCGTTCGACGGACTTGTGCGGGGGCTCGATGAACCAGCCCATCTTCACGACGTGCGACTCGATCTGGTTGTCGAAGCCGCTCACGTACTTGCCGAATTTCAGTAGATCGGACGCGCCGACGTAGTTGCCGGTGAGCGGCGAGGCGATGCCGCGCAGCCGCTCGAGCGCGTACTGCTCGGCGGACGAGAGGGGCTTGCGTCGATTGCGGGCGATGCTCGGGTCGTCGGCGTTGTAGGTCTCGTTGATCTGGATGCCCGCCTTAGTCCGCAGGCCCAGCAGCCCGCCCTCCGGCTTGAACCCGATCTCGCCGCGGCTGGCCAGATCGAGCATCGCTGTCGTCAAGGCCCGCCGGCTGGATCGGCCCTCCCATATCACTGCCCCGGAAGCGGCGGTCAGATCGGGCGGCGGCGCCGGCATCAGCACGGACGGATCGTCGAGGTACACCGGATCCTTGCCGTAGCGCAGCCAGGAAATGGCGACCCAACCGACGAGCAGAATGAAGATGCCCGGGCCGAAGATCAGGCCGATCGCGGCGTCGATGATGCGCGCCCGCTCGAGGGTCTGGGCATGCTCCGGCGTGGCCGCGGCGTCGATCTTGTCGAGCGCCGCGAGGATCGCGCTGTCCTCGTCGCACTGGCGCAGATAGGGCAGCATTTCGTCGTCGAAGATGGCCTGGCGCTCATCATTGGTCAGGTACGCGGCCAGGTAGCCGGGCGCGGCGTAAAGGCGGACCCGGCCGTTGCCGGAAACTCCGGGCAGGCACTCCAGGCGGTTGGTGTTCCACATGATCGCCAACCCGTCATCGAACCCGGCACGGCCAACGCCCCACTGGTTGATGAGGGCACGCGCGTCCTCGTCGGTCGAGTCGTCGTCGGATCCCGGCTTGTACTGCGTGTAGACCACGACCTCGGCCCCGGTGCGGTGCTCGATGTCGGTGATGATCTGGGTCGCCCGCCTCTCGGTCGCGGGGGAGAGGATGTCGGCGTAGTCATAGACGACGACGTCGATCTGGGGCGCCGGGAAAGGCGGTCCGGCGAGCGGAGGATCGGCCGCGAGCACAGCGCCCCCGCCAACGACCAGCAGCCAGCCAGCGGCCAGCGCGGCTCGAAGGGCGACGGTGCGCCGGGGTCGGGTCATGCTCTAGCTCCTCGCGCTGGTGACGATGCGATTGTCGGCCCTGACGCGCCTGACCAGCTCGGCGGCGAGCTCATAGCGGCCGAAGCTGGGCATGATGTAGGTGCCGTGGACGAGCGGCGCAAGCGACTCGAGCAGCCGGTGGGCCATCTCGAGGCCGACCTCGGCGCCGCGTTCGCCGGCTGCGTGCATCGCCGCGCGAACCTCCTCGGGAATGGTGATGCCGGGGACCTCGTTGTGCAGGAAGTCGGCGTGCCTCGCGGTGTGGAGTGGCAGAACGCCGAGCAGCACCGGCACGGGCAGGCCGCTCGGCCACCGCGCGGCCGCGGCCTGGGTGAAGCGATCCCACTGGTCGCGCGAGTAGATGGGCTGCGTCATGACCAGGTTGGCACCTGCATCGATCTTGGCCGCGAGGCGCTCGATCTCGCGCCCCAGGTTGTCGGCGGTGGGGTCGAGCGCGCAGGCGACTGTGAAGCCGGCTGGGCTGCCGATTGGCTTCCCGGCCTGGTCCTCGCCGCGATTGAGCCGCGCCAGGATCCCAATCAGCCCGACTGAGTCGACGTCCCAGATGCCGGTGCCACTGGGGTAATCGCCGACGCGCGGCGGATCGCCGGTCAGCGCCAGGATGTTTCTCACGCCCAGGGCGTGCGCGCCCAGCAGCTCCGATTCGAGTGCCATCAGGTTGCGGTCGCGCGTCGTGAAATGGACGAGGCATTCGAGGTCCAGGTCGTGCTGGACGCCGAAGGCCACGGCAAGCGCGCCCATGCGGACGCGGGCCATCGCGCTGTCGCTGATGTTGACCAGGTCCACACCCGCTTCCTGGAGCAGGCGCGCGGCTTCGATCGTGCGCTCGATGCGCACGGAGCGCGGCGGGTCGATCTCCACGCTGACCACGAACATGTCCTGCGTCAGCAGCTGCGCAAGGTGTGTGGGCGGGGGCGGTTCGGCTATGGACCCGCTCGGTCGCTCCGCTGCCGGCGTGCGCGGCGTGCCGCCGATCTCGGGCGCTTCCACGGCGGCTTTCGACGAACGCCTCCGCGCGTCATACCTGTCGAGTGCCTGGCGCATGTGGCGGATGTGCTCGGGCGTGGTGCCACAGCAGCCACCGATGATGCGCGCGCCGGCATCCAGGAACCTTGGCACCTCACCGGCGAAGTAAGCCGGCTCCGCGGCATAGACGAACTGCCCTTCGACGCGCTGCGGCAGACCGGCGTTGGGCACGATGGATCGCGCCAGGCCGGCCGACGGGCGGCCCATCTGGGTCAGCGCGTCGAGACAGATCTGCGGCCCGACGCCGCAGTTCACCCCGACCGCGTCGACCCCGGCCTGGGCCAGCGCCGTCGCCGCGGTCTGCGGGCTCGTTCCGTCGACCGCCAGAAGCTCCTCTCCGAACGTCATCTGGGCGACGATCGGCAGATCGGACAGCGCCTTGGCCTCGCTGATGCCAATCAGCAGCTCGCGCAGGGCACTGAATGTCTCGAACAAGAGGAAGTCGACGCCGCCTTCCAGCAGGCCCTCGATCTGCTCGCGGAACGCGGCGCGGATGGTGTCTTCTTTGCCGGCGTCCGGCCCGTGCAGCGGCGCCTCGAGGGGCCCGATCGAGCCGGCGACGAGCACGTCGCGCTTGCCCGCGACATCGCGTGCCTCGCGCGCAATCTGGGCCGCGCGGCGATTGAAGATCGCTGCCTTGTCCGCCAGGCCGAACGGCGCCAGGCGCAACCGGTTGGCGCCAAAGGAATGCGTCTCGATCGCATCCGCGCCCGCCTCGATGTACTCGCGATGGATCGCGCCGATCAGGTCGGGCCGCGTCTCGACCAGCTCGTCGAGTGACGCGCGCTGGGGCAACCCGCGGCTGTACAGCAGCGTGCCCATGGCGCCGTCTAGCAGCAGCGGCGCCTTGGCGAGGCGCGCCGCAAACGCGTCCCTCTGGCTTGAGGCGGTCCCACTCACGCTCAAGAGGTTAAGGCAAGGCTCCGAGCGTGCCGCGGCGGCGCAGCAGTGACAGGCGCTCGCCGTCCCAGGCGACCTCCGACGGGCGCGGCCGGCCGTTGTACGAGCTGAACATCGACGAGCCGTAGGCGCCAACCGTGCCAATGGCCACGATGTCATCGCGCTGCAGCGGTGGCAAGGTCGCCATCCCGAACGTATCGGTCGACTCGCAGATCGGCCCGTCGACGCGCACATGGGTCGAATCTGTGCTGGCGCCTTCGGTCGGTTTTCCGAGAGAAGTCAGCGCGCGCATGGGGTGGACGGCGCCATAGAGGGCGGGCCGGATGAGCTCGGTCATGCCGGTGTCGAGCACGACGAGCGTCGGTTCGCGATCGCGCACGTGGAGCACCCGGCCGATCAGCCAGCCCGATCCGGCCACGAGCGACCTGCCGGGCTCGATCGCCAGGCGCTTCGGCCGGGCATCGGCGGGCAGTTCGCGCAATTCTCGTGCCGTCTCCTGGGCGAAGCGTGCGGCATCCGGGATGGCATCGGCGTCAGCGTCGTTCATCGGTGCCGGGAAGCCGCCACCGGCGTCGAGCGTGTCGAAGTCGGGCAGCGTGGCCTTCTGCAGCTCGAGCAGTCGCAGACCGACGCGAAACGCCGAGCGCCACGCATCGACCGCGCCCAGCTGCGAGCCCACATGCAGGTGGATGCCGCGCCAGCGCAGCGGCCCGTTGGGTCCGCCGCCGGCCGCGATGAGCGCGGGCAGCTCTTCTGGTGAGATGCCGAACTTGGCGTCAGGCGCGCCCACGGCGAGCGACTGGTGCGTCTCGGGCGCTACGCCGGGGTTGACGCGCACGAGGACATCCACGCGCTTCCTTCCTGACGCGCGCTTGGTCACATGCACGGCCAGGGCGGCCGCGTCCTCGGCGCTCTCGAGGCTCACCCACAAAAGGGGCGTGCCCTCCGCGGCGAGCTTTGCCGCAAGCGCCAGGTCCGCCGATGTCTTGCCGATGCCCTCCAGTGCGATCTGCGCAGGCGCCACTCCGGCGCGCCGCGCCAGCGCAATCTCGCCGCTCGACACCGCGTTCGCGCCGAAACCGAGCGCGGCGAGTTCGCTGACGAGCGCCGGCAGGCCGTTCGCCTTGAGCGAATACAGGCGGATCCACGGATCGGGAAAGGCCTCGGCCACGCCACGCGCGTCGGCGCGCAATCGCGTCAGGTCATACATGTAGAGCGGCGTTCCAAAGCGCTGGGCGGCTGCGAGCGCTGGTCCCTCGGGCAGTCGGTTCATCGAGGCCACGATGCTAGTCTGCCGACCTCGCCACAAGCGAGGCGAGATCGGGCGCCGACGGCGCCGGATCTCTCAGAGCGCGTAGCAGCGGCCCGCAGGCCGTCCTGCGGAGACAAAGATATTCCACACGCTCTACTCGTCGTCGAGAACCTGCCCGTCCCCTTCGACCGGCGGGTCTGGGCCGAGGCCAAGGCGCTCCATGCGGACGGCTGGCGTGTGTCGGTCGTGGCGCCCCGGCACGCGGGCAGCCGCTGGCATGAGCAGCTCGAGGGCATAGATGTCTATCGCTACCCGCTGCGGGTTGCCGGATCGGGCGTGATCGCACATGTGGCCGAGTACGCGATGGCACTGCCTGCGTCTTTCGTACTGGCGGCGCTCGCCCACCTCCGGGGCCGCGTGGACGTGCTGCACTTGGCGAACCCGCCCGATTTCATGTTCCCGCTCGCGAGCCTCTTTCGGCGTCTCGGCGCGGCGGCCATCTTCGACCAGCACGACCCGTCGCCGGAGTTGTATCTCGCGCAGGCCGGACATCGCGGCGGGTTGATCGACCGGTTCCTGCGCTGGTCCGAGCGGCGGACATACCGTGCGGCGGATGTGGTCATTGCGACCAGCGAGAGCATCCGCGGCCTGGCGACTGGGCGTGGCGGCGTGGACCCAGCGCGCATCGTGGTCGTGCGCTCGTCGGTGGACGCTTCGCGTACCTATCGCGTCGAGCCCGCGGAAAGCCTGAAGGCCGGTCGCGATTATCTGGTCGTGTACCTGGGCGTGATGGGGCCACAGGATGGCCTCGACCTGTTCGTCCGTATGGCGCGCGAGATGGCCGACCGACTGCCCGGCAAGGTGCGCTTCTACGCGGTTGGTGACGGCAGCGAGCGAGACGGGGCGGAGGCACTCGCCCGATCACTTGGGTTGGGCGACGACATCCTGTTTCCGGGCCGTCTCAATGATGCAGAGGTGCGCAGGGTGCTCTCGACGGCCGACCTGGCCGTTGGTCCCGAGCCGGCGAATGGGTTCAATGAGCTGTGCACGATGAACAAGACGCTCGAATACATGGCCATGGGCGTGCCCGTCGTGAGCTTCGACCTGCCTGAGACGCGCGTATCCGCCGGAGACGCTGCCGTCTACGCCCGGCCGAACGACCCCATCGATCTTGCCCACGCGGCAATCGTCCTCCTGACCGAGCCCGAGCGCGGTGCCTGGCGCGGCCGTGTCGGCCAGGAGCGGATTGCCGGGCCCTTGAGCTGGGCTAACAGCCTCGTCGAGCTGCGCCGGGCGTACCAGCTGGCGCTGGCAGCACGGGACTCACGGCGCTGACCGACACAGTCGCGCCTCGCCCGCAGAGGTCGTGGGCCGTGTGGCTCATCGGCCTGTACATCGTCGCGCTGCTCAGCCTGCCGGTGGACATCGGTCTCAACGTGGGCGGAGCCGTGATAACTCCGGCGCGGCTGGTGCTGCTGTTTGCGGTCGTGCTCGCCCTGCTCGAGTGGCGGTTTGTGCTGCTGAACATCGGCCGCCTGCCGAAGCTCGTCTGGGTCGGTTGGGCGGCCTTCCTTGGAGCCGCCCTGATAACGGCAATCGTGTCGCCTTCGGTGGCTTCTTGGGCGAGGTACGTGTCGATCGTCGGGGAAGGCCTGGTCGTCTTCGTGCTCGTCTGCCATGCCGCGGGCACACCGGGCGGTGTGCGGACCCTGATTACGGTTTTCGCGGTCACGATGGTCTCGGTTGCCGCGATCGTGCTACTCCTCGCGGCCATGGGCCAGCACTACGACTACATCCTGTCCGGGCTGGCCGGGACCGAGCCCGCGGGGGTCGCCTCGCCGCGGTACGGCCTTGAGCGTCAGGCCGGGCCTTTCCGGGCAGCCCTGTACTTCGCGATCGGGCTGACCGCGGCAAGCGCGCTGCTTCTGCCGGCGATCGCGCGCGGTGCAACGCGGACGCGATCCCTGGCGATCGCCGCATGGCTCTTGCTGTTGGTAGCCGTGATCTTTCTCACCGCCAGCAGGCTCGCGATGACGACGATCTTCCTCATTCCGGCCGCGTACTTCCTCGTTCGCGGTCCACGCCTGATTGGGACCGCCAGCCTGGTCGCGGCGTTTGCGGTCGCGTCGGGTCTCACCCTGCTGATTCCCGCCAGCCCTGTGATCGAGGAGTCCAATTCGCTGCGCCTGTCCGCCATCAGTCCCGCGCTCCAGGCAATAGCGGCACGGCCCCTGTTCGGGTGGGGGCTGCTGAACGACATGAGCGTGCTCAGCGGGATCCTGGGCACGAAGAACTACGTCGACGACACATACCTGTCGCTCGCGATCGAGACTGGATTGGTCGGACTCGGCGCGTTCGTTTTGCTCGCGGCGACCATCGTGGCGGCAACGCTCCGCGACTGGTCGTCAGCCCGGGGGCTAGCCCTGGCGATCGCACTCGCGTCGCTTCTCGGAATGGCGGTGTTCGCCTCCTTCCTGCAGTCGACGCAGGGTTACGCGGCGTTCTTCGTGCTGGCTGCCTTGGCGGTGGCCGCGGCGGTCAGATCCGACGAAAGAGGTCAACCAGAGGCCGCGACCTGACCTCCCAGCTGTAACTGTTGAGCGCCAAGGTTCGGCAACGCTGGCGCAGCTCAAGCCGCTCGGGTGCGGGCATGGCCATGAGGCCGGCAATGGCGCCGGCCAGCTCATCGCGCCCGTCGATGTCGACGACTTTGCCGATCGCCTCGCGCTCGATCAGCCGCGCCTGCTCAGTGCCGGCCGCGGCCACCACGGGAACGCCGGCCATCATGGCCTCGAAGACCTTGTTGGGGATCGTCAGGCGCAGGTTGAGCGTCACCGGCGGGCAGCCCAGGTAGCAGACGTCCGCGCCAGAGACCCACTCGAGCAGCTCGCTGACGGGCACCGCTGGCAGGACATAGATACGGCCCGGTCGCTGTCGGGCGGCCTCCTCGAACCGCTCTCGCAAACGCCCGAAACCCACTAGAACGATGGCGGCATTCAGCTCGCGTAGAAGCGGGTGATCGGCTGCTCCGACGAGCTGTTCGATGCCCCGGTCTTGCTTGAACTGGCCGTGATGCAGGACGATCTGACGGTCGGCCGGCAGCCCAAGCGCGTCACGCAGCCTCGTCGACGCCGGCGGGCCGGGCACGTCGGGTCGCCATGAGGGCGGGCAATTGAGCACGACGCTGGGCCGGGTGGTCGTCGCGAACCGCTCCATGACGAGGTCGGCCATGGGCTCGCTGACCGCCAGCATGCCCGCAGCCTCGCCCGCCCAGCCTCGCTCGCGGCGGCGCACGAGCGCGCGCATGAACCCCGGCATGCGCGCGATTCGGCCGGCCTCTGTCTGGTAATCGGCGAAGTCGTAGACGTAGCGCCCGTTGGCCCGCCGGGCGGCCTGCCGAACGACGGGCAGCGCCATCAGCGCCTGGGTGTGAAAGACGTCCGTGTCAGGTGCCGCGCGCGCCACCGCGTCGATCCACGGACCCACGCGGCGCACCTGCGCCCAGACCTCCAACAGCCGCCGCAACGGGTAGCGCAGGCGGTCGAGGCCACGGACCGTTGTAGCCGGCAGGACCACGGCATCGGCGTCCATGCCGAGGATGGCCGCCAGCCCGTTGCGAACCATCACCGGCAGGGGGCGCAACGCGGAGGTGATGCGCCGGTCAAGCTCCAGACGGGTGACGCGGACGCCGTCGATCTCCTCCTCGAGCGGCAGGCCACCGTCAGCAACCGCCAGCACTCGCACCGAGTGGCCATCGGCTGCCAAGGCCTGGACCATGCGCCGGCCGCGCGAGTCGTATTCGAAAGTCTCGGCCGAGACGAGCGTCACACGCAGCCGGCGCTGCGCGGTGGGCTGGCGCGGGCTCAGATGCCGGGCGTCAGCTTGCGAATTAGCGCCATCACGGCGGCGACGATGCTGATCAGGAGCGACACCAGGAAGGCCGCGATGAGGGTGTCGAGCCCTATCTGCGGGTCGTTCAGCGGCCAGCCGCCGAGCGCCAGGCCCAGGTGGAGGTTGTCGCTGATTGCCGCCGCCACGATGACCATCGCGACGTTGATCACGAGGCCCACGAGGCCGAACGTGATGAGCGTCAGCGGCAGGCTGAGCGCCTTGACGATGGGCCGCAGGTACGCGTTGACAAGGCCGAAGACGACCGCCAGCAAGATCAGCTTCAGCATGTCGCTCGGCGCGCGGACATTCGGTACGAACTGGACGGCCAGGATCAAGGCGATGCCGTTGATGAGGACGCGCAGCAGCAGGTCGAGCAGCATGGCCTGATGCTACAACCAGCCCTCGTCGCTAGGATGCTCAGCGTCGCCATCACCTCGGAGTGACCCACTTGCCTCAGCCCGCCGCGACCCATTTCGTGTCGCTTGCCCCGGACAACCGACCGACACCCGTGACCGCCTTTGACCACGCGCTGAAGGCCTTCCTCGACGACCTGTTCGCGGCGCAGCCGGTGTTCGCGACGCAGATCGGCTTCCACGCCCACGACGATCGCTGGCCAGACATCACCGGGCAGGGTCGGGCCGAGAGGCTGGCGATGTTGCGCGGCCACTCGGATGTGTTCGCCGCCCTCGCAGACGAAAGCCTGAGCGAGGACGAGCAGATCGACCGCGGCATCGTCGTCGAGACGATTGCCGCGATGGTCTTCGACGACGATGAGCTGCGCGAGGATGCGTGGGACGCGTTGGGCTACGTGTCGCTCGTCGGCAGCGGCCTGTTCAGCCTCATGGCGCGTGAGTTCGCGCCCTGGGCCCACCGGGGCGCGGCGTTTGCCGGCCGGCTCAACGGCCTGCCCGCGCTGCTCGATGCGGCCGCGGCGAACCTCGTTGGGCTACCCGACCGACCGGTGTCGCGGCTGCACACAGAGACCGCGCTCGCCCAACTGGGCGGCATCACCGAGCTGATCGGCGGCGGCACGGCCGAGGCCGAGAAGCTTGCCGCCGAAGAGCCTGCGGTCGCGGCCGCCATCCAGGCTGCCGCAGACGAGGCGCTGGCCGCGGTGGCACGCTTCGAGGAGAAACTGCGCGACGAGATCCTGCCGCGGGCATCGGGCGAAGGCCGCTTGGGCGCCGATCTCTTCGCGGCGAAGCTGCGCCACACGACGGCCAGCGACCTGGGGCCGCACGAGCTCGGCGAGAGGGCGCGGCGCGACTACGACCTCGTTCGCGCCGAGCTGCTCCGCCTTGCCAGGCTGGCTTGGCCGCAGTGGCTGCCCAACGAGCCGATGCCCGACGATGCCGACGAGACGGTCCGACGAGTCATGCTCGCCATCGCGGCCGAGCACCGCCAGCCCGGGGAGCTGCTCGACTTCAGCAGGGCCGAGGTGCGCCGGATCGAGGAGTTCTGCCGCGCGCACGATGTCATAGGGCTGCCGGACGAGCCGCTCATGGTGACGTGGACGCCGGTCTTCATGCGCGCCTATGGCCGCGCGTTCCTGCAATCTCCCGGGCCGCTCGACAAGGGGCTGTCGAGCTACTTCTGGATCACGCCGCCGGACGAGAGCCTTGGCAACGAGGCGACTGAGTCGTATCTGCGCGAGGACAACGACCGGATGCTGCGCCTGCTGGCGATCCACGAGGGCGTGCCCGGTCACTATGTCCAGGGCGTGTACTCCAATCGCTCGGGGAGCCTGGCCCGGGCCGTGTTCGGAAGCGGGGTGTTCGCCGAGGGCTGGGCGGTGTACGTGACCCAGGTGCTGATGGACCTGGGCTACGGCGACAACGAGCCGGCGCTGCTGCTGAACCACTGGAAGTTTTATCTGCGCGCCATCACCAACGCGCTGATGGACTTCGCCATCCACGTCGAGGGCATGACCGAAGAGCAGGCGATGGCTCTGATGGTTGACGGCGGCTTCCAGGAGGTCGACGAGGCGCGCGCCAAGTGGCTCCGCGCCCGACTCACCTCGACCCAACTGACGACCTACTACCTGGGTTCGATCGGCATGTGGGAGCTCGAGGAGGAGGCGCGCCGCCATGCCGCGCGGTCGGCCGGAGCAGATGCGCGGGCCGTGCCCGAGCAGCGGATCGTCGGTGGCCTGGGCGTGACGCCCGGCTTCAACTATCGGACGCACCTCGAGCATGTGATCTCGCACGGCCGGCCGCCGATCAAGTGGCTGTTCCGGGCACTTTTCGGGCCGGGCTAGCGTGGACTTCGGGCTGATCCTGCCTTCCTACCGCGCGGGGGCATCGGTCGAGAGCATCGAGGCTGCCTCGGCGACCGTGGCGCGGCTGGGCTGGCATTCGGTCTTCTCGACCGATCACTTCCTCGTCGGCACGTCCGCGCGCGAAGAGGACTACTTCAACATCTTCGACGCGCTCGCGACCGTCGTCCACGTCGCCGCGCGACAACCGACTCTTCGGGTCGGCATCAGCGTGCTCGTCGTGCCGATGCGCAACGCGGTCGAGCTGGCCAAGGAGCTGGCCACGATCGATGTGCTGTCGGGCGGGCGGCTGATCGTTGGCATCGGCGGGGGCTGGGACGAGGCCGAATTCGGCAACGTTGGGCTCGCCGAGCGATTCAGCCTGCGCGGCGCCTACCTGAACGAGGCGATCACCATCTGGCGCCATCTGTGGGGCGGCGGCCAAGGACCGTTCGAAGGCCGCTTCCATTCATTCGGCGAAGTGCGTTTCGGGCCGCTCCCGGTTCAGGGCGCGGAGCTGGAGGTCTGGGTGGGCGGACGCGACGAGGCCGCGCTTCGCCGGGCCGGCAAGCTGGGCAACGGCTACCACTCGTCCGCGACCGGCCCGGATCACTACGCGCCGCGCGTGCCGATCATCAGGGCGGCGGCCGCGGACGCCGGCCGGCCTGAGCCGCGTTTCTCGGCGCGCTTCCGGGTCGCGTTCGGCAAGCACAAGGAGCCGTTCTTCATGTTGAGCGGCACGCCCGAGCAGATGATCGCGTCGCTGCGCGAGTTCGCGGCGCTGGGCGTCAGTCACGTTGCGGTCGACTTCGCCGAGACGGATCCGGACAAGCTCGCGCGGCTGATCGAGGGGTTTGACGCAGAGGTGCGCGCCGCCTTCTAGGTGCGCCTTCGGTCGACAATTCCACTGACGATGCCGACCAGACCGAGCCACGTGGAACGCACTTCTCGCCCGCTTCCCAGTACGCGCGGTGGCCGTGGCTGAACAGAAGCCCAGCCGGCCTACGACGACTCGCGCCCGGGTCGATGCGCCGGAGTCGGACGCGGGCGCGCCGCCGTCGCCGGCCGAGCTCGAGGCGATGGAGTGGGAGCGCACTCGGTGGGTGGCGCTGCTCGGGGCGAGGGTCGAGCGCGACGACGCGCTTGGCGTGGCGTGGGCTGCGCATCCCTTGCGCGGCGCCGGACTCAATTTCGCGTCGTGCGTCCGCTGGCCTGCCACCGAGGTCGACGCCCGGCTGGGGGCGGTCGAAACGCGGATGCGCGCCGCGGGTGTCTGGCCGCAGATCGTGGTCAGCGACGGGTTGACCCAGCCCGCGGATCTCGACGCCCTGTTGCGCGCTGCGGGTTGGGTGCCGCTCGGCAGCGAGCGGCTGATGTTCACGCGCCACGCATCAGTCGTGCCCCACCTCGACCCCGGCCTGCGCATCGAGGCGGTCACGCCGGCGACCGCGCTCGAGTGCGCAACGCTCGAGACCGGCGCGTTCGGGCTCGCCCCCGACGCGCTTGACGTGAGCGCCGGATTGCTCGCTCTTGCCGTGGAGTCGGGCGCGACACGCGCCTTCATCGTTCGCCTCGTGCGCGAGCCCATAGCCTCAGCGCGGCTCGTGCCCGGCGAGGCGGGCAGCGGCATCGCGTCACTTCATGCGGTTGGGGTCGCGGAGCGCCACCGCCGGCGCGGCTACGGCCGGCTGATCACCGCGATTGCAACCCGCGCGGGCCTCGCGACGGGTCACAAGCTGGTCTGGCTTTCGGTCGACGCGGACAACGCCGGCGCGATTGCCATGTACCGCGGCCTGGCATTCGACTTCACGTTCAACTGGACGCGCTGGGCTGCGCCCAAGCGGTGACGCCTAACTCGCTTCCTCTGTAGCGCGGTCGCGCGACTGTTCGAACGCCAACGTCACTGTGAAGGTCGCCGACTCGCCCGCGGCGAGCTTCAGCGGCCAGCGTTGGGTCAGGCACGACCCCTGGTAAACACGCTCGAAGCCGGCCTCTGAATTCGAGACCGTCTCGACCGGGAACCATTCCTGTATCGCCGGCGGCTGGGGCGCGATCGACAGGGCCACGCCTTCATAGCGGTTGCCGAAACTGAGATCGACGCCAACGCCGACCCTGCCTGGGGCATCGTGTCGAACCTCCTGGTCGGCCCAGCGGTAATACGCCTCGGGATTGGCGCCGCCG
>JAXDLE010000127.1:0-4083 GCA_034666725.1 Chloroflexota bacterium
CAGCACCAACGGCGCGATGGGTGCGAGCAGAGTTGCCGCCAGCCCATCGAAGGCAGTGCCGATCGCCGCGCCGGTCGAGGTAGCACCATCGAGCCGCAGTATTGCGTTTGGAATGGCACTCACGAGAGCCGCGACCAACCCGGTGACGATGCCAATCAGGATGATGTAGCCCAGGACACGCCAGCCAGATCCAGCGACCAGGCGCCAAGAGCGCGAAAGACCATCGACCGCCCCGAGCTTCTCCAGCACCACGGCCTGCGGGTAGAGCGTCCAGCGGACGGCGATGAAGGCCATCGCGGCAAATGCGACGACGATCATCAAGACGCCCAGGAACGCGGCGGCCGACCCACCAACGAAGAAGAACGCGCCGAACACGACGCCAATCAGAGCGACGCCGAATGCCGCGAGGAATAGCAGCAGTTGGCCTCCTATCAGCGCCGGCGAACGGCGCAGCGCGGTGCCTAGCGCGCCGCGCAGGGTAACGGCTCGGCCGCGGAACACCGCGTCACCGATGACCACGACGGCGGCCGAAACGATCAATGCGGCGAGGACAGAACCTAGCGCGGCGAGGGCAAGGAGCAGGAGAGGTAGCTTCAGGTCGTCTGGCAGCGGCGGAATCGTGCGTGTCGGCAGCGATTCCTGATATGCCAACAGCCATTGATTGATTTTGGGCGACGCGATCGCCGATAACGGCACCATGAACGCGTACACGATCAGATTTGGGATCAGAGCTACGCCCAGCAGCGTGGGCCAGGCAAATCGAAAGATGCTCGCGGTATTGCGCGTGATCGAATCGAAGTCGAGCGGGTAGAAGCCGCGCGGTGCGCCGTATTGCTGCGCATCTGGTGGCGGCGGGAAGGCAAACGGGCCGCTGCCGGGCGGCGGGGGAGCGATCGGCGGCTGCTCGTCAGTCATTGCCGCAGTTTAGGAGTCCGGTAGCCTCGCGCCATGGTCTTGCCGCCGCGGCCGAGTTGGCCGCCGCCGTTCGAGGCACTGCCAGCGGACCGACCGACGTGGCGCCGCCGCGCCGTACGCGACGGGCTGATCATCTGCGGCTGGCTGGCCACCGGCTTCGCGCTGATCGTGGTCACCTCGATCGTCCACAGCGTCGGCTACGACGCGTACTCGTACTGGTCGATCGACTTCGCCGACCTGTATGGCCGGGCAATCTCGAGCAACTTCGCCATCGGCGCGTTCCGTTATGCGCCGCCGATCGCTTTCCTGTTCGGCCCCCTGGGCGCGCTGCCGTGGTGGCTCTTCCTGTGGCTGTGGGAAGCCGTGATGCTCGCCCTCATCGTATGGCTGGGCGGGCGCTGGGCGCTCGTGTTGGTCGCGCTGCCGCCGATTGCGCTCGAGCTGTACCACGGCAATATCCATCTGCTGATGGCGGCTGCGATCGTCCTGGGCATGCGTTACCCGGCGGCATGGTCGTTCGTGCTGCTCACCAAGGTCACGCCGGGGGTGGGTCTGCTGTGGTTCGCCGTGCGGCGCGAGTGGCGCGCGCTCGCCATCGCGCTCGGTGCGACGCTCGCGATAAGCGCGGCCGCGTTCGTCTTCGCGCCGCATTACTGGAGGGAGTGGCTCGACTCGATCGTGAGCAACCTCAACGAGCCGCAGTCCTACTCGCTGCCCCCGCCGGCGCCGATCCGGCTGCCGATTGCCGCGCTCATCGTCATCTGGGGCGCGCGCACCGACCGGCCGTGGACCGTCGCGGTCGCCGCGACCCTGGGCCTGCCGATCATCTGGCCGCACGGCCTGGCGGTGCTGGCGGCGGCGATCCCATTCCTCCGCCACGGCGACCGCGCCGCGCGCGACCCGCGTTGGCGAGATGCGGTTCAGCCGCGAACGCTCGCCCGGTATCTGGCGGTGTTCGTTGGCGCGACGTTGGTCCTGGGGATCCTGTTTGCGGGGCCGATCCAGCAGCTCATGGAGTGGGCGTCGTCGAACTTCTTCAGATAGGAAGAAGCCGGGCGGCATGACTGCCGCCCGGCTCGAGGGGACTACCGATCTGAGAGGGCTATTGCCCGGCGCCTCCGGGTCCGTCGAACGCGCCGTTGGTCACGACCTTGTTCTTGACCGTCACCGTAAGGCGAGCCCAGTTGTTGGTCTCGCTCGATTCCGTCACGACCTTGGTCGAGTCGACCACGATCGAGATGACGTGCTGGCCAGTAACGGTGCGTGCGTCCCACTTGCGCTTGACGAGGATCCACTTGCCCTTCGCGAGCTTGCCCGTCTCGACGGTGCCGAGGAGCTTGCCGTCGAGACGAATCTCGGTCAGCGACTTCGCTGCCCTGGAGCCGCCAAAGTTGGCGACCGTCACGCGGATCCAGACGATGCCCTTCTTGGCGTCCTTGACCTGCTTGGTGTCGAGGTTCGTCACCTGCAGATCAGGCTGAGCCTGCGGGGCCGGCGTCGTTGAAGGCGTCGGCGTCGGAGTTGGCGTAGGCGTAGGCGTCGGGGTCGGAGTAGGCGTCGGGGTCGGAGTAGGCGTCGGGGTCGGTGTGGGCGTCGGGGTCGGTGTGGGCGTCGGGGTCGGTGTGGGTGTGGGTGTGGGTGTGGGTGTGGGTGTGGGTGGGGGTGTGGGTGTAGGGGTGGGTGTAGGCGTCGGAGTCGGAGTCGGAGTCGGAGTCGGCGTGGGCGTCGGCGTGGCCGTTGGGGTCGGCGTCGGCAGAAGGATGTCCGAGTCGACTTCGATCGCCAGGGCTGGGGTTATCCGAGCTGCACCCGTTGCCGATGTCGCGCCCGGCGGGTGCGACAACGTGGTCGAGTCGAGGAAGGATGTCGCGAGCCGCCCGTCGGGCAGGATCACGATCGTCGAGAAGTCCATTCGTGGAGCGGTCGCAGCACCGACATCCGAGCCGGCCGGGTTGTCGCCCAGGCCGACGCGATAGACGCGCAGCAGGCGCGGCGTGTCAGTGGTGATGTCGAACTTGTAGACCCAGTCCTGCGAGTTGATGCGTGCCGCAATGGCGCCAATGCCGAGCGCGGCGTTGACCTTGAAGTCCTTGAGCATCGAGTCGTCCGAGGCGAGCGAGATGGGGAAGATCGTGCTCGTCCACGTCTGTCCGTTATCAGATGAGATGCGGTACTCGAGGGTGCTCGTGTTGGGCACGGCGCGGACGTTGTTGAGGCGGCCGCGCGAGTCAACCTGGACGTAGCTCTCCGGGGATGTGCCGTTTGGCAGCATCCACGGGTGCCACTCCATTGAGCCCGGATCCATCAGGAAGCCGCCGTTCGCGAGCGCGTTGCCGCCGCCCAGGGGGCGAAGCGGCGAGGCGCCGATGGGCTGAATCCAGTCCGACATCGCATCGGCGACGATTGGATACCAGCTGCTCACCGGGTCGCCCGTCAGGTCGCCCAGGGTGGTGCTAGACATCTGGGCATAGACGAGCCCGTCGGTCGACAGCCACATCGGGTCCTTCACACCGACGCCGCCATAGACGATCGAGATGTAGGGAACCGTGTGACCGGTCGCGTCCGTGAATGGACCCGGGATCACCGTCAGCCACGGGCGGTCGTAGAACGGCTCGTGGAGGAGATTCGTTAGCGTCTGCCACGCGCCCGTGCGGGCGACGTACTTGTACGCAACGAGGTGGTCGCCCGAGTAAGCGTCCCAGGTAACGGCGATGACATCGCCGTTGGGTGCCATGGCCATCGAGCCTTCGCCGTTGACGAGACCGCCAATGGGCTGGGCCGATGTCCAGGTCACGCCCTGGTCATCGCTGAAGTTGACGTAGCTGCCGCCGATGTCGAACAGGCGACCTGACGCCGAGGCACCCAGATGGAGCTCGCAGCAGTTGCCCGTGTCCTTGACGACGCGCCATGTGGTCGTGCCGTTGATTGCCTGGCCCGTCGAGTAGTCGGTGACAGGATGCGTCTGCAGCGACGTCTCCTTGTCGACCGCAACGAGGTTGGCCGGGGCTGAGACACCGAGCGGCGGGACCGTCGGGCCCGCGCTGGGCGAAGGTGTCGGCGTTGTCGAGGGAGTCGGCGTTGGGGTTGCGGTTGGAGTCGGTGTTGGGCTGGCCGTGGTCGTAGCCGTTGGCGTAGGCGTGGGGGTCGGAGTGGGCGAGCTCGTCGGCG
>JAXDLE010000128.1:0-4733 GCA_034666725.1 Chloroflexota bacterium
GTGAGACTTTCTTGCCAACTCTCAGGCCCGCCGCGTGGCGGTTGAGCACGGACTTACCGACGCCGGCCGACTGGACCGACCACTCTCCGCTGACGAAGTCGCCCACTTCGACGCCCTTCGAATCTAGAATTCGGACGACGGCGCTGCGCCGCTCGTGGTCGTCGTAAACGAGCAGCTTCGACAGGCCGACTTCCTTGGCCTGGAAGCCTTCGTGCGGGCTGACCGCGCCCTTCCCGGTCTTGCCCTTCTTCTGCGCGGCTCCTGCTTCCGCTTCAGCCTCGCGCAGCTTCGCGTGGTACGCCTCTGGCCGGCGACGCATCACCGACGCGAGCGCGACGCGTGAGGCGCGCAGGTCCCACGACGAGATACCGCCGCCTTCAACCGGATCGATCAACACGGTCTGGCCCACGGTTCCGATGAGCACTTCGTCGCGCCCGTCGAGGTCGTAGTCGGCGACACCGCCAGCGGCCGCGCCGCCGAGGACGAGGTCCTCCGCGGCGATCAATTCGGCCAATGTCGCCATGCGCATGTGGACGAGGTAGATCCCGCCGAACAGACCATGCCAGTAACAGTCATTCGATTGGCCGCGATACAGGTGGTCGAGCGCGCGATCGCGCAATGTGCCTCCAGGCATCGCCTCGACCGCGGAAGAGACACGCAGCATCTGCTTGTGCAGGTCGTTGACCTCGCGGTAACGCGCCGCGAAGTTGCGCCACATCCCGCCCCGCAGGAAGCGCGCCGCGGGTGAGCCGTCCTCGACCGCGTCGTGGAGGAGCTTGCCGAAAATCGGTGCCTCTTCAACGGGCAGCACCCATTCGGTCATCTCGACGTACGAGGCCGTGGGGATGTAGATCCGTCCGATCGGTGGGTGGGAGCGCATCCAGTCGGACGGGGTGACGGTGGTCAGCCAATCGGAGTTCTCCTCCAGCGCGGAGAAGCATTTGTCGACCCACCCTTCCTTGCCCCACGACAGCTCCTGGGTGCCCGGCCAGCCGCCGAACTTCTCGCCGTCGTCGCCCATGATCCCCAGGCGATCGCCAGCGTCTGTCGCAGCCGAGCGCAGGTACGAAATCAGCTCCGGCACGGGCCGCCACGGGATCCGATAGCGCAGGCCCTTCTCCGTGCCGAAGATGGTCAGCAGCCGGCCCTGGTCATCGGTCGTGTACGTGCCCCACATCGCGTCCTCGGGAACCGACGCGCCGCGCAGGTGGTTGTCGTCGAGGACCGTGTAGGAGTAGCCGGCGTCGACGAGCGCCGTGGGCAGCGAGGGCTCCCAGACGCGCTCCGCGAGCCACGCCCCGGAAGGTGCCACGCCGAAACGCTTCTCGAGGTCAGTCCGCATTCGACCAAGCTGACCCAGGCGGTCGCGTCCGGGCAGCGACACCAGGATCGGCTCGAAGTGGCCGCCGCCGATGATCTCGACCTGCCCGCGGTCCACCAGCGCGCGCAATCGATCGAGGAATGACGGCTGATTCGCGTCGATCCATTCGAGCAGGGGAGCCGTGTAGTGCAGGGCCAGACGCACCCCGGGGTGACGCTCGAGCGCCCCGACCATCGGCTCGTAGGCGCGCTCGTAGACCTCGCCGATGACCCAGCCGAAATTGCCTACGGGCTGGTGGTTGTGGAGGATGAGCGCGAGCGAGATGCGCGCCGTCATTGGGACGGGCCCGTTACGAGGACGAGGTGGCTCGTCCGGCCGCGGCGAGCTGCTGCACCGCGGCACCGTTGTCGGCCGCCGGCAGGTACAGCTGCTCGACATATTCCTGGAGCATGCGCGTGGTCGAGAAGTTCCACACGGACGTGGCCATCGCGGCCTTCATGATCTCGAGCCAGCGTCGCGGCAGGCCATCGGCGTCGCGCTCGTAGAAGCGCGGCACGATGTCGGTCTCGAGCAGCCGATAGAGGTCCTGTGCGTCGGCCCAATCCTGGGCGCCTTCATCGGGGCTCGTCTGGCGCGAACCGATCGCCCAGCCATTCGAGCCGTCATAGCCCTCGTCCCACCAGCCATCGAGTACCGAGCAGTTGATGATGCCGTTCATGGCCGCCTTCATGCCGCTCGTGCCCGATGCCTCGAGCGGCCGGCGCGGGTTGTTCAGCCAGATGTCGACGCCACTCACCAGGTAGCGCCCGACGCGTATGTCGTAGTCCTCGAGGACGAAGACGTGGTGATCGAACTTCGGCGCGCGGCTCTTGGTGAAGATGTCCTGGATGACGCGTTGGCCCGGCCGGTCGGCGGGATGGGCCTTGCCGGCGAACACGATCTGGACCGGCCGCTCGGCGCTGAGCAGGATGCGCGCGAGGCGTTCCTCATCGGAGAAGATGAGCGACGCGCGCTTGTAGGTCGCGAACCGGCGCGCGAAGCCGATCGTCAGCACATCCGGATCGAGCGCCTCGGAGAGCTCCTCGAGGACCATGGGCGCCTCGCCATGGCGCGCGAATTGGCTCTGCAGGCGGCGCCGGCAGAAGTACGCCAGCTCGAGCTTCTGGCGGCGGTGCGCGTCCCACAGCTGCGCATCTGGCATCTTCGCGACGTCGCTCCAGAAGGGCTTCGTGCCCTGATCGAGGTTGTCGAGGTCGGCACCGAGCGACTCATACAGCGCACGGGCGGGTCCACCGATCCACGAGGGCGGATGCACGCCGTTGGTGATGCCCAGGATGGGCTTGCCGATGAGGCTCGACCAGGTCGTGTTCGCCGTCTGCGCGTGCAGGTGCGACACGGCGTTTGCGCCGTTGGTGGTGCGCAGGCTGAACGCGGTCATGTCGAACTGGCTCGCGTCGTTGTCGGTGCCGCGGCCGCGCTCGAGCACGCGTTCGAGATCCAGCCCGCTGTCGGCGACGAGTGGCGCAGCCAGGCGGCGCACGAGGTTCGCGTCGAAGCGTTCGTTGCCGGCTGAGACCGGCGTGTGGATCGTGAACACGGTATCGCTCTGGACGCGCTGGAGCGCCTCGTCCATACCCATCCCGCTGACCATCAGCTCGCGCGTCCGCTCGACGAGCATCAACGCCGAGTGGCCCTCGTTGAGGTGCCACGCCCGTGGCTCGATGCCCAGGGCGCGCAGCGCGCGCGTGCCGCCCACGCCCAGGACGATCTCTTGGTGGAGGCGCATCTCGCGCCCGCGCACGTACAGGATGTGGGTGATGGGCCGATCGGCCTCCTCGTTGTCCGGAATGTCCGTGTCGAGCAGCAGCAGGGGCACGCGACCCACCTCGGCCAACCAGACCGCACACCACACGGTGCGGCCGGGCAGCTCGACGCCGATGCGCAGCGGACCGCCGTCCTCGCCGGCGACGCGCTTGAGCGGCAGCAGGCGCGGGTCGTAGTCCGGATACGCGTGCTCCTGATGGCCGTCGGCGTCGATCGTCTGGCGGAAGTAGCCATGGCGATAGAAGAGGCCGACACCCACGAACGGGATGGCCATGTCGCTGGCCGCCTTCAGATGATCTCCGGCGAGGACGCCCAGGCCGCCCGAGTAGATGCCGAGCGACTCGTGCAGGCCGTATTCGGCACAGAAGTAGGCGACCGGGCCGTCGAGCCGGGTGCCGTGCTCGCGGTCGAACCAGTGGCCGGCGCCGTTCTCCATGTAGCGATCGAAGGTGTCGAGCAGCGTCCGGTACTCGGCCATCAGATCGACGTCGTCGAGGATCTCCGACCAGTCGCGCTGCACCTGGACGAGCGGCACCGGGTTGCGGTAGCGCAGCCACGAGCCCACATCGATGCGCCGGAACAGGACGCGCACCCGCGGGTGCCACATCCAGTAGTGGTTGTACGCAAGACGGTTCAGGCCGTCGAGCTGAGGGGGCAATCGGACGCCCTGCGGCGGCAGGGTCGGAATGTCAATCCTTCGAGGCACGGGAGGGAGATGCTAGCGCACGCCCCTTGAGTCGTAAACCGGTTCAGCAGATTGCCGGCGCGGGCAGCGTGGGCCCGCGCGCCGTAGCATCGGTGCGTCATGCACATCGCCATGGTCGCGTCCGAATGTGAGCCGTACGCCAAGACGGGTGGCCTGGCCGACGTCGTTGACGCGCTCTCGCGGGCGTTGGGCCAGCTCGGCCACGAGGTCGACGTCTACCTGCCGCGCTACCGCGGCATCGACCCGCCCGATGGCGCAGAGAGCATCGAGCTCGAGGTGCCCATGGGCACGGGCATCGTGCACGTCGCGCTGCACAGCATCCAGGCGCGCGGCTACCGGTTGCGCCTCGTCGACCACGGGCCGTCGTTTGATCGGCGGGACTACTACGTCGTCGAGCCCGGCGTCGGGCCCGACTACCCCGACAACGGCTGGCGCTTCACCCTGCTGGGCCGCGCGGCGCTGGAGGCGATGCGCGCCGAGAACCGCGTCGCCGACGTCCTGCACGGCCACGATTGGGAAGCCGCGCCGGCGATCCTGGGGCTGGTCCACCATTACGCGTCCCTGCCCGAGTTCAGCCGGGTCGCCACGGTGCTGACTTGCCACAACCTCGCCTATCACGGCTGGGTGCCGCGCTCAGTCGCAGCGCTCCAGCTCGATCTGCCCGATTTCGTCGGCGGCCCCGACGCCGTCGATCTACTGCGCGAGGGCCTCATCGCCGCCGATCTCGCGACGACCGTCAGTCCAACGTTCGCACGCGAGTCGCTCGAGGGCTGGATCGGTGAAGGCGTTGACGACGTCCTGCGCGCGGGCGCGGCGCAGGGGCGCTATCTCGGCATCATCAATGGCCTGGACAACGACCTGTGGGATCCAGCGACCGATGCC
>JAXDLE010000129.1:0-39489 GCA_034666725.1 Chloroflexota bacterium
ACTCCGTACCCGTCGATTCGCCCTGGCGACCTGCGAGAAGCGCGAAGTTTGGCTGGCGCAGGTGTTGGAGGACCCGCGTATTCGGTCGGGCAATCAGGTTTGGGTCGGCATACAGCCAGCGCCAGTCAAACGGGCGGTAGAGGACTCGCTCCGCGCGGCTCGGATCCAGCGGGCGGGCGGCAGTGCGGTTCCGGGGCAGATCCCATCGGTCCCGGTCGTGCATCGGAAGGCCGAATTCCTCCCCGGCCTGAACATCCGTCTTTGCTGGATCGAGAAAGCGTCGCACCTGGTCCACCACCCCGTCGCGGGTATGAGCGATCGTCAGACCATCTCGCTTAGTCAGTGACCCAAGCGAGTGCGTCCGGAAAGTGGCCTCGACGCTCAACGCGGCCTCGTACTCGGTCTGCAAAGCAGCGTCGCGGGGCTCAAACAGGAAGTTGGGAGCCTCGGGAACGATTTCCTGCCATGCCACAGTCGAGCGGACATGAGCATCCAGGTACGCGTATTTGTCGGCCCGCTCCCCGTAGAGATGGGCATGGAACACACGCGCTGGCTCTTCGGAACCGGTGTGGCGGATGAAGATCCCGATGGCCACGCCCTGCTCAATGTCGAAGACGTTTCTGTCCACGCCGCCTCCGGGAGCACTTTCGCGCATTCGCCGGTTGCCATGGAGATTCAGTACGTAGATTTCGTCGAAGGCCCGGAGAAGCTGCTGCCTCATTCCCCTGAATGTCGGGTTCCTGAGATACCTGTGGTTCGTGATGTACGAGAGCACGCCGGAACCAGTCCGCTCAATTCGCCACTGGCCGAAGCGAATGAACTTGACGTAGTCGTCCCGCAGCCACTTCGTGTTCGCTTCTCGGATGGGCGCACCGTCCACCCGGTAGTAGTCGGCCAGCATCCGCAGTATCCACTCGCTGTTGTTGACCGAGTGGCCGGAATACGGCGGATTACCGATGACGACCATGATGGGCCGGTCGCGTTTGACCTCGGAGGCAGCATTGGCCTCGTCGCTGATGTAACGAGCGAACAGCACACCTGCGGGTGTCGTAGCTTCCTCCAACGAATTCGTCAGGTAGACGTTCAGCCGCTCGTCACGCTGGAACGTATACGCCCAGGTTGGCCGGTCTGCGACGGGCAAGTCGAGTCCGGCCAGTTCGAGGGCAAGTTTGAGGTGGGCCACTACATAGGGCGCGACCAAGAGCTCGAATGCATTAATCCTCGGGAGCAGCTGATCGTGAACGTAGGCCGACCAACGCCCGGCATTGCCACTAGCAGCGAACCGTTGCCGGATTTCGTCGATCACGATGTACGGGAATGTCCCGGTGCCTGTGGCGGGATCGAGGATTTGTACCCGAGGTAACTCCACTTCTGGCGCGTTCTCACCTTCGCGTTGCCACGGCACGGTCGCCGTGTCCGCAATACCGTCTGCGAGGCCGAAGTGGGTCGTGAGCACTTCATCGACGCTTCGCACGATGAACGAGACGACCGGCTCTGGCGTGAAGTAGACCCCGCGGGCTTCCCGTAGGCGCGGGTCGTACTGGGCAAGAAACGTCTCGTAGAAATGGACCACGGGATCGTGGCGCTGAGTACGCGTTCCAAAGTTCTCCAAGATGGAGTCGATATCGGTACTTGCCAACAGTTCAGCAATGTCATCAACGAAGCCAACGAACGGCTCGTCATCGAGCGATGGGCCACTGATGGCACCTATTAGTTGCCGAATAAACGGGTTGGTCCGAGGAATGTCAGTGGCTGCGTCTTGTCGTTTGAAGGGGGTCGGGTCCGTGTGGTACACGCGGGCAGCGAACAGACCGTAGGCCAGTGTCTGCGCCAGTTCGTCGGCGAATTGTTCAGGCGTAAGGTCGGGCAGAAGCGTTGTCCGGAACGCTCCCAACAAGTCTTGGAGGGACGTCGAGGCCGTTTCTGCTTCAAAGTCGCTCAGGATCACGTCGTGGATCAGGCGGGCCAATCGTGCAAGGCGAAGGGCAAGGTCTTCTGGTCGCGTAGCCGGCGCTGGTGTTTGTGCGAGAAAGGAGCGCAACAGAGTTGCGACCGCATCAATACCCGCGGGGTCGTCCACGACCCGACCTCCAGTCAGCCGGCCCAGTCGAGCGGTGCCTCTAAGGTCGCCATCGACGTACCACCGGAACTCCAAGTTGTCGGTGAGGATCAGATTGACCAGCGACCGGCGGTAGCGAGTGAGTTGATCAGATCGCTCCACCGTGTCTAGGGCGGCACCGACATCCTTCGCTTCGATGTAACCGATGGATACGGGGCCATGGGTCGTGTCCCGAGTGACCGCGAAATCGGGCGCACCGCATGCCACTCGTCTCGGCTCGTTGGTGGCAGCAACGCCGTGGCCGCCAAGCGCCTCGACCAGGTCACGCAGGGTTGGTCGGTGCGTGCCTTCCGTGGAAAGCCCGCGAGCGACATCTGCGCCGACGCGGGTTACGAACGCCGTCGCGTCAGCGTCAGGCACAACCGTCTCCGGAGGGGCAGTCAGCGCTCATCGGGACGTGAGGCTATCAGCGCCGGTGGGCCTTCGGCCTGGCCGCGACGCCACGGAGCGAGCTGGTCGGCTCATGCCGAGATCGAACCTCCGGGCGCGGAGCGCGACCCGATTGAGACCGTATTTGCAACCGCTTATCGAGCCCCTATCGCGATCTGTGGACAACAGACGGAAGCTCAGGTCTAGGCCCAACCCTCCGGCTGCATATCCGCGGGCAGGGCGACGTGCTTCGCGGCGGCGAGGTCTTCAGCGTCCGGTGCACCCCAGACGCGCCACTCGCCCGCATCCCCGCGCAGGACGACGAGCATGTGTCCTTCAACCTTGGCGGGTCCGGCGATCATTTCAGGACGCCACGACCGCTTGGAGAAGAACACCCAAGCACCGTCGGGGAGGACTCGGACGGTGTTTGACACGGCCATCGAGCGGCACTGGTCGGCAGTCTCATCCAGTCGCTCGCGCAGTTGCGCGGCCATGCCGTCGGGGGTCAGGCTGTTCCTGATCATCGAGGCCGGGAAGAACAGCCGGCGGACGGCGGCATCATCATCAGCCGCGAGCGCGGCCCAGAAATCGACCACAGCGTCCCGCGCCTCGACGGCGTCGTCGACCGGGAAGCCGTCCGGCATCGGGTTCGACATATCCCGCAGGATATCTATCGCCACGGGACCGCCTTGGGGCCGGACCCGGGGCAAACACCCGAACTGCAAAGGGGCGCGCTAATGGCCGCGTACGCGCCTGGACAGGGGCCCAGGTCAGCCTTTGCCGCTTTGAGAAACGTCTGCCGCGCGAGGTGGTAAGCGTCGAGCGCCGCAATGGCGCCACGGATCTCGATTTCGGGACCGCCCTGCGGGAACAGCGGTGGCTTCGTAGGGTTGAAGGCGTAGGCATCGGGCGCGACCAGCCGGGTACTAAGTGCCCTCGTACTCGAAATGCAGCTTGAGCTCGACGCGGTACTCGACGATCTCGCCGTTCTCGACGCGCGCCGATGACTTGACCACTTCCACTTCGCGGATGTTGCGCACCGTGCGCGCGGCCGTGGCCACGGCCATACGTGCCGCGTCGCTCCACGACTTGGGGCTCGACCCGACCAGCTCGCGGATGATGACCACGCCCATCTGACTCCCTCTTTGCGGACGCCGAGTGTACGCGGGGGCGTGCGGGAACCGAACTCGGTCGCTGGCCGTCAAACCGCCCATGACGAAGACCTTCGCGCTGCTTGCGCTTGTGCTGACCACGCTTCTCACCGCCTGCAACGGCGCCGTAGGAGCTTCACCCACTCCGACCAACGGGCCCACCAGCCCGCCGACCAACCCGCCCACCCCAAGCCCGAGCCCCACCTTCGGGCCGAACGAGATCGAGCACCCCACCGGTGCGACCGACATCGTGCTGCGCATTGAGCAAGGCGGCGGATTCGTGCCCTTCGGCTTCCTGTTGACCCAGTCGCCGTCGTTCACCCTCTACGGCGACGGCACGGTCATCTTCAAGCCCGTCGACAACCGCGCAGGCGACCCGTTCGGTGGCCAGGCGATGCTGCCCTGGCTCGTCGGCCACATGACTGAAGCCGACATCCAGACGCTGCTCAACTACGCGTTGACCACCGGCCGCCTGGCCAATGCGCATGCGAACTACGACAACCCCATGGTCGCCGATGCCGGATCGACCATCTTCAACATCAACGCCGGCGGCGTCGACAAGGTCGTCAACGTCTATGCCCTGGGCCTCGACGATGGCCCGGATGCGGCCGACCGCGCTGGCTTTACCCAGCTGGCCGAGGTGCTCAACGACTTCCAGAACCAGTCGGGCCTCGATCTCGGTGAGCTCACCGCCTACGAGCCCGAGCTGTACAAGCTGCTGCTGATGGAGGGCTTCGGCGATCCCGTAGGCCAGACCCTCGATTGGCCCTGGGACGACCTAACCGTTGCCGACTGGCCCGACGCCGAGGAGCCCGATGGGCGCATCGCCTTCCTGGACGCCGAGCATGTCGCCAAGCTGATCGAAGTGCCCAACGGCGGCCACGTGGGTATCTGGGTCACGACCCCGGATGGCGTGAACGTCCAGTTCGGCATCCGCCCGCTGCTCCCCGACGAGGTCGAGGCACACAACTCCGCCAGCTGAGGCGGGGCGCCGAAAAGGCGCGCTAGTTGTTGTAGCCGCCGTTAGAGCCTGACGGCGCGTAGACGCCGGAGTGGCGCGACTCGTCGGCGTACGAGACGAAGCGGGTCTGCTTCTTGCGGAAGTAGAGCTTCGTCTCGCCGGTGGGGCCGTTTCGATGCTTGGCGAGACGCAGGTTGATGATCTCGCCTTCGGGATCCTCTTCCTCGCCGCCCTGGCCGCGCTCCTTCTCGCGCCACAGGAACATGACCAGGTCAGAATCCTGTTCTATCGATCCTGATTCGCGCAGGTCGGACAGGCGCGGCTCCTTGCTCTCGCGCATCTCCGCTTGGCGCGACAGCTGCGACAAGGCCACGACAGGCACCTGGAGCTCACGCGCCAGCCCTTTGAGGCCGCGCGTGATCTCGCTCACCTCCTGGACGCGGTTGGAGTCGCGTGAGGTGAGCGTCGACTGCATCAGCTGGAGGTAGTCGACGATGACCATGTCGAGGCCGCTTTCAGCCTGTAGCCGGCGCGCCTTGGTGCGCAGCTCCATGGTGCTGATGTTGGGCGTGTCGTCGATGTAGATGGGCGCTTCGGCGAGTTTGCTCATTGCCGGCGCGAGCCGGGTGAAGTCCATCTCCTCGAGGAACCCGGTGCGCAGGCGCTGGCTGTCGATGTTGGCGACCGACGAGAGCAGACGCAGCACGAGTTGCTCCTTGCTCATCTCGAGGCTGAAGATGCCCACGGTCTTGCCCTCGTCCACCGCCGCGTGCTCGGCAAAGTTGAGCGCTAGGCTCGTCTTGCCGATGCTGGGCCGCGCGGCGAGGACGACCAGGTCGCTCTTCTGGAGGCCGCTGGTGAGCGCGTCGAGATCGGCGAAGCCGGTGCGGATGCCGCTGATCTCGCCCTTGTGCTGGTGCAGGTAGTCGAGCCGGTCATAGGCTGAGAAGAGCAGCGACTTCAACGGTGCGAAGCCACTGGCGACGCGGCGCTCGCTGACCCCGAAAAGCTCCTGCTCCGCCTTGTCGATCGCCTCGCCCACGTCTGCGCTGTCGTCGTAGCCGATCGCGGCGATCTTGCCCGCGGCGCCGATCAGGTTGCGCAGCACCGCCTTGCGTTCGACGATCTTGCCGTAATGGATCGCGTTGACCGCGGTGGGCGTCAGGTTGATGAGCGACGTCAGGTAGGCGCTGCCGCCCACGCTCTCGAGCGCCTCGCCGCGCTCCAGCGCCTCGCTGACAGTGACGATGTCCACCGGCTCGCGCCGCTCGTACAGCTCGAGGATCGCCTCGTAGACCTTGGCGTTGGCCTGGCGGTAGAAATCCTGGGGGCGCAGGAAGTCGGCGACTTCGATCACGGCATCGCGGTCGATGAGCAGCGCACCAAGCACCGATTGCTCGGCCTCGATTGACTGCGGCGGAAGGCGGTCTATGGACAACGCGTTACTCCAGCGGGCTGTTGCGTTGAGCGATGTTGTTCCCTGCCCCGCTGGAGGGCGAGAGGCTTATGAACGGAAACCGTCCCCTATTTGGCCACGGGCTGTGGAGTCCCTGTGGACGATGTGGACTTCTTTTCAGTCCACCCGGCGGATGACGCCTACGAGCTTGCCCTGAATGCGCACGTCGTCATAGAACATGGGCTCGTAGCTCGCGTTCGCCGGCTGGAGGCGGACGCGGTTCTTCTCGCGGAAGTAGCGCTTGAGCGTGACCCCGTTGTCCTCGACCTGGGCAACGACGATGTCGCCGTCGTGCGCCGTCTGCTGCGGACGGATGACGACGAAGTCACCGTCCGTGATGTGGGCGTCGATCATCGAGTCGCCGCGCACCTTGAGCACGTACGCGTCGCCGTTGGCCGACACCGCGTCAGGCACAGTCAGCGTCTCGCTCCCGTCCTGGTAGGCCTCGATGGGACCACCGGCGGCGATCTCGCCGATGACCGGCAATGAGTGCGAATTGAAGCTCGTGATCTGGGCGCCGGTTGACCCGTTCGAGCCGGCACGAATGGACGCGCCGGGGGTCAGGCGGATCGCCCGCGAGTGGCTCCCGCCGCGCTCCAGCATTCCCTCGCGCTCAAGCGCCTGAAGATGGTGATGGACGGCCGACGTCGAGGCCAGGTCGACTGCCTGGGCAATCTCGCGCACCGACGGGGGATAGCCACGCTGGCGGGTAGTGACGGCGATGTATTCGATGATCCGCTGCTTGCGGGCGGCGTCGTGCTTGGTCACAGCGCCTCCTTCCACGCGTGACCATAACCGAACGCCTGTTCGATTGTCAACTCGCAAGCGGAGCGCGCAGCAGCGGCCGTGAGGGCGGCTGCGGAGATAGAAGTTGCTTGTAGCGAAGCGCGGGCGCGCGCTGGATTTTGGGCGGGTTAGGCCTCGCGGATGTGGCGGAAACCCGTGGCGGCGCCGGCCAGGAGGAACATCGCGGCCACCAGCGGAATGACGGACGCCGAGAAGACATCAGCGACGCTGAATGATCCGCCGCTCGTGTAGAGCGCGGCGAGCCAGTAGAGGCTCGCGAGGAACATCGCCAGGCCCGTGACCATCAGGCCGGCCATCGCCCAGCGCGATCCCGCGGTCGCTCGGTACGCGAATGCGACGGCGGCCAGCGCGAAGAGCAGCATGACCACGGTGGGCCCCCTACCCAGGTACCAGACCCAGGCCCACGCGAGCACTGAACCCACGACGCCCACCCACATCAAAACTCGCCAACTTGGCGTTCGCTTGACTACATCCGTGGTCAACTGCGCACCCCCTTCGGTGACCGGAGGTTCGCTGATATCGGGCGTGCGCTCAATCGGCCGGCGGTCCCACGTCAGGGCCATCTGGAGTGCTGGCGGCTCAGGGGTGGTCGGAAGTGGAGGGGACTAGCAATCGCGCCGCGGGAAGTGATTGGTCCTGCCCGTGAGGCGGACTAGTCCTGTTGATCGGGCGATTCGAGGCGCTGCAGGCGCTCTTCCAGGGCCGCCAGGCGCTGCTGGACAGTGTGGATGTCGTGGTGGCCGTCGGTCGCTTGCCCGCCAGAGGGTTTGAACCGACGGTCGACGAAGCTCTGCAGACCGTTTCTGACCGGCGTGAAGAGGCCGGCCAGGATGAGCGTCGTGATGACCACCGCACCATCCGACTTATCGCCGGTCACGGCGACGAACAGCCGCTGGAAGAGGGCCACGCCGGCGGCATACATGCCGGCGAGGATCGCCGTCAGGGGCACATAGACCAGAGCCCGACTGAGGATCAGGTCGATGTCGTACAGCCGATGGTGCAGGATGGCCACCGCCGCGGCGACTGGCAGCATGCAGCCCGCGATCAGCGCCGTCGCGAGCAGGGCGTGGCCAGTCGCGTAGTCGGCCTGGAGGCCATAGCGCACGATCACGAAGGGCACGCCGCACAACGCCAGCAGCACCACCGCCACAGCGATCCAGCGCAGCTGGGCGCGCTCGCGATCATTGCTGCGGTGGTAGCGCACGACCATCGACGCTGTGCCTATGCCCACGCCCACGATGAGCATCGACATCCCGAGAAGGGTGATCGGGCCCAGCAGCGGCCGCGCGGCAAACGGCGCGGCGAAGACGTTGGTCAGCGACGGATACCAGGTGAGGCCGCTCGGCTGCAGGCCTATCCCGGCGATGACCAGCACTGCGCCGAAGAATGCCAACCAGCCGGCACCGCGCCAGCGCGGCGTCAGCGGGCGTCCCGTGGGGAAGCGCAGGAACACGGTGTTGGTCAGGACCGCGAGCATGGGCAGGTGGACCGAGGACGCGATCCACGCCGCGAGCAGCAAGGGGTAGCTGAGCTGGCGGAAGGCCTCGTGGCCTTCCTGCACGAGGAACGTCACGACCAGCTGCGCCGCCATGCCGAGGCCGAGCACCTGGAACAGCCAGCCGAGCACGTTGCCCGGAAGCCGCGTGGCGAGCAGCCAGCCCATACCGGCGTAGGCGATGGCGTAGAACATCTCGGCCACGAAGACGAGATTGCTGTCGATGAACGACACCGGCGGCGGCTGGAAGCGCTGACCGGCCCAGAGGACGATGGCGGCGAGAACGCTGATAACGCTCGCCGCGAGGAACCCCGTCGCGAGCAGCCACGCCCAGTTGATGTCGGACAGCTGGCGCGGCCGGGCGAACGCGACGAGCTTCATGTCGTCAGCGCACTGGCGCTGTGTTGATGGTGCTGCGCTGGACTTCGTCGATGCGCTGCAGGATGGCGTCGAGCGACGCCGGATCGCGCACGTAGTCGATCACGCCCTGCAGGAACGCCTCGTTGACCTGCTCGGGCATCAGGTCACTCGCGTCGTACCGGAAGCGATCCGCGTTGGCGAGGGTCGACGCCGCGCGGCTCGAGATCTCGTCGGGGTAGTTGTTGACGTGCACGTTGACGCTTAGCGCGCCGCCGCGGGCGACCCAGATCGACTGAGCCGCCGGGGTCATCAGGTAGGACATCAGGGCGCGCGCCTGGGGCGTCTCGCGGAACATCCCGAAGAGGTCGCCCGCACCGGTCACGCTGTTCGAAAAACGGCCGTCGATCGTGGGGAACGGGAAGAAGTCGTATTCGCCGTCGCGCGCGCCGGCGCGGCTCTGGAAGAAGGACGTCATGAAAGTCGCCTGGTGGTGGAGCAGGCACCCGGGTGGATCGGTGAAGAGGTGGTTGCCGGCGTCGCCGAAGTTCGTGGCGATGATCGACGCCGAGCCGCCGTCCGTGTCCGCGACCACCGTGCCGTAGAGCTCGAACGCCTTCTTGATCTCGGGCGCGGTCCAGGGCAGCCGGCCGGCGACCCATTCGTCGTATACGTCGGGACCGCTCTGGCGGAGCACGATGTCCTCGATCCAGTCGGTGCCCGGCCAGCCCGACGTCGCATCCGAGGCGAGGCCCATGCACCAGGTCTTCGAATCGCCGCGCCGGGCGAGGTTGGCGTCCGCCTCGAGCTGTACCCAGTTTGCCGGGGTGCCGACGGTCCAGTCGTGCGGGTTGAACCAGATCAGGCCCTTGAGCGTGGCCTTGATGAAGACGCCCACGAGCTTGCCGTCGACCGTGCCCAGATCTACGAACGCGGGCACGGTGTCGGCCTTGTAGCCGCTGACGTCGATGACGCTCGAGAGGTCCTTGAGCGAACCGTGGCGAGCGAACTCGGCCATCTGGCCCGGCCCGGGCAGGCCCGCGACGTCTGGGGGATCACCCTGGGCGATCGACTGCCACAGGTAGCCGTTGAGGTCGCGCGTGCCCTTGTACTGGACGGTCACGCCGCTTTCCTGCTCGAACGGCCGGACCATCGCCAGGAAGGCTTCCTGCTCGGCACCGCTCCACGAGGCGACGACGCTCACGGTGCCGCCGATCCGCCCGGTTTGGGGCGTGCCGGAACATCCCAAGCCAAGCGCGGCGACGATGGTCAACGCGACCGCCGTCGCGCGTACTGACGGTAGATTGAGGACGGGCACCGATGACCTCCAGCTGTGGCACCGCCCCACGGGTGCCCCAGTCAGGCAAATGACAGTTTGAAGATACACTCCTTCGTCCGATGGCCCGAACTCAGCGACGTCGCGGCGGTGGCCTGCTGCGCGTGCTCAATCTCCTGCCGTTCCTGCCGCTCGCAGGCAAGGCGCCGCTCTATGCGCGGCTGCTCTGGTCGCTCGCGTCCGACGCGCGCGTGCCGGCGTCACGCAAGGCGCTGCTCGGGCTGGCCGGCGCGTACATCGTCTCGCCGCTCGACATCGTTCCGGACTGGATCCCGGTGCTGGGCGCGATCGACGACGTTGCCGTGATGGTGCTCGCTATCGACGTCTTCCTCGAGGGTCTGCCCGAAGGGCTTGTCGCCGAGAAGCTCGTGGAGCTGGGCATCCCGGCGTCGGAGCTCGAGGACGACCTGGCGCGCGTTCGACGCGTCGTGCCCCGCCCGTTGCGCAGCCTCTTTGGACGTGTGCCCGTTGCGCTGGATCGGCTGTTCGAACGAATGAATGAGAGTGGAGTGGATCAGAGAGTGCGCGCGGCGATCGAGGCGCGCATGCCCAGCAGCGAAGGAAACGCAGTTTGAAAGTCATCCTGACCTCGGACGTTGAGAAGCTCGGCAAGAGCGGCGAGTTGAAGGAGGTTGCCGAGGGTTACGCGCGCAACTTCCTGCTGCCGCGCAAGGTGGCCGTGCCGGCAACCGGTGGCGCGTACCGCGCCTGGCAGCACGACATCGCGTCGCGCGAAGAGAAGCGCGTGCGTGAGCGCGAAGAGGCCGAGATAGCCGCGCAGCGCATCTCGTCGACGACCCTCACGATGGGCGTCAAGGTGGGCGAGGGCGGCAAGCTCTTCGGCTCGATCACGGCCAAGGACATCGCCGATGCGCTGGGCCGGCGTGGCATCGTCATCGACCGCCACAAGGTCGATCTCGAGGAGCCGCTCAAGATGCTCGGCACCTACAAGGTGGCGATCAAGGTCTTCCCCGGCCTGACCCCCGAAGTGACGGTGGACGTCGAGCCGAAGGGCTAGGTCTCCCGGGTCGCCAGGCCCAGGAACGGCGGCTTGCTCTCCAGGTAAGGGCACACGTCGCACAGCATCCGCTTGAAGGGGCACGGGTCGGCGCGGCATTGAACGTCGCGGCCGGCGAGCGCGAGGCCCACCCTGCCCAGCGCCTGCTGCCAGCGTCCCTTGATGAAGACGACGTCGCCATTTGCGACATCAGGCCTGAGAAGGTCCAGGGCCTCGCGAGCGTTGTGAACGCGTTCGTACCTGTCGGATCCCATGCCGGCTGACCTGAGACCGGCTCGGAAGGCCTGGAAATGCTTGGTCGAGCCGACGAACACGACGCGGTCGGCGAGGGCGGCCTTAGCGCCGACATCGCGGTAGTCCTGCGAGCCCCTCTCCTCGGCTATCTCTCCGATCACAGCGATGCGCCGCGTGGCCGGTATCTCCGCCAGCGTCTGAATGGCTACGTCGAACGACTCTGCGGACGCCTTGAAGTCGTCGCGCAGCGCGTACGCGCCGTTGACCAGGGTCATCGTCTGCATCCGGCCGGGCGTTGGCTCGACGGCCGCGACCCGGGCGATCGCCTCGTCGAGTGGCACGCCCTCCAGGTAGCCGACGGCTATCGAGGCCAGCGCGCCGAAGACCATGTGCCGGCCGACCATCTTGGTCGAGGCCGGACGCACCTGGCCGGCGATCGCGACGTTGAACCGCATGCCGTGCGGCCAGTCGAGCGTCACGTCCGTCGCGCGAATCTCGGCGTCGGCCGCCTCGCCGGCGAGGACCACTCGCGCCCGGGTCTGGGTCGTCATCCAGCGCACGTGGTGGTCGTCAGCGTTGGCCACCACGATGGCAGTCGGTCGCAGCGGGCGCAGGATCTCCGACTTCTCGTCGCGCGTCACCTCGAGCGTCCCGAACGACTGCCAGTGGTCGCTCGCGATGGCGGTGACGATCACGACGTCGGGACGGACGGTGCGGGCCAGAACGCGCATCTCGCCCTTGCCGCCGATCGCCACCTCCACGACGGCATGGCGATCCCGCGGCCTGACTGAGAACATCGCCCGGCCCACCCCCGGGTGGCTGCCGACGTTGAGCACCGCCTGCCGCCGGACGGGGCGCGCCAGGGCTGCCGATGCCGTGCGCATCGTGGTGGTCTTGCCGACCGAGCCGATCACCGCGACGACGCGCACTCTCCGAGCGAACGTGCGCCGATAGACACGGGCCACGTACGCCAGGCCGGGCCAGATGCGCATCATGTACCGACGCCGCAGCTCCAGCCTGCCCGGCGCGGAGCGCAGCAGGCGCAGCGAGTCGAGCCCTGGCACTCTCAACTCTGTCGCCCGCCGAATGGATCCCTATGGCCCTCGACGCAGACCTGGTGCCAGAGCACGATGCGTCCGATCATCCACGCGTCGTGCGCCCGCCGCGGATCGCCGGCCAGGAACCCATCGACGACGCGCCGGGCGCCATCCTGGCCGAGCACGGACCGCGCCACGATCTCGTGCGCAGGCACCCGCGTCAGCCAGTCGCGCAGGAGGGGTAGCTCGCGCAGGTATGTCGTGTAGGGCGACATCCAGCCGCGCTTGCGCCGATCGAGGACGCTCTGCGGCAGCCTGCCCGCCATGGCTTCGCGCAGCGGCTGTTTGCCCTGAACGCCGCTGAACAGGTCGGCCTTGCGTGCCCGCCCGGCAAAATCGAGCAGCGCCGGATCGGTGAACGACAGTCGCTCCTCGATCGCGGCGGCCATGGTCAGGCGATCACCGGTGGCGACGATCGCCGGCAGGTGGGTTCCGCGCTCGTAGGCCATTGCCTGGCGCACCGGATCGTCGTAGTCGCGCACGGCCTCAGCTGCCACCCGCGCCCTGTACGGCGCCCATTCCGCGAGGGGCGCTCGCGTGTAGCGCGCCGTGTCACCGTCGGCGTAGCTGGCCGCGATCCAGTCGGCCCGGCTCATGCTCGTGCTGGCGACCGCGCGCGCCCAGCGTGACCCGAACCGCAGCTGGCTCCGGAACGGCCGCAGCACACGACCAGCGACGCTGACGAGGAGCGGATAGCGGTACAGCCGCAGCCGGCCGTAGCCCCCGAAAAGCTCGTCGGCCGTCTCGCCCGTGAGCAATACCCGGACGTGCCGGCTGGCGTAGCGGGCGACGGCGAGGATGTCCGGGCTGGCCGGAAAGTTGATCGGCTCGTCGAGGTGCCATGTGGCATCGGCCAGCAGGCCCGGCATCTCTGCAGCTGCGATGCGAATCTCGTGATGTTCCACGCCGGCCTTTTGCGCGGCGGCCGTGGCGAACTCACCCTCATCGAGCGCGAGCCCGTCGTAGCGCACGGTGAACGCGGGCAGGCGTCTTTGGCTGAGCGATGCCGCGACCGTGGTGATGGCGCTCGAGTCGAGCCCGCCCGATAGCAGCGTGCCGACCGGCACATCGGCGACCAGGCGCCGTCGGACGGACGTCTCGAAGAGCGGACCGAACGAGCCTTTGACCGGCGCCGGGCCGTCCGTTGGGTAGCTCCACCAGCGACCTGTCTCGACGCGACCGTCGGCGACGCGCAGCCAGTGGGCCGGCAGCAGGCTGCTGACCCCGCGATAGACCGTTCGCTCGCCGGCGACCGAGCGGAATGAGAGCAGCTCGAGCCACGTCTCATCTGCGAACTCGATCAGGACGCCAGCGGCAAAGAGGGCCTTTGGCTCGGACGCGAACAGGAAGCGGCCGTCGTGGACCGCGTAGTAGAAGGGCTTCTCGCCGACCCGATCACGTGCCGCAAAGAGCTCGCGCCGCTCCGCGTCCCAGATCGCGAAGGCGAACATGCCGTCGAGTCGGTCGAGCATGGCCGGCCCGTCGAGCGCGTACAGGACCTGGATCACCTCGGTGTCGGTCGTTGTGTTCAGGGTGACGCCGCGCGCCGCGAGCTCGTCCCGCAGCTCGGGCCGGTTGTAGATCTCGCCGTTGTGCACGATGTGAAATCTGCCGTCGTCGCTCGACATGGGCATGAGGCCGCGCGGCTCGAGATCGACGATCGCCAGGCGGCAGGCGGCGAGCTGGATCCCCGGCGCCTCGAAATCGCCATTGCCGTCCGGTCCGCGGTGGACGATCCGGTCGCGCATACGCGCGGCGGTGCCAGGCTCGAGCTGGCGGCCATCGAGCGTCACGGCGCCAGCGATCCCGCACATATCCCGGGCATTATCAGCGCCGTACCGCGGGTGCTACCGCGCTAAGTGGTCGCTACCCAAGAGACGGACGACCGAGGCGGGCGCAGACTCCTTCAAAGGAGATCGAGCCACGTCGCGGGTAAAGATCATCAGATGAACGTTTTTGTCCTGCTAGGGGTCAATAGCGTCAGATGAAGCTATCGCCGGCACGCGGTCCGATGTCCGCCGCGGTCGACCCAGCGGAGTTCGAGGCGTTGGTTGGTCCATGGCTAGACGAGATGTATAGGGCTGCAGCAGCGATCGTGGGTCGGGCGGAGGCCGCCGACGTAACCCAGGACGCGCTGTTGGATGCTTGGCGTGGCTTGCAGCGGTTACGCGATCCGGCTCGCATTCGGCCGTGGCTGCACGCGATCGTGGCCAACCGCTCGCGCAAGCAGATCCGGTCTTGGCACAGTCGGCCCCGCCTGGTCGACCTGTCTGTGACACCAGAGCCCGCGGCAGACGACGGCGACCCCGGCGACCTGGCAGCTCGGCGCGACCAGCTGGACCGAGCGTTCGATCGCCTGTCGGCCGACCAGCGCATCTGCGTGGCGCTTCGATACTCCATCGATCTGCCAGTCTCCGAAGTCGCCGAAGCGCTGGGCATCCCAGAGGGGACGGTGAAATCTCGCCTTCACGCCGCTGTCCATCGGCTGCGGGCCAGCTTGGTCGAGGAAGACAGATGAACGACGACGAACTGGACCCGCGTCGCGACGAGCTATTGCTGGCCTACCTGCGGTCACGATCAGAAGGACACGTCCCGGACGCCCTCCGCGTCGCCGCCATGCGCCCGCCCCCTGCGGCGCGACCGGCGTCCCGCTGGGCGCGGGGAAGTCGTCTCGTCGCCGGCCTTTCGGCTGCGGCCACCCTAGTGGCGATCACGTTGATCGTGCTGGCCACCCTGCCGCCGGGCCTGGGTCGGCTGCCAACGCCTCAGCCGTCGGCGACCGGGCGAGCGACCAGTGCCCCGAGCACTTCTCCAGCGCCGTCAGCGTCTGCCGAGTCATTCCCGTCGTCGGTGGCCGGAATGCCGGTGATCACAGTTGCGCAGGCCGTCGAGTTGCTCCACGAGGGCAATCTCAGCGGCCGCGCCGTCGCCGTCGGCGGCTACTTCGCGCAGTACTTTCCGTCGTGCCCCTTTGCCGGCGGGTACCGCGGACCGTTCAGTGACTTCTGTCGGATGGTCGCCTTCACTGACTCACGGGAGGCGTCCACGCTATGCCATCCGTGGGGCGCCAGCGGTAGCGAGTGCAGCTGGGCGCCAGATGGCGTTTCCAATCTCGGGCCCTTCTTCATGAGCGAAACGAGCGGTGAACAGTCGCTGTCAGCGCTGTATCAGCAGCTGCCGGTTCGGCTGGTCGTGATCGGACACAGCGGCGACGCGCGCCAGTGGCAGTGTTCACCCGACAAGCGGGGCGGCTGCGGGTTTGCCTTCGTTGCCGACCGGGTTGCCTGGGTGGATGGCCACGATGTCCCGATCGGCGCACCCGCGACGATTGATGCGATGACGGGCACGCCAATCCAGCCCGCGATGTCGCTCGCTGAGGTAGCCCGCGCACTGGGCGTTGGCGAAGAGTTGCTGACCGGTGCGCCGTTCCAGGCAAAGGACGTCTGGACGATCGATCCGCGCTGGAACCTCGTCGGTGACAACCTGGTCTGGTTTGTTCGGTCTATCACCGCAGAAGAATCCGCCGCCGACCCGACGCGCCCGGAGATGGTCTGGCTGGTGGACGATGAGACTGGCGAGCTGCTGGCACAGCACGATCTCGCGCTCGCGGCCGACTACGGGCCGGCCCGGATCTGGGTCAACGCCCTGCTGCACGGAATCGAATGCTGCCCGGGTACGGAGCCGCGTCCTTACTACAGTGTCGAATCGAGCGGGGCCCTCGTTCACGAGAGCATGGTCAGCGGGGGAGCGAGCGGGAGCCAGAACGTCACCACTTTCGGGCCGGATACGCCGCTGCTGCTCGACCCCGGCACGTACACGGTCACCTCCTGGCTGGCGACCTACGACGGCGGTGTGATCGGCGAGCCGACACAAGAGTGCTCCATCGAGATCACGCTCCGAGCGCTCGACGACGTGGGGCTGCACGCCGACTTCCCATTGAACAGACCCTGCACGTTCGCTTCTGGCGCGCTGCCCTCACCGTTCTAGGGCCGCACTGCCTCGGGCGTGCCACGCAGTTGGCACGAGTGGCGCGCATGATGATGGGGTGAGCGACCGTCACTCGGCGCGGACGATCCTGCACGTCGATCTCGATGCGTTTTTCGCCGCAGTCGAGCAGCGTGACGATCCGTCTTTGCGCGGCAAGCCGGTGATCGTCGGCGGTGGCGGACCGAACGATCGCGGCGTGGTCAGCACAGCCTCGTATGAGGCGCGCGTTTTCGGCGTTCGCTCGGCGATGCCCCTGCGGACCGCGGCCGCGCTCTGCCCCAACGCGATCTTCGTGCCCGTGAACGGCAGCAAGTACAGCGAGGCGAGCAAGCAGGTGATGACGATCCTCGAGCGCTTCTCGCCGCTCGTCGAGCAGCTGTCGATCGACGAGGCGTTCCTCGATGTGACCGGGACGGAGACGCTCTACGGCTCGGGCGAAGATCTCGCGCGCAAGCTCAAGCAGGCGGTGCACGACGAGACTGGGCTCACGATCTCCGTCGGCGTCGCCGCCAACCGGCTCGTGGCCAAGATCGCGTCCGACCTGAAGAAACCAGACGGCCTCGTCGTCGTTCTGCCCGGGACTGAGCGCGAGTTCCTGGCGCCGCTGCCCATCGAGCGGTTGTGGGGCGTTGGCGCGAGCACGCGCAAGGGCTTGGCCGACTACAACGTGCGCACAATCGGCGACCTGGCTGCCCTGCCAGAGGACGTGCTCGTGCGCCGGTTCGGCAAGCATGGCGGGGACCTGGCTCTACGCGCCCAGGGCGTGGGCGACACCGTCGTCGGCGGGCACGAAGGGGCCAAATCGGTCAGCCAGGAGACCACTTTCGATACCGACACGGGCGACTGGGAGACCCTCGAACAGACCCTGCTCGCATTGAGCGAGGGGGTGGCGCGCCGGCTGCGCGACGACCACATCCTGTGCTGGACGGTCGGCGTCAAGATTCGCGATCGCGACTTCGTCACTATCACCCGCCAGAAGACGCTCGAGGAGCCGACCGATTCGACTGATCTCATCTGGCGCACGGCGGTTGCCCTGACCAAGAAGGAGGTGAAGGGCAAGGTCATGCGGCTGTTGGGCGTCGCGGCCAGCGGTTTGACCGAGGAATCGCAGCTGGCGCTGTTCGGGCAGGACGACGACCGACGGCGCAAGGCCCAGGCCGCCGCCGACGAGGTGCGCCACAAGTACGGCTCGCGCTCGATAAAACGTGCGCGCCTCATCGACGCCGGTGTTCGCGAGGGCTTCGAGCTCGACCCGCGCAGGCTGCCGCTGCTGGAACGCAAGCGCGCTACCGGAAATGCCGACGAGGCGTGACGCGCAAGCTGTCACAAGAGCCCCGGAGACTGTTCGCAGTAGCTTGAGAACGGATGTTGACAACAGAACGTCTGTTCGATAGGTTGTGTGAACAGATGTTCTATGCCGTGGAGGCAACAAGATGGCAATCGTGCGAGTCACCCCAACCGAGATCGACGTCAAGACCGGCCTGTTCGACGGTCGGCCGCGCCACATCCGCATCGCGAACGAGAACGTGCCGGTGATCCATATCGACCAGGTGCGCGATGAGCTGGCCGCATACCCGGTGGCCCTTGGCCCGCGGCGCATCTACGACGTACGCACGCCGGATGCGCGCCTGCGCCTCTCCTTCGGGAAGCGCGGCCGGCGCTGGTTGCTCGAAGGTCTCGAGGCGGCCTAACGCACCTGCGCCCGGGCTCGCGATGGCCGCCACGGTGCGACAATCGCGGGCGTGGACAGGCCTTCAGATTCGCTCGCCGGACTGACTCTCTCCGAGTTTTCGGAACGCCTCGCGTCGGCTGAGCCGGTGCCCGGCGGGGGCAGCGGATCGGCTATCTGTGGCAGCTTTGCCGGCAGCCTCCTGGCCATGGTCGCGCGACTGAGCGTTGACCGGCCCAAGTACGCGCCGTACCAGAAGACGCACAGCCGGGCGCTCGCGACCGGCGAGCGCGGCCGCACGGTGCTGCTAGAGCTGGCCGAGACGGACGCGCGCGCCTACGCGGGCTTCGCCGCGGCACGCAAGATGCCGAAGGAGACTGAGGCCGAACAAGGCGCGCGCGACGAGGCAACACGCGTTGCGGCGCGGGCCTCGACCGAGGTGCCGCTTTCCGTCGTCGGCGAGTGCGTGCTCCTGCTCGAGGACGTCACGGCTATGGCGGGGCGCAGCAATCTCAACGCAGCGAGCGACCTCGAGGTAGCCGCGCGCCTCGCAACTGCAGCGGCGCGTGGCGCGGCCGCGAACGTGTACATCAATCTGCCCATGGTCGGCGACGAGGAGTACGCGGCTACCACGACCGCGACCATCGAAGGGCTGCTCAACAGGATCGAGCGCAACGCGGCCCAGGTCTCGGAAATCGTCGGTGGTGGCGGACTGCGCGAGCCCGAAGCGGAGTGACCGCCGCGCCGACGGTGGCCGTGCTGCGCTACGACGAGCCGGCGCGCATTCTCGATGGGCGGCCGCTCGCGGCGCGCATACGCGCTGGGGTGAAGCGCCAGGTGGCCGCGTTCGAAAGGTCATACGGCTTCCGGCCGCAGCTCGTTGCGGTGATAGTCGGCCACCAGGCCGCCTCCAATGTCTATGTGCAACAGATCCTGCGTTCTTGCGCCGCAGTGGGCATTCCCAGCCGCGTGCTCGAGCTGCCCCGCCAGACGACCGCGGACCAGCTGCGCCGGCGCCTCCAGGCGCTGAACCGCAACACGGAGGTCGCGGGCATCATCGTCCAGCAACCACTGCCGCGACACATCCCCTTGAGCACCCTGACCGACACGATCATGCCCGCCAAGGACATTGACGGCATCCACCCGCTGAACACCGGTTTGATGGCGCTCGGCTACGAGGGCTTTCTGCCGGCATGTGCCGAGGCCGCGGTAGAGATCCCCAAGTTCTACGGCTACAAGCTCGAGGGCAAGCGTGCCGTGGTCATCGGGCGCAGCAACGTCGTCGGCAAACCCGTGCAGCTGCTGCTGATGCGCGAGCACTGCACCGTGACCGTGTGTCACCGCCGAACGCGCGACCTGGCCGCTGAGATCGCCCGCGCCGAAATCGTGGTCTGCGCCGCCGGGTCGGCCGGCCTCGTCAACGGCAAGATGCTGCATCCGGGCGCGCTCGTGGTCGATGTGGGCATCAACGTTGTCTGCGGAAAGATCGTGGGTGACGTCGACTACGACTCAGCACTGCGCGTCGCGGCGGCCATCACTCCGGTTCCCGGTGGTGTCGGTCCGGTCACCAATGCCGTGCTGCTCGAGCATCTGATCCGCGCCGCCCGTTGGCAGCAGACCGGCCACCCGATCATCGCCGGCCACGCGCGCAAGCGCCGCGCCGCGGGCGCGAGAGTGGGCGCGCGCCGCGCCGCGTAGGCGCTGCCGAACGACGTTGAAACACATGCAATCGAGCCTCGACATCGCCCGCGCGGCAAAGTTGCGACCCATCGTCGATGTCGCGCGCGACCTGGGCATCCGCGACGACGAGCTCGACCTGTATGGCACGTACAAGGCCAAGCTCCAACCCTCCCTCTACGAGCGTCTCAAGGACGGGCCTGACGGCCGCGAGATCGTCGTCACCGCCATCACCCCGACGCCGCTCGGGGAGGGCAAGACGACGACAACCATCGGTCTCGCGCAGGGGCTGAATCGCATCGGCGTCCGCGCCGCACCGACCATCCGCCAGCCGTCGCTTGGGCCGGTGTTCGGCCTCAAGGGTGGCGCAGCCGGAGGCGGCTACAGCCAGGTCCTGCCGATGGAGGACATCAACATCCACTTCACCGGCGACCTGCATGCCGTCGCCGCCGCGCATAACCTGGGCGCCGCGTTCCTCGACAACCACCTGTTCCGCGGCAATGCGCTCGGCATTGACCCCGCGACGGTGCGCTGGCCCAGAGTGATCGATGTCAACGACCGCGCCCTGCGCCGGGTGATGATCGGCCTGGGCGATGAGGCCAATGTTCGCGAGGCCGAGTGGCACATCACGGCCGCCTCCGAGGTGATGGCGATCCTCGCCCTCGCGTCGGATATTCACGACCTGCGGGCGCGCATTGGCCGGTGCATCGTGGGCGAGACCTTCAAGGGCGTGCCGGTGACGCTCGAGCAGCTCGATGTCGCTGGCGCGATGACGGTTCTGCTGCGTGAGGCGATGAAGCCCAACCTTGTGCAAACCCTCGAGGGCGGGCCGGCGTTCATCCATGCCGGCCCGTTCGCCAACATCGCTCACGGCAATTCTTCGGTGGTCGCCGACAGGATCGCGCTCAAGCTCGTCGACGCGGTCGTGACCGAAGCCGGCTTTGGAGCCGACATGGGCTTCCAGAAGTTCGTCGACATCAAATGCCGCCTGAGCGGCATCCGCCCCGCCGCCGCAGTCATCGTCGCCACGATTCGAGCGCTGAAGATGCACGGCGGCGTCGGCCACGTGGTCGCGGGCAAGCCGCTCGACGCGGCGCTCTTGCAGGAAGACCCGGACGGAGTCCGCAGAGGCTGCGAGAACCTGGCGCAGCACATCGAGATCGTGCGCGGCTACGGCATCCCCGCGGTCGTCGCGATCAATGCCTTCCCGACCGACAAGCCGTCCGAGGTCGCGGTCGTCCGTGAGGCGGCACTCGCGGCGGGCGCCCGCGCCGCGGTCCAGACCGACCATTTCCAGCACGGCGGCGCCGGCGCGGAGGAATTGGCGCGGGCCGTTTGGGAGGCCGCGAGCGACCCTGACGCAACGGACAGCTTCCGTTTCCTGTCGCGCGACGAAGCGGCGCTCGAGGAGCGCATCACGCGCATCGCGACCCGCGTCTACGGCGCGGACGGCGTCGACTTCTCGGGCGAGGCGAGCAAGGCGCTGGCCGAGTTTGAGCGCCTCGGCTACGGCCACCTGCCGGTGTGCATGGCCAAGACGCAGCTCTCGCTCAGCCACGACCCGTCGCTCAAGGGCCGGCCGAGAGGTTTCCGTGTGCCGATTCGTGACGCGCGGCTGTTTGCCGGCGCGGGTTTCGTAACCGCCTACTGCGGCGACATGTTGATGATGCCGGGGTTGCCGTCACGCCCGTCGGGCGAGGATGTGGACATCAACGCCGACGGCGAGACGATCGGCCTCTTCTAGTGACCCTTAGTTAAGGGCGATCCAGAACCCGACCAGCACGACGACTCCGCTCAACCCGCCTAGCAAAGCCAGTCCCCATGCGCCCCAATCGATCGGGCCCAGCGAACCTTCAGCGTGGCCGTGATCGTCGTCGCTCAGCGCCGTGTGTCCGTCCATGTGGGTCACTGGGTCGTGTTCGGCAACAGGGTCGTGGTCGGTCATGGCAGAAGCTCCGTATCGATCAGATCCTCGACGGTGACTCTATCGGGGATATTCGACCCCGGCAGGTCCTTCATGAAGCTGAGCGAGTAGTTCCAGCCGCCCTCGTCGATCGCGCCCAGGCCGGACGAGTCCGTTGTGGGCGAGTGCCACATCTCGATCGTCGCCTCCAGGATGGCGAGCTGCGTCGCGCGATCTGCAGCCAGCTCTGGCACGAGCGCGATCGCGTCCTCGAGCCCCGCTTCTGGCGACTCATCGATCTCGCGCATTGCGCGCAACGTCGCGGCGATGAACGCGGCCAATGCGTCACGCTTGGAGGCAAGCGTCGCCTCACCGACGATCAGCCCGGGACCCGGCAACGGCACGACGTCGTCGACGGTGAACTGCCGTGTCTCGAAGCCTGCGAGTCCCAGCTGCACGGGCTCGTTGTTGCGGTAGCCCGTCGCCGCTTCCACCTGTCCCTGCTGCAGGGCCACGCCCTGGCCGTAGTCGGGGTAGTCGCGCTCGCTGATGTCGTCGGTCGTCATGCCGGCCGACGAGAGCAGCGCCTGGAGCATGATCCACGACGAGCCGTAAGCGCCGGGAATGCCGATGCTCTTGCCGCGCAGGTCGCCGACGCTGTTGATGCCGCTGTCTGCGCCCGTGATGACGACGTTGGGGAATCGCGCGTAGATCGTGGCGACGTAGCGAATGTGAATGCCCTGGCCCACGGCGGGAATGACGCTCGTCCCATCGGCGATGCCGATGTCGTTGACGCCCTGGGCGATGAGCGTGATCAGCTGCGCGTCGTTGCCGTTCTGGAACGTGACCTCGAGACCCGCATCGGCGTAGTAGCCCTGGACCTGGGCGCGATAGAACTGCGCGAACTGGACGCTCGCTATGTAGCCCAGGCCCACCGTCAGCTTGGTCAGTGGCTCCGTCGTCGGGCCGCCCGGGCCACAACCGACTACTAACGCAACCACCGATACGACGGCCAGGCACCAGCGACGCACGTTCACCTCCATGCGCCGACAAGGGCGCGTTCTACGAGCAGGACAACGAGATAGAGGGCCAGCGCGATCAGGTTGATCGTCACCAGCGTCGCGAACATCAACGGGTAGTCGAAGAGCGAGCCGCGGGCGAGATTGATCAGCACGCCCAGGCCGCGGTCGGCGCCCGCCCACTCGCCGACGATGGCGCCGATGACCGCGAGGGTCACGCCGACGCGCATCCCACCCAGGATCTGCGGCAATGCCGCGGGCAGCTCGAGTTTTGTCAGGACGTGGCGCGGGCTGGCGCGCAGGCTGCGGGCCATTTCCAGGAGCCTCTGATCGACCGAGCGGATGCCGACCATGGTCGCGATCGCAACGGGGAAGAAGACAATCAGCGCGCAGATCACGACCTTGGGCAGCAGGCCTGTTCCGAGCCACACGGCGAGCAGCGGCGCGAGCACGAGCACCGGCGTCGCCTGGGCGGCGACGATGTACGGCGAGAGCAGCCGCTCGGCGAGGCGCGAGCGGGCGAGCAGGTAGCCGACTCCGACCGCCAGCCCGGCACCGACCAGGAAGCCCAGGCCTATCTCGACCAGCGTTGCCGACGCATGCCGCCACATCGTCCCGTCGAGCCACGCCCCGACGAATCGCTGGGCGACCAGCTCGGGCGCCGGGAGGAAGACCGAGAAGCTGCCGAAGATGACGAGCGCCTCCCAACCGAGGATGAAGACAGCGCCGGCGGCAATCACTGGCAAGAGGTTGACCGCACGGCGCTCATCTTTGCGGACCCTGGAACGGATCAAAAAAGGCAGGTGCGCCCGCGCGTTCGAGAACATCGCGCACCGGGGCCGCGGCAGCCTCCTGCGCGGCAATATCGGCCGGATCGCCGGACAGGTGGGCGCGGATGGTCGCGGCGGCGCGCGTGAAAGCGGCCGAATCGAGAGCGTCCATGGCGCGCGGGCGGCCAAGTGGCACATCGATGCGCGCGGCAACGCGCCCGGGTCGGTCGGTCAGCACGACCACCTCGTCGGCCAGGAAAACAGCCTCGGGGATGCTGTGGGTGACGACCAGAATGGTCGTGCCGGTGCGTTGCCAGATGTCTAACAGCTCGGCGTTGAAGCGCTCGCGCGTCAACGCGTCCAGGGCGCTGAACGGCTCGTCGAGCAGCAGAATCTGGGGCTCGCGCACGAGCGCGCGACCGATCGCCGCGCGCTGGCGCATGCCGCCGGACAACTGGTGCGGATACGCGCGAGCGAACGGTGCGAGGCCAACGAGCTCGAGAAGTGCCTGCGCGCGCTCGTGCCGCTCGGCGCGGCCGACGCCGGCCAGCTCGAGCGGAAACGCGACGTTGTCGAGGGCCGTGCGCCAAGGCAGCAGGCGCGGCTCCTGGAACACGAGCCCCACGCGCTGGTCGGCGTCGGTGACCGGCGCGCCATTGATCTCAACTGCGCCCGAGTCAGGTTTGAGCAGTCCCGCGACCAGCCGGAGCAAGGTCGATTTGCCGCTGCCGTTGGGGCCCACGACCGCGGTTATGCCGTGCGCGGGCACGTCGAAGGAAACGTCGTCCAACACGGTCATCGGCCGCCCGTCGATGACGAAGCTGCGCGACACGTGCCCGAGTTTGATCGCGGATATGCGCTGAGCCGTCAGATGCTCCTCCCTTCTCCCATCCGGACTTTCACCGTCGGCTGCCTGCCAGGGCATCCACCTTCGCCACGGATCTGACCCTTGCGGTCCAGGCACGCGGCTCCGGGTCGTGGGCTGGTCCGGTCCGGTCACTTGACCGCCCGGGCCGACCACCGGTTGGGAATTGCACCCAACCCCGAAGGAAAGGCGTATTCGATTGGCCTCAAGGATACTTCGCGCGTGCTCACCCTCCTGCTGACACGCCACGGCCACACCGATCGGTCCGAGCCTGAGCAGTACCTGGGGCAGCGCATCAATGCGGAGCTGAGCGCGCGCGGACGCGCGGACGCGCGGAAGCTGGCGCGCCGGCTGGCGGACGTTGAGATCAAACGGGTCGTGTCCAGCCCACTGAAGCGGGCGAGCGAGACAGCCGACATCCTCGCGCGGTCGCACGGCATCGCAGTGGAGCCCGAGCCGCGCCTGCTCGAGCTCGACTATGGCGATTGGGAGGGCCACACGCTCGAGGACATCAACGCCCTCTTTCCGGGGGAGTACGAGAAGTACGATCGCGACCCGGCCCACCACCAAGTGGGTGGCGGGGAGAGCGGCACCGAAGTAGCCGCGCGACTCTGGCCAGTCATCGACGAGCTGATCGATTGGGCCGAGAAGCGTGGCCGGGAGAGCACCGCGCTGGTGGTCGGCCATTCCTCGACGAATCGGATCCTGCTGGCGATGCTCCTCGGTGTCGAGCTGAACGACTACCGACGGCGCTTCGACCAGGACTGGACCAACCTGACCGTGCTGCGCTGGCCGGACCGCGCGTCGGGGTCGCGCCTGCTGCTGTCGAACGACCAGTCGCACGTGCGCGGCATGCGCGGCGTGACCTGGGGTTAGGCGGCGCCTCTATCCTCCGCGCGATGGAGGGTGCAGGGGATCAGCTGGTGCTGACGGGGTCCGACCTGACGCTGGACGACGTCTGGCGCGTGGCTCACGACGCGCTGCCGGTGGTGCTTGCTCCAGCCGCGGCCGAGAGGATGCGCGCGAGCCGCGCCGTTATCGATGAGCTCGTCGACTCCGATGCCGTGGTCTACGGGGTGACGACCGGGTTCGGCGACCTCGTTTCGAAGCGGATCTCGGCCGCCGATTCGTCGCTGCTCCAGCAGAACCTGCTGGTCAGCCACGCCGTGGGCGTGGGTCCGGCTCACGGCAGGCACACGGTTCGCGCCATGTTGCTGCTGCGCGCGAATGCCTTGGCGCGCGGTTTCAGCGGCGTGCGGCCCGAGCTGGTCGAGCGGCTGCTCGATTTCCTGCGGCTTGAAATCAATCCAGTCGTACCCGAGCAGGGCTCAGTAGGCGCGTCGGGCGATCTGGCGCCGCTTGCTCACCTGGCCCTGCCACTGATCGGCCGCGGTAGGGCCAACGTAGATGGCGAGGTCATGACCGGCGCCGATGCTCTGGCCAAACGCGGCCTCGCCCCCCTGACATTGGAGGCGAAAGAAGGCCTCGCGCTGCTCAATGGCACTCAGCAGATGACCGCGATCGGCGCACTCGTTCTGATGCACGCTGACAAGCTGCTCCACACCGCGAGCGTCGCCGCGGCGATGAGCGTTGAGGCACTCATGGGGACGGACGTCGCTTTCTCCGACGCATATCAGCAGACCCGGCCACACCCCGGTCAGATCGAGGTCGCGCGGCAGATGCGCCACCTGCTGCGTGATTCGACCCTCATCAAATCGCACCAAGCAGGCTCGCACAAGGTCCAGGACCCGTACTCCATTCGCTGTGTGCCCCAGGTTCACGGCGCCGCGTGGGACGCCCTCGCGTACGTTCGTCGCGTGCTGGAAATCGAGATCAACGCCGTTACCGATAACCCGCTCGTCTTTCCTGCAGGCGCAGATGTTGATCCCGGCGCGGCTGCGACCGGCGGGGGCAGGGTGGTGAGCGGCGGCAACTTCCACGGCGAGCCGATCGCGCTCGCGATGGACTTCATGAAGATCGCCGTCGCGGAAATCGGCTCGATCAGCGAGCGCCGAACCGCCCAGCTGGTCGATGCCAAGTCGTCGGGCTTGCCGCCGTTCCTCGTGAAAGACGCGGGCCTGAACAGCGGCCTGATGCTCCTCCAGTACACGGCCGCGGCGCTCGCGAGTGAAAACAAGGTGCTCGCCCATCCGGCGAGCGTCGACTCGATCCCGACGAGCGCCAACCAAGAGGATCACGTCTCGATGGGCCCCATCGCGGCTCGCCAGGCAAGCGCGATCGTGCGCAACGTCGAGCACATCGTCGCGCTCGAGATCCTGTGCGCAGCGCAGGGCATCGACTTCCGAACCGAGGGCGGGCTGAAGGTCGGCGCCGGCGTCGCCGAGGCCCACAGGCGAGTGCGTGAGAAGGTCGCCCACCGCGCCGAGGACCGCGACCCGCAGCCGGAGATCGCGGCCGCGTTCGATCTGGTTCACCACGGCAAGCTGGTCGACCTGACCAGCTGAGCAAAGACGGTCGAGTCGATGGCTGTCCGGATCGTCGATGTTGGGGATGAAGGCTCATTCGGGCTGATTCCGCCTTGCGCGGACGGGCGGTTCGATCACCGGACGTGCGACTACTGGGAGGACGCCGACCGCGGCTCGAAGGCCGCGCGCCCGTCCTGGCTGCAGGCGACAACTGTCACGCGCGCTGCGGCGCCGGCGCTTGCCGACAACCCTTTCGCGCCGCCGCCACGGGAAGCGGCTTCCAATCCGTTCGCCGCCGACGCGGACGACGCGGACGCCACGGACATGGATAACCCATTCGCGCCCAAGGTCGTGCGCGAGCGGCCGCTGCGCGCGGGCGTGCCGCGCAAACTCGCGCTGCTAGACCGCGGCCGCGGCGTGTTCGGGTCGTACGCCAAGGTTCTGCTGGTCGACGACGAGTCCGTCGCGTACTGCCAATTCGGGCCGCTGTCCGCCTACCCGCGCGCCGGCCGGTTGCGCGCGCTGTACCCGCAGCTGCCCGAGTCGCCGCTCCCCGCCGTGATCACTTGCATCGCCACCACGGCCGACGCGCGGCGAGCCGGCCACGCCAAACGCCTCGTCCAGGAGGTGTGTCGCGACCTGGCCGGCCGCGGCTTCGCAGCAGTGGAGGCCTACCCGGACCTGACGCTCGGCGAGAACGAGGCGAGCGGCGCCAGGCCGGGTTTCTGGCAAGAGCTGGGTTTTGCCATGGCCGTCGACGACGAGCGCTACCCGGTCATGCGCCGCGAGCTCTAGCGCGAGGACGATACTGGGCGCGTGACAGTGGCAACCAAGTCGCGCATCATCCGGGCGCCGCGCGGCAACGAGCTGAGCGCGCGCGGCTGGGTCCAGGAAGCCGCGCTGCGGATGCTCATGAACAACCTCGACCCGGAGGTTGCCGAGCGGCCCGATGACCTCGTCGTCTACGGCGGCACGGGCAAAGCCGCGCGCAACTGGCCGGCGTTCGACGCGATCGTGCGCGAGCTGAGGCAGCTCAAGGACGACGAGACGCTGCTGGTCCAGAGCGGCAAGCCCGTCGGTGTGTTTCGCACGCACGAGTGGGCGCCGCGCGTACTGATTGCGAACAGCAACCTCGTCGGGAAGTGGGCCAACTGGGACACGTTCCGCGAGCTGGAGCGCGCCGGCCTGACGATGTACGGCCAGATGACCGCGGGGTCGTGGATCTACATCGGCACGCAGGGCATTCTGCAGGGCACGTACGAGACATTCGCCGAGCTGGCGCGACAGCACTTCGGGGGCACGCTGCGCGGTCGGGTCGTGCTCACTGCCGGTCTGGGCGGCATGGGCGGGGCCCAGCCACTTGCGGTAACGATGAACGAGGGTGTCGCGCTGGTGATCGAGGTCGATCCTCAGCGAGCACGGCGGCGGCAAGAGATCGGTTACGTCGATCGGGTCACCGATTCACTGGACGAAGCCCTGTCATGGGCAAGGTCCGCAGCCTCAGCCGGTCGCGCCGAGTCGGTCGGGCTCATTGGCAATGCTGCGGAGATCGAGCCCGAGCTGCTGCGCCGGGGCGAGCGGTTCGATGTCGTGACCGACCAGACCTCAGCTCACGACGCGTTGAACGGCTACGTCCCCGCCGGGTTGACGCTCGTCGGGGCGGCGTCCCTCCGACAGAGCGATCCCGACGCGTACGTGAAGCGGGCGATGGATTCGATGGCCATCCAGGTGCGCGCGATGCTTGACCTCCAGCGCGCTGGCGCCATCACATTCGACTACGGCAACAACATCCGCGCCCAGGCGCAGACCGCCGGCGTCACCAACGCGTTCGACTTCGAAGGTTTCGTGCCGGCCTTCATCCGGCCGCTGTTCGCTGAAGGCAAGGGGCCGTTCCGCTGGGTCGCGCTATCGGGCGATCCGGCCGACATCAAGCGCACGGACGACGCGATCCTCGAGCTCTTTCCCGAGAACGAGGCGCTGCGGCGCTGGATCACGATGGCCCAGGAACGCGTTCCCTTCCAGGGCTTGCCTGCCCGCATCTGCTGGCTGGGCTACGGCGAGCGGGCGCGTGCCGGGTTGCGGTTCAACGAGATGGTGGCCTCGGGTGAAGTCAGCGCACCCATCGTCATCGGCCGCGACCATCTCGATGCAGGTTCAGTGGCGTCACCCAATCGCGAGACAGAAGGGATGCGCGATGGCTCCGACGCGATCGCCGACTGGCCGCTGCTCAACGCACTGGTGAACACGGCGGCCGGCGCGTCCTGGGTGTCCATCCACCATGGCGGCGGCACCGGCATCGGCTATTCGCAGCACGCCGGCATGGTCGTCGTGGCCGACGGCACACCGCTCGCGGCCCAGAAGCTCGAGCGCGTCCTCACCACCGATCCGGGCATGGGCGTCATCCGCCATGCCGACGCCGGGTACGAACGGGCAATCGAAGTCGCGCGCGAGCGCGGCGTTCGCATTCCGATGAACGAGGGAGACTGACGCGCCCGCCGATTTGGCGAGCCTCGGATTCAGTTTGGGCCGTCTCGAGGGTCTATAAGGCATGGAGGCACTGAGAGCGTCAGAGTTCGATGACTCGATGCTCGCCCGCGCCACAGCCGGCGACGAGATAGCTTTTGCACGCATCGTTGCGGCGTATCACTCCGACATGGCGCGCGTGTGCAACGTCGTTGTTGGCGATGCGCAGCTGGCGCTCGAAGCGGTTCAGGCCGCGTGGCCGCGGATATGGCGCGGCATCGGATCGATCCGCGACCCACAGAAGCTGCGCCCGTGGCTGGTCGCGGTCGCGGTGAACGAGGCGCGGCGCCTGCGCGGCCAACGTGGCCGGCGCCAGGTTCGTGAGATCGCAATCACGAGCGACGTCGTCGAAACCGATGCCGGCGGTCGCGGCGATCCAGCGGAGCGAGCAGCCCTGATCGACCTGGGCAACTCTCTGGCCAGGCTCAACGATCGTGATCGCACGATCGTCGGCATGCGCTATGCGGCGGGCATGTCCTCAGCCGAGATCGGCTTGGCAATCGGAATGTCATCGGGTGGCGTGCGCGCGCGCATCGCCGACCTCATCACTGTGCTGCGCAGGGACCTTAGCGATGAATGAGTTGAGCCACGACCTGATCGATCCGATCGAAACGCGGCTTGCGCGCCTCGTTCGTGCCTACACGGACGGGTCGGACCTGCCCATCGACGCGGGCGCAGTCGGGCGCAGCGCGATGCGTGTCCGTCCGCCCGCGAGCGTGCCACTACGCTGGGCGGTGCTCGTGGGCCTCCTGGCGCTGACGCTCGCCCTGGCGATCGCGCTGGGTCTCGGGGCGCGCCGGTCGAATGCGCGGATTCTGGTGACCGCGGGCGGCCAGATAGTTTCTATCGATCCAGATGCGGGAACCCAGGCACTACTGGGCGCCGGGCTCTATCCAGTGTGGTCACCGGACCGCACGCGGATCGCCTTTGAGCACGAAGGCGCGACCTGGGTCATGTCCGCCGACGGGAGCGGACGAAATCGCCTTCGACAGGATCTGGCCCGCGGCTCTTTTACTGGACCGTCTGTCTGGTCCTCGGACGGCACTCAGCTCATGATCGCGGGCGCGAATGGTCTGGCCCTCGTAGAGGTTGACGGTGGCTCAGAGCGCAACCTGGGGATGACCACTTATAAGGACTTCGGAACCGGCGCGCTCGCTCCAGACGGCGCCCACCTCGCGATCGTTCTCGGTCCCGGCGTTCTGTACGTGATGGACATCTCATCAGATGGCGTCGAACCGTCCGTGACCGAAAAGGGGTCGCTGCCATGGCTACCGCGCTGGTCACCCGACGGGAAACTGCTGGCCTGGGCCGATGCGACCGGCGTTCATACGACTGCCGTCGATGGCACTCAAAGGCGGGATTACCACGTTTACGTCTTCGGGGAACTCATCGACTCGCTCGCCTGGTCGCCCGATGGCACACGGCTGGCTTACACCGACAGGTCCCGCGCGGCAATCGTCGTCGACGCTGCGTCGGGAGAAGACCGCGAAATCCTGACGCCACCCGAGGGCGCTGGGGCTACGAGCGTTGCCTGGTCGAGGGACGGGTCGCGACTGGTAGTGGCTTTCGAAAGCCGCTCGAACGACCTCACGGATGACGCCGCGGTATGGGTTGTCAACGCCGACGGATCGGGTGCGCGGCTACTCGCCGAGGGCATCGACGAAACTTTCGATCGCGGACCCAATTGGTGGTGAAGCTGCACTTTCCCGCCATCATGGGCTTCGTGTTCGCCTTGGTCGCAGCGTGCTCGAACGGTCCAGCAATGACGAGTTCACCCGGCGCACCGCCCACCGACGCACGAACGGCGCCGCCAACGAACGTTGCGGCCGCGACGCCGGGCGCCACGATTGAACCGACCGCTGAGGGCCTGGTCGCCAACGTCATTGCCGGCACCGGAGAGGCCGGGTACAGCGGTGACGGCGGACCAGCTACTGGAGCGCACCTGAACTACCCGACTGACATGGCGGTGGACGCAGAGGGCAACCTATACATCGCCGACACGAAGAACAATGTGATCAGGCGGATCGACAGCGATGGGATCATCCAGACGGTCGTCGGCACAGGCGAGGCCGGGTTTGCGGGCGACGGCGGCCAGGCCAGACAGGCGCTACTTAATCAGCCGAGCGACGTGACGTTCAGGCCTGATGGCGCGATGTATCTCGTCGACCAGAACAACGGCCGCGTCCGTCGTGTGGATCCGGACGGGACTATCAGCACGATCGTCGGCGACGGTGGCGAGCATTCCGCGGGCGATGGCGGGTCGGCAATCGAGGCCACCCTTGAAGCGCCGTCGGACATCGCTTTTGACGAGGACGGCGTGCTGTACATCTCGGAGTCGGTTCGCATACGGCGTGTTGACTTGCACGGCACCATCGAAACATTTGCCGGCGGTGGCGCGGGCAGCGGCGACGGTGGGCCGGCCACACAAGCGCAGCTCGGTGGACCGAGCGGCATCGAGTTCGGGCCCGACGGCGACCTATACATCGCCGACTTTCTCGCGTGTCGCATCCGGGCCGTCAGCGCCGATGGGTTCATCCGAAACATCAGTGGCCCAGGCATATTTCTGCCGGGCATCGCCTGTGAGTCGCTGGGCGACGGTGGAAGGGCGAGTGACGCAGCAATCAACCGACCGCCCGATCTCAGTGTCACCTCAGACGGAACGCTGTACGTTCTGGAACACTTCGGCCCAAGCTTGCTGCGCAGGATCGATCCCAGCGGCGCCATCTCGAGTGTCGCGATTGATCGCACCTTCGCCGAGCCGCTGAGCATGCTGTTGGTGGACGACACCATGCTCTTCATTGCAGATCGCGATCACGAGCAGATCGCCCTAGTCGCTCTGGCACTCCCTTAGGGGATGAGCGTCGATTCCTCGACGTTGATCATGCGCGCGTAGAGGATCTGCTCGTTCACCTCGAGGCTGTTGATCAGCGATAGCGCGGTCACAATGCCGCGGCCGACGAGCTCATCCGCCGTCTCGCCGAACTGAACCTCGAGCAGCACGTTGTCGGCGCGCTCGTCGTTGCTGACGGAGTCTGGGTCCTGCCAAGTGCCCGCGGCCGCGAGCTCGGTCGAGGCGCGCATGAAGTCGAGCGCGCCGGCCTTGGCACGCGGCAGAGCGAGCGTCAGCAGCTCCTGCTGCACTCGGTCGAGCTTCGTTCCGGTGGCGGCGTCGCCGAACAGCAGTCCGAAAAGCATGTCTTTAGCGCCGAGCAGCAGCGCCTGTCCTGCGGCGGATCGATGCTCGTCGCGCAATAGCGCGGTGCCCTTGTCGGGCGCGTCCGCGACCAGCAACCCATCCGCGATCAGCCGTTCGCGGTCGCGGCCGTCGTTGTCACCGATGAACCGCATCACCGCCGATTCATCGACCTGGAGCCGGACCACGCGCTGGAGGCGTTCGGCGCGGAGCAGGGCAGTCGCGGCGCCGTCGCGCTCGAGGTCATCGAGCCGGTGGCGCGACAGGGTCAAGCGAACGAGCTCATCGATCAGCCATCCGCGGTCTGCCTTGGCAAGTGCGTCGCGCAACCGCTTCTCGAACTCGGGTGAGAGATCTCGGGCGATGCCGCGCGCCAGGTCGTCGATCGAGGCCATTGCCGGGAGGTTACGCGGCGGAGGCAACCCCGGCGCTGGTGGTCGGTGCCGTATCGATGTTCGGGGCTTCATCCTCGTTCAGGGCCGGTTCGAGGCCCATCGCGCGAACGCTGCGTGACAGCAGCCCAGTGAGCGCCAGTACGGCCATGCCCAGGCCACCGGCCATCAGGACGGCGTCGAGGCTGATGCTGACGAGCGCGCCGGAGACCGCCATCGAAAGGGGCACCAGCGCGACCGAGCCGAACATCATCAGGCTCATGACGCGGCCCATCAGGTTGCGCGGGATGCGCCGCTGGAACCAGGTGATGTACACGATGTTGGAGTAGCCCAGGATCGTGCCCGCGATCGCACCGTCCAGCAGGGCGAGTGGTGTCGACCTGATCACCGCGAGCAAAGCCAGGGCTATGCCACTCAGCGAGAACAGGCCGAGCAGGATCGAGCCGAAATGGGCTTTGGGCAGCGCCGGCAGAAGAGTCGCGGCGGCCATGCCGAGCAGCGAACCGCCGCCGAAGGCCGACAGGATGAGCCCGAAGGCGGCCGCACCTTCCGGCAGGCGGGTGTACGCGACGATCGGGAGGCCGACCTCGAGCGGCCCGACGATGAGCAGGTTGGCGGCCATGCTGAGGCCCATCATCACCCTGATCGCCGGCATCCTCCAGACGAAGGCGATGCCCTCGCGGATGTCCTTGATGACCGAGCCGCCCGACTTTTCATGGGCCGGTCGAGGCCTGATAAGGAGCAGCGTCGCGAGCGACACGATGAAGGTCGCGGCGTCAAACAGCAATGCGATGCCGACGCCCGTGACATCTGCTCCGGCGGCCCCGCCGGCGAATGCCGCGATGGCCACCCCGGCGATGGCCGGGCCGATCAGGCCCGTGAACTGAGCAGTGCCCTGGACGAGCCCGTTCGCCTTCTGCAGCTGCGAGTCCTCAACGAGATCCGGCACCATCGCGGTCTGCGCCGGGAAGAAGAAGGCATCGGCGACGCCGAACGAGAGCGCGAACGCGTAGAGCATCCACATCGCGGCGACGCCTTCGAGCACGACGAAGCCAAGGACCCCGACGGCCATGAGCCGGACTATGTTCGAGCCGAGCATCACCAGGCGCGGCGACAAGCGATCGACATAGGCGCCGCCGACGAGCATCAGCAGCGCGCGCGGCACGGCCATCAGGGCGAGCACCGTGCCCAGCGCAAACGGGTCGCCCGTCATCACCAGCGCCAGCCAGGGCAGGGCGATCAGCGCGAACTGGTCGCCCAGCGTCGAGATGGCCTCGCCCAGCCAGAGGAGGCGGAAGTCGCGCACTGCGAGTGGCGACCTCGATGCGGTCGCGGTCATCGGACGCGAGCTGGCCTGGCGGCAGTTTTGGGCTCGGCGGCGATGACGCGGCCGAGGTTCATGAGGGCATGGCCCAGGATCGCGCGCGGGCCGCGGCGCTTGCGAGCAGCGGTCGTCGCGGTATACGGCTTTGCCCACGAAGGCTTGCGCAGTGCACTTGCCTCGATCTCGCCGGCCTCGTAGTAGATGTCGTTCAGCAGCATTGCAGCGCTCCTATTCGCTGGTGATGAGGACGCGGCTGCCGTCGTCGTCGGTGATGTCGAGGATGGTTCCCCGAGTTCCCGACGCGACCGCACCGCGAATACGGTCTGAGTCCTGGTCTGACAGGCCGGGCAGGAACGAGCTCGCCCAGCCGGCGATGTTGAGCGGCACACGCAGGTTGACGACGTGGCGGCCGCCGTCGGTGACCTCGATGCGCAGATGAGTCGTCTTCTTCTCTGGCTGCGCGTTGGTATGTGCGGGCTCGCCTGAGGCGCCGGACTCGTGCGTGTTCAGCGCGGCGAGGATCTCGTCCGCCTCCTGGGCGCTCAACTTGCCCTCGGCGACGAGGTTCAGGATCTTGGCGACGTCAGCCACGGCTTGGCGCTCCTTCGAGGCGGCGCTGCGCTTCCTCGACGTCGATCTCACCGCGCTCGAGCATCTGCAGGACCGCGAGCGAATCGGGCGCGCCCGGTGCCGGTGGCGCGGGGGGTGCTGGCGGTGCGGGCGGGGCGCTGGGCGTCGCTGGCATGTTCGGTGTCATGTAGGGCTGCTCCTTGACCGCGCGCTCGCCGTCGAGGCCCATCACGTGCAGGTCGCCCGACAGCGATCGGAAGCGCAGGCGCGCCGAACCATCGCCGATGACGCGCTGCTTCGGACCGCCGCCCAGGTCGATGCCCTTCTTGACTTCGACCGTCAGGCCGCCTGCCGACTCGATCTCGACATCGCCGCTGACGGTTTCGATCCCGTGCATCGCGCCGGGCTCGAACCCGCCGCGCACCTGGACGTCGCCGCTTACGGTGCGCAGCTTCGATGCGCGGAGCAAGGGGCCACTGATCTCTATGTCGCCCGATGTCGAGGTCACGTCTGTTTCCACAGGCTCGTCGGCCCGGACCGCAGCGTCGCCGGAGACTGTCGTCAGCCCGATTCGGCCGCCGACGCGGTTGAGCGTTATATCGCCGGACACTGAGCGGTAGCGTTGTTCGCCGAGCGTGCCGATGGCCTCGATGTCGCCACTGACCGTGTTGATGTCGACGCGCGCGCGGCGCGGCAGCGCGATGTCGAACTCGACCTCGACATTGTTCCGCCCGATCAGGTTGATGAAACCGGGGCCGCGCTGGTCGATCTCGATGCTGAGCATCCCCTCTGCCCTGCGAACGTTGAGCGGCAACCACTCCTGGCGGCCACGCCCGCGGGCCATGACGACGACCTCGTCGCCATCCGTCGCGCGAATGTCGATGTCACCCGACACGTTGGTCAGGTTGAACGCGCCGCCCGTCCCGATCCGATGGCGGATCTCGGCCGGGTCGCGGTACTGCTCGTTGTTATCAGTCATCCGACTTCTCCTGGGACTTCTCCTGTGGCTCGCCACGGAGTTCGGCGGCGGCCTGCTCGGCGGTCAGCTCGTGGCGCGCCAGGCGCTCCAGGATCGAACGGCGCAGCTCGGGATCAATTGTTGGCTCCGCGGTGGCAGCGGGCGCTTCGGCCGGCTGGGCTGGACCGTCGCCCAGACCCAGGGTGCGCAGCAGCGTCTCAACGCGGCCACGAACCGTGGGGTACGACAGGCCCAGCTCGCGCTCCAGCTCGCGCAGGTTGCCGCGCGAGCGCAGGAATGACTCGAGCAGGGACATCTGGTCGCGTCCCAAGCGGGCAAAACGGCCGACGTTGAACTCGCCCTCGATGGTCGTGCCGCACGTGTTGCAGTGCAGCCGGGTTACCTGGAGGCGTGCCTCGCAGACAGGGCAGTTGGAGATCACTTCGCGTTCCATGTGCCGCAATGTAAGAATGGAGTTCTACTTTGTCAAGTAGAAAATCAACAAAGTGAAGATTTGACTTGCCACAGCGTGTAACGGACCATGGGCACGGTGCGCGCTGACTAGACTGGCCGCGAAATGGCCGGACTCATCGAATGCGTCCCGAACTTCAGCGAGGGCAGGCGCCCAGACGTCATCGACGCCATCTGTGGGCGGGTGAGGGCCACAGATGGCGTCCATCTGCTCGATCGGACCTCCGATTCGGACCACAACAGGAGCGTGCTTACCTTCGCCGGCCCGGCTGAAGAGGTGACGACGGCAATGGAGGGCGCGGTCGAGGAAGCGATTGCCCGCATCGACATGAACGGCCACGCTGGCCAGCATCCGCGCATCGGCGCCGTCGACGTGATCCCGTTCGTGCCGCTCGCCGGCACGACCATGGATGAGGCGATCGAATTGGCGCGCGACTTCGGAGAGCGCATCGCGGAGCGGTTCGAGCTGCCCGTCTTCATGTACGCCAAGGCCGCACTGCGATCAGATCGCGAAACGCTAGCCGATATCCGCCGGCCGCAATACGAGGGGCTGCGCGACCTCATAGGCGAGCCGGGCAACACGCCCGATTTCGGCCCTGCGCGACTCCATCCCACCGCGGGCGCCGTGGCCGTCGGGGCGCGGCCGTTCCTGATTGCATACAACATCAATCTCGAGACGCGCGACCTCGAGATCGCCAAGGACATCGCCCGGCGCGTCCGCGAGCGATCGGGCGGCCTGCCGCGCGTCCAGGCGCTTGGCCTCGACTTGGCCGAACTACGCTGCGTCCAGGTGTCGATGAACCTGCTCGACTTCGCGGTCACGCCCATGTGGCGCGCCTGGGAGACCGTGACTTCGATGGCGGCCGACGAAGGAGTTGCGGCGCGCGAGTCGGAGCTGATCGGCCTTGTCCCGCTGGCGGCGCTTGTCGACGTGGCTGACCATGCAGACGTAGGCGCGGATCTCACGGTCGAGCAGCGGATCACGCACGCAGCAGCCTGGCTCAAGGCGCGCGACTTTGAGCCGACCATGGCGCTCGAGCTGCGCCTGGCTGCCGCCCAGGCTGGTCAGGCCGCCTGATGAGCACCGACCGCCCCGGCCTGCTGGTCTTCAACGCTGCGGAGGTCGCCACGCTTGCCGGTGGGCTGCGCCGCGGCGCCACCCAGGGGGACATTGGCCTGCTCATGGCGGAGGGCGGCGATCCTGCGGCCGCGCCCGCGGTGGCCGCTTACCAGGGACGATTCGTCGCCACCGGGCGGCTGCCCGAGGTCGAGGCGCGCCTCGCCGAACTGGGTGTGGCCGGGAACGCGATCGAGCGCATCGACGCGCAACGGGGAACGGTCACGCCCGGGCTGATCGACCCGCACACCCATCTGCTGTTCGGCGGCACGCGCAACGCGGAAGTCGAGCTGCGACAACGCGGCCACTCTTACCTCGAGATCCTGGCCGCTGGTGGCGGCATCCTCCAGACCGTGCGCATGACGCGCGCCGCCTCAGATGAGGAGCTGCTCGACCACGGCCGGCGCTGGCTGGCCGAGATGCTCAGCCACGGCGTGACGACGGCCGAGGTCAAGTCGGGTTACGGGTTGGACACCGCGTCGGAGCTGCGCCTGCTGGCGCTCTACGACCGGCTCGCAGATGAGGGGCCCATCGAGCTCGTGCCGACATTTCTCGGGGCCCATGCCGTCGCCCCGGAGTTCCGCGACCGCCCTGATGCCGCGCGGGCCTACATCGACAGCGTCATCAACGAGCAGCTGCCGCAGATCGCCGAGCAGGGCATCGCTCTCTCATGCGACGTGTTCTGCGAGCCGAGCGTGTTCGCGGTCGACGATTCGCGGCGATTATTGACGCGGGCGAAGGAGCTCGGCCTGCAGGTGCGCCTCCATGCCGACCAGATCGCCACCGGCGGTGGATCGGAGTTGGCAGCGGAGGTCGGTGCGCTCTCGGCCGACCACCTTGGCGCCGTGTCGGATAAGGGCATCGCCGCCCTGGCAAAGGCTGCGGATGAGGGCCACCCCGTCGTGGCCACGCTCCTTCCGGTGAGTGCCTTCTACCTCGACGAGCCGCATTTCGCGCCGGCGCGGCTTCTGATCGAGGCCGGCGTACCGATTGCCCTGGGGACCGACTTCAACCCCGGCACGGCACCCGCGCCGAACGCCCAGCTGGCGATGTCCTTCGCGATCCACCGATTGCGGATGACCTCGGCGGAGGCTTTGGCGGCGCTGACGATCAACGCAGCCGCCGGGCTCGGAATGGCCGATTCGCACGGCTCGATTGAACCGGGCAAGCACGCCGACCTGGTCGTTTGGCAGCCCGACTCGCACGCGCTGCTGCCCTACTGGCTGGGCGCGAACCTCGTGCGCACGGTGATCAAGCGCGGCCGCGTCGTGTTCCAATCGTCGTATTCCAATCATTGAGCTAGGTAGCGGTCTGAGTTGAAGCACTTCGTGTCTGGCATCGTCTTGGGCGTGCTGGCCGCCACGGCTGGCTTGGTATTCGGCACCCTGGGCATGGCGGCCGCAATCGTGGCGGTCGCGCTGGTGGCGTTGGTCCCGCGATTGCCGGTCTTTCTCGCCGGTGGGCTCGTCGGCGTGGGCGCGACATGGCTCGTGCTCTTCAGCAGGCAGGCTGCTGTGTGCGCGCAACCCGACCAACCATGCGGCGCAACTCCGCTCGACATGGCGCCGTGGCTGGCATTCTCTGCCGCCGTTTTCCTTGTTGGCGTCGCTATCGGCGTCCGCGCGGGCCGCGCCGCCGGGAGGCGCGGCTAGCCGCGGGCGCGCGACTCGAGCAGGACGACTGTCGTTTCGGCGGGGAGCGACGACGAGGTCACGCTGAGCTTGGGTGCCGCCTGGCCCTGAACGACGCTCATCTCGTGGAGGAAGCGCGACAGCTCGCCTTCCGGCTTGTCGGCGCCGTCGAGCGGCATGGGCACGATCATCTTGGCGCCGAGCTGCGCGACGAGTTCCGCGGCGCGAGAGGCGATTAACGCCCCACCCAGGGCTACGCAGGCAACGTCGACGGGGCCGATCTCGCCCACCTGGTCCTCGGTCAGCAGGTGGCCCACGTCACCCAGGTGCACGACATGGACCCCGTCGAGCTCGAACACGAAGCAGATGTTGGCGCCGCGTTGCGCGCCCGATTCCTCGTCGCGATACGTGCGCACGCCGCTGATCAGGACCTGGTGGATCTCGAACTCGCCCGGCGAGTCGAGCAGGAACGCCGGCTCGAGGCTCGTGGGGACGCGGGGGTCGGCCTTCGACTTGGACTTGGCCTTGGACTTCGTGGACGAGTCGGAACTGGTCTCGAGCCCGAGGCTCGATTGCCCGTCGGGGTGGCTGTAG
>JAXDLE010000130.1:0-3516 GCA_034666725.1 Chloroflexota bacterium
GCCCATGAAGAAGACGACCACGTTGGACCCGATGACGCTGCGGTTGCGCAGCGCGTCGAACGGCATCAGCGGGCGCTGGGAGATGCGCGCTTCGATGACGCCGAACACGCTCAGCAGGGCGAGGCCCGCCGCCATCACGCCGAGCGTCTCGGCCGATCCCCAGCCGTTGACGTCGGTGCGGACGATCGCGAACGTCACGAGCACGAGCCCGGCGGTGACGGTCACGGCACCGGCGACGTCGAAGTGGCGGGTGCCCTGACGCTCGAAGGTCTCGCGGATGACGCGGCGCGCGGCGAACGCGATACCGGCGGCGATCGGCACGTTGACGAACAGGATCCACTCCCAGCCGAGCAGGTCGGTCAGCACGCCGCCCACCAGGCCGCCCGCGGCTCCTCCGGCGGCGCCCATCGCGCCCCATGCGGCCAGCGCGCGATTGCGCTCGGAGCCCTCCGCGAACGTGTTGGTCAGGATGGACAGCGTCACGGGCGCGACGGCCGCCCCGCCCAGGCCCTGCGCGCCGCGGGCGAGCACGAGCGCGGCCTGGCTCTGCGAGAGGCCGCCCGCCAGCGACGCCGCGCCGAACAGCAGCAGGCCAACGACGAACATGCGGCGGTGACCGAGCAGGTCAGCCGCGCGGCCGCCGAGCAGCAGGAAGCCGGCGAAGGTGAGGGTGTAGGCGGAGACCACCCACTGCAGGTCCACGTCGGAGAACGCGAGATCGCGCTGGATCGACGGCAGCGCGACGTTGACGACCGAGACGTCGAGCACGACCATGAACTGCGCCAGGCAGCAGAGGACCAGGGTCCAGTGCCGGCGTCGGTCTTCGGTGGGTGGTTGCACGTGCAACCACCCTAGTCGTCCTTACTTGGGCGTCTCCAGGACCGCCGCCACCACGCGGCCCCTGACCTTGCCCTTGCGCTTGGTGCTGATGTCGGACAGCTTCTTGTTGAAGGACGCGAGGGCCTCCGACGCTGCCTTCCAGCCGGCCGCGTCGAGCTCGAGCTCGAGGTTGAGCATCGCGCCGGGGCGCGGGCGTGACCGGTAGTGGTGCTCGACCGCTCCGCGTCGCGGGGTCTGACGTACCAGCTCGATGAGGTCAAGCCCGGCGAGGATCCGCACGTGGTAACTGACGTTACCCAGCTTCTCCCCGAGTGCTTGAGACAGCTCCTTGGGACTCGCCTCGTGCTCATCCAATTCCGCGAGGATGCGAGCGCGGAGCGGGTGCCCCAGAGCGGTGATGATTCCTTGATCGCTCATGCGCAAAACCTTTTCATATTTTGAACGGGCTTGTTCAGAAACGGTCGCTTTTGTGGCCAACTGGGCGCGAACGGGTTGCTTTTGAACTTCCTTGAACGCTCAGCGGGGCGCGGGCGGGCGCCAACACTCAAGCGCCGCTTCGAACTGCTCGCGCGAGATCGCCTCCGACGGCAGGGGGCCCGTTCCGGGTCGGGCGCGCAGGCCGTCGACGGCCAGTGCCAGCGCCCGACGCCAGGCCGTCGGGTCCTCGTCGGCCGTGAGATCGGCGACGGCACCGACCATCAGGTTGACGACGGTGATGTCCATCAGCGTCACGTCGGGTCGCAGGGTGCCGTCCGCGTGGGCCCGGTCGACCATGCCCTGCATGGTGTCGAGGATCTGATCGCGGATCTCCTTGACGCGCCGGCGGCTGTGCTCGCGCGAATGGAAGAGGTGCTTGAGGCCGCGATCGGTGGCCTGCATCGCCAGCGTCTGCTCGAGCATGGTCACGAGCCCGCGCCAAGGGTCGGGATCCGCGGCGCCCTGCTCGACCATGTCCACGACCTCGCCCATGCGCTCCTCGAACAGGGCGTCGATGAGCTCGTCGCGGCTGCGGAACCGCCGGTACGCCGTGCCGACGCCGACGCCGGCGTGCGCGGCGATGTCGTCCATCGAGACGTCGAGGCCGCGCGACCGAAACAGCTCCTGGGCGGCGACCAGCAGCCGCTGCCGGTTGCGTTCGGCATCGGCCCGCAGAGGACGCGCAACTGGAGAACTCATCTCCGCTTATGGTAGCGTAACCGGAGATCCTCCCTCCAGTTCGTTAGGACCCCTATGGCTCAAGCTCTCCCCACCCCCGCCAGAGAACCCGTGATGGACCGCGTGCTGATGCTCGTCGCGGCCGTCGTCGTCCTAGGCGCGATCATGTCGATCCTCGACACGACCGTGGTCAACGTCGCGCTCAACACGCTGGCGGACGACTTCAACACCAACCTCGCCACTGTGCAGTGGGTCGCGACGGGCTACACGCTCGCGCTCGCCACGGTGATCCCGCTGACCGGCTGGGCTGCGGATCGCTTCGGCACCAAGCGGGTCTACCTCTTGTCCATCGCGCTGTTCGTCGCCGGCTCCGCGCTGGCGGGCATCGCGTGGAGCGCCGAGACGCTGATCTTCTTCCGCATCCTCCAGGGCCTCGGCGGCGGCATGCTGATGCCCGCCGGCATGACGATCCTCACCCGCGCCGCAGGTCCGCAGCGCGTCGGGCGAGTGATGGGCGTCATCGGCGTGCCGATGCTGATCGGGCCAATCCTGGGCCCGATCCTCGGCGGCTGGCTGGTCGACGACCTGTCCTGGCGCTGGATCTTCTTCATCAACCTCCCGATCGGGGCGGTCGCCCTGTTCATGTCGCTGCGCGTGCTGCCCCGCGACGAGTCGCAGCCGGGCGTCAAGCTCGACTGGCTCGGGCTGGCGCTGCTGTCGCCGAGCCTCGGGCTAATCATCTACGGGCTCGCGGAGTCGAGCTCGAACGGCGGCTTCGGGCATGCCCAGGTCTACGTGCCGGTGATCATCGGTGCGGCCCTGTTCGCCGGTTTCGTGTGGAACGCGCTGCGGCGGCCCGACATCGCCCTGATCGACCTGCGCCTGTTCAGGAACACGACCTACACCGCGTCCTTCGCAACCATGTTCCTCGTGCTCGTGTCGGTGTTCGGCGCGATGCTGCTGCTGCCGCTGTACCTGCAATCGGTGCGCGGCGAGTCGGCGCTGATGACGGGCCTGCTGCTCGCCCCGCAGGGCCTGGGCGCGATGATCGCGATGCCGATTGCCGGGCGCCTGACGGACATGACCGGCGTGGGGCGCTTCGTGCCCGCCGGGCTCGGGGTTGTCGCTCTGAGCTTCCTGGCCCTGACGCAGATCGGCGCCGACACCTCGTACGTCACGCTCAGCATCGTCCTGTTCTTCATGGGCCTGGGGATGGGCGGCTCGATGATGCCGCTGTTCTCCGGCGCGGTGCAGACGCTGCGGCGCGCGGACATCGCGCGTGCCTCGACGGCCCTCAACATCAACCAGCAGGTGGGCGCCTCCTTCGGCACCGCGATCCTGTCGGTGCTGCTGGCGTCGGCGCTGTCCTCGCGGCTCGGCGCGGGGCCGGGCAGCGGGATCGGCGGCGTGCTGCCCGACCGGCTGCGCAACGCGGTGGCGCCGGAGATGGCCGACGCCTACGGCTCGATCTTCCTGATCGCGTTCGTGCTCGTCGCCATCTCGCTGGTGGTGGCGCTCGTG
>JAXDLE010000131.1:0-4166 GCA_034666725.1 Chloroflexota bacterium
TCGCGCGTGGCCGCTGGATCTCCGAGTGGCACCTCGAGAGCGTCGTGCCCGACGCCGATCTCACCGCGCTGCGACTCGACCTCGCCGCGCGCCAGGCGGCCAAGAGCGACGGGCCGGAGCCGCGCGAGCTCCTGGACGACGAGCGCTTCCGGCGCATGATCGGCGTTCATGAGGTCGACGGCGTCACCTGGTTCAACCGCGAGGCATTCGAGCGCGTCGTCACCGGGCTAGGGCTCGACCACGCCGAGGACCTCGTCGCCGCTGCCGAAAAATCGGAGTACCGCCTCGACGATCTGGCCAAGCTCATCGCCGAGCCGCCGCCGTGGGCGTCGACCCGCCCGCCGAGACCCGCGCCACGCGGCGGTCGCTCGCCGAACAAGCGCGACCAGTCGATGCCGCCGCGACCTCAGCAGAAGACCGCGTCAGCCAAGCCGCGCACGGCGCGCGTGGCGCGCACCAAGGAAAAGTGACGCAGGCCAGAGGCTCCATGGCCGACGACGGGCGACGGCGCGTCGTCATCGAGAACGTGTCGCCGCAGATCGATGCTGGGCGCTTCCCGGTCAAGCGCATCGTCGGCGACTCTGTGACCGTGGAGGCCGACGTCTTCACTGATGGGCACGATGAGGTGCGCGCCCTTCTCGCCTGGCGTGCGCCGGCTGACGCTGAGTGGCACGAAGTTGAGATGGCGCCGCTCGGCAACGACCGTTGGCGCGCGTCCTTTGATGCAGCCACAGTGGGCCGTTATGAGTTCGCCGTCCGCGGCTGGGTCGACCATTACGCGACCTGGCAGCACGACCTCGAGAAGAAGATCGCCGCGGAACAGGACGTGACAGTCGATCGGTTGATCGGCGAGGCGATTCTGACGCGCGATGAGGCGGAGGTTATGAGCCTCCGGACGCACACAGAGACCTACGCCGTCACGGTTGATCCGCCGCGCGCCGCCTTGTCCGCTTGGTACGAGCTGTTCCCGCGCTCGGCATCGCCCGATCCCAAACGCCACGGCACGCTGCGCGACGTCATGGCCCGGCTCGACTACGTCAGCGAAATCGGCTTCAACGTGCTCTACCTGCCGCCGATCCATCCCATCGGTCGGCAGTTCCGAAAGGGCCCCAACAACACTGCGTCCGGCGACCCCGCCGACCCGGGCGTCCCCTGGGCGATCGGTGGCCCCGAAGGCGGCCACACCGCCGTCCATCCAGATCTGGGCACGCTCGACGACTTCGATGCGCTCGTCGTCGCGGCGCGCGCGAAGGACATCGACATCGCGCTCGACATCGCGTTCCAGGCCTCGCCCGACCACCCGTGGGTAACCGAGCACCCCGAATGGTTCCGAAAGCGCCCCGATGGAACCATCCAATACGCCGAGAACCCACCCAAGAAATACCAGGACATCTACCCGTTCGATTTCGAGAGCGCCGACTGGGCTGGGCTATGGCAAGCGCTCAATGGCGTGTTCCGCTTCTGGATAGGCCACGGCGTGACGACATTCCGAGTCGACAACCCGCATACCAAGGCCTTCGCGTTCTGGGAATGGTGCATCGCCGACGTCAAGCGCGACCACCCCGAGGCGATCTTCCTGGCGGAGGCGTTCACGAGACCCAAACCGATGTATCGGCTGGCGAAGCTCGGCTTCAGCCAGTCGTACACGTACTTCACTTGGCGCAACACCCCCGCCGAGCTGAAGACCTACCTGACCGAGCTCACCGCCGATCCGGCCGCGCAGTTCTTCCGGCCCAACTTCTGGCCGAACACGCCGGACATCCTGCATGCCGACCTGCAGCACGGCGGCCGCGCCGCTTTCGTGGCGCGCCTGGTCCTCGCAGCCACGTTGTCGTCGAACTACGGCATCTACGGCCCAGCGTTCGAGCTGATGGAATCCCTGCCGCGGGACGCGGGGACGGAGGAGTACCTCGATTCGGAGAAGTACCAGCAGCGGACATGGGATCTCGCGCGCACCGATTCGCTCGCGCCGCTCATTGCCGCGATCAACGCCGCACGGCGCGAACATCCAGCGCTCCAGAAGAATGAGCGGCTCGTCTTCCACGACGTCAACAGCGACTGGCTCTTGGCGTACTCCAAGACGTCTGCAGACGGCAAGGACGTGATCCTCGCCGTGGTCAACATGGATTACCACGCGACGCGCGCCGGCACGCTGGTGCTCGACCTCGAGGCGCTGGGGTTGGCGCTCGACGCACCTTTCGAGGCGCACGATTTGCTCGACGGCGCGACTTACACCTGGCGCGGCGCGCGCAACTGGGTCTCGCTCGATCCCGAGGTCCGCCCCGCGCACCTTTTCTGGCTCTGGCCGTCAGCCTGACCATGCTTGGCGTGCGCTGGCCTTCTTTCTACCCATCATTCACCCTGCGTAAATATTTACGTTGCGTGAATGAGGACATCTGGACAGGGCGATGAGCGGCGACCCCACCTGGTACAAGGACGCGGTCATCTACGAGCTCCATGTGCGCTCCTTCGCCGACTCGAACGGCGATGGCATCGGTGACTTCGCCGGGCTGACCTCGCGCCTCGACTACCTCGCCGACCTGGGTGTCACCGCGCTGTGGCTGCTGCCGTTCTATCCGTCGCCCGGCCGCGACGATGGCTACGACATCGCGGACTACACCGGCGTCAACCCCGACTACGGCACGCTGCGCGACGTAAAGACGCTCATTCGTGAGGCGCATGACCGCGGCCTGCGCGTGATAACGGAGCTCGTGTGCAACCACACCTCCGACCAGCACCCGTGGTTCCAGCGCGCACGCCGCGCGCCTGCGGGCAGCGCCGCGCGCGATTACTACGTGTGGAGCGACACGCCCGAGCGCTATCCGGACGTGCGCATCATCTTCAAGGACTTCGAGCGGTCGAACTGGACGTTCGATGAGACCGCCAACGCCTACTACTGGCACCGCTTCTACCACCACCAGCCGGACCTCAACTTCGACAACCCCAAGGTGCGCGCCGAACTCAAGAAGGCGCTCGACTTCTGGCTCGAGCTCGGTGTTGATGGGCTGAGACTCGACGCCGTCCCGTACCTCTATGAGCGCGATGGCACCAACGGCGAGAACCTGCCCGAGACGCACGAGTTCCTGAGGCAGCTCCGGGCGCACATCGACGCGAAATACGACGACCGGATGCTCCTGGCCGAGGCCAACCAATGGCCCGAGGACGCGGCCGCCTACTTCGGCGACGGCGACGAGTGCCACATGGCGTTCCACTTCCCGCTGATGCCGCGGCTGTTCATGTCGATCCAGATGGAGGACCGCTTCCCCATCATCGACATCCTCCAGCAGACGCCGGAGCTGCCCGAGGGCGGCCAGTGGGCGCTCTTCCTGCGCAACCACGACGAGCTGACGCTCGAGATGGTGACCGACGAGGAGCGCGACTACATGTACCGGGTCTACGCCTCCGAGCGCGAGGCCCGGATCAACCTCGGGATCCGCCGCCGCCTGGCGCCCCTGCTCGGGAACGACCGGGCGAAGATCGAGCTGATGAACGGCCTGCTGCTGTCGCTGCCGGGCACGCCGGTCATCTACTACGGCGACGAGATCGGGATGGGCGACAACGTCTACCTCGGCGATCGCGACGGCGTGCGCACGCCGATGCAGTGGACCGGCGACCGCAACGCCGGCTTCTCGCGGGCCAACCCCCAGCGGCTCTATCTGCCCCCGATCATCGACCCCGAGTTCCACTACGAGCAGGTCAACGTCGAGAACCAGGCCAAGAACGGCGCCTCGCTGCTCTGGTGGATGCGCCGCATGCTCGCGCTGCGCAAGCGCTACGACGTGTTCGGCCGGGGCGACCTCGAGTTCCTGCAGCCCGAGAACCGCCGGGTGCTGGCCTACCTGCGCACCGACGAGGAGCGCAGCGTCCTCATCGTCGCCAACCTGTCGCGCGTCGCCCAGTACGTCGAGCTCGACCTCTCGCGCTTCCGCGGCGCCGAGCCGGTCGAGCTGTTCGGCCAGACCCACTTCCCGCCCATCGGCGAGCTGCCCTACCTGCTCACCCTCGGGCCCCACGCGATCTACTGGCTCGCCATCGAGAGCGCCGACGTGTCCGAGGATCCCGACGAGGTGGGGGCTCCCGTCATCGAGGCGAGCGGCGCCATCGACGCCCTGGTCACGGGGCGGCGCCAGGGGGAGCTGGAGCGCGCGATCGCCCGCTTCCTGCCC
>JAXDLE010000132.1:0-22671 GCA_034666725.1 Chloroflexota bacterium
AGAACGTGTTCGCCCGAGGTGGCGCGACTGTGTTCCCTCTGTACTTGTATCCCGACCCGGACGGTTTGGCATTGGGCGGGCGTGAGCCGAACCTGACGGATGTTGCCGTGCAGCGGCTAACCGAGTCGTTACGCCTCGCGTGGGTTGCCGATGGCTCAGGCAACCTCACAACCAACGTCGGCCCCGAAGACTTTTTTTTCTATATCTATGCGATGGTGTTCTCGCCCGCATATCGGTCGCGCTATGAGGATGCGCTCGGAACCGACTTTCCTCACATCCCACTGACCACCAACCGTGATCTGTTTCGGGCCTTGGCTGAACTTGGTCGCACATTGTTCGCAGCGCATTCGCTGCACCGACCTGCGCTTGGGCCATACACGTCCAGCTTCCCGGTGGCTGGAACTAACCTGGTCGAACCACGCCATCCGCTGCATATCCGATCTGGCGAGAACGACCCATACACAGAGACCATGGCGACCGAAGGGCGGCTCTACATCAACCGAGCGCGCGCCCGCCCGCCGAGCGCCGGACAGTACTTCAAGGACGTGTCGTCTGAGGTCTGGGAGTTCACTGTTGGTGGTTACCAGCCCGCCGCCGATTGGCTCGCCTCGCGGCGAGGACAACCGTTGGGAAATGCGGACCTAGAACACGTCCTGTGGCTGCTTCGGGCCGTTGAGGTGTCACTGGGCGTTTCAGCCGAGATTGACGTGGCGATCGATGCCCACGGGGGATGGCCACTCACGTGACGCCGCCGAAGCCTCGGTCGGACAACGTCGAGGACCTGCCTTGGGCCGACCTGCGCGACGACCTGTTTGTTGACGACCTCGTTGGAGGCCCCCGCCACTCGGCGACGAATAAGCCCCAATGCGTATTGGGCTTGAGACCATCCCGCACCTAACTTCACTGCACCGGACGTCACTAACGCCCGGTCACTGAGGCACCGGACCCCTAGGTCCGCAGAGGAGTGGGCACGATGGAAGCTAATCGCACAATCAAGAGCTGGTAACTACTGACATGCGCGAGCGCGTTTGGCGTCTCGTCCTGTTCGCGGCTACAGCAGCAGGTGTCGTCTTGGCAGGCGGAGCAGGCGTTCGTCCGCTGTAGTAACGCATCCCACTAGTACCAATCTCCCAGTATGGGGGCACTTAGGTGTGCCTCCATACTTCCGTATATGTCTTGTGCGGAGCGCGGAGGTTATTAACTGCCCAGCCGATTGAAGGCGCTTCTGGTAGTCGTGGTCAGTACCGCCACGGCCATTTCGGTGTGGGTGTTGATGTCCGTCCCGCTGGAACCAGCGATCGGCGGAGTCGGTGGCCTTGCTCTCTGGGTGGCGATTGTTGCGCTCACATCGGCCTCACCGGTTCGAATGCCCGGCGGCGCCTTCGTGAACGTCGCAATTGCCCCACTGATCGCCATCGCAGCGCTCGGTGGCCCCGGAGCGGCCGTGATTGCAGCGCTCATCGGCACGTTGGAACTTCGTGAGATCCGCGGGTTTCTGCCAGGGCGGCACGGCGTCCCTTGGTATGGGACCTTGTACAACCACGCCGAGGTCGTGATCCCTGCGTTCATTGCATCGTTGATGTTTGCCCTGTGGGCGAACCCGTTCGAGCCAAACGGTGCAAGCTTGCTGGTCGTGACGATTGCCGGCGTCACATATTTTGTGGCCAATAACGCCCTCGCCTCGGCCGCGGCCGCGATCCGAGACGACCGTTCGTTGATCGACGCCTTTGTCGCCAATACCAAGCAGTTTGGGGTGAGTCTCGCGGGGTTGGCACCGTTGGCCTGGCTGATGGCCGCTATGTATGTCGTCGCCGGACCCATCGGGATCCTGCCCTTCGCGGTACCGCTGTACGCGACGCGGGTCGGCTACAAGAAGGTCGTCGAGATCCGCGACATGTTCACCCAGACGGTGCGCAGCCTGGCCGGCGCAATCGACGCCAAGGACCCGTTCACAGCCGGTCACTCAGAGCGCGTCCAGCTGATCGCCAAGGACCTTGGCCGGGAGCTGCGCTGCTCCGAATCAGAATTAGAGGCCCTCGAGTGGGGCGGGCTGCTGCACGACGTCGGCAAGATCGGCATCCCCGACGCGGTGCTGCTCAAGACAGGCGCCCTCACCAAGGAGGAGCGCGTGATCATGAACGCCCATCCGGTGAAGGGTGAGGAGATCCTGAAGCCCGTCGCGAAGCTCGCGCCCGAGCTCCCGATCATTCGTCATCACCATGAATGGTTCAACGGCTCGGGCTACCCCGATCGCCTGATCGGCGCCGACATCCCCAGGCTCGCCCGGATCATGCACGTGGCCGACTCGTTCGAGGCTATGACCGCCGCTCGTCCCTACCGATTGACGCCGCTCAGCGAGAAGCAGGCGCTCGACGAGCTGCACAAGTTCAGCGGCATCCAGTTCGATCCAGAAGTGGTCGCCGCGTTCGACCGACTCATCGCAGAGAAGCCCGAATGGGCCAAGCCCAACATCCCCCAGCACCTGGTCGAGAAGTACATCCCCAAGCTGGGCGAAGCCGAAAGCGCGCCGGCTCCCGCATAAGGGGCAGCGCGGCGCTGTGACAACCTCGAGACGTGGGTTAGGAGAATCGTGCACGGCTCGTGTCGAACGGAATCATGGACATTCATTAGTTCCCGAGCCGACCTGCCATTCCTGCGCCTAAAGTGCCCGAATGCCGAAAGAGAAGTTCGTAGAGGCCAGGCGGCAAACCAGCGACAAGCTAGAGGTCATGGCCAGCTACTGGGCGACGTGGGCGAAGATCCTTGCCAACGCCAAGAATCTGCCGTTCTGCGCGACACATATCTGGATGATTGACGCATTCGCGGGAAACGGTTTGCACATGAGTTCTACCGATCCAGACGGAATCGTTAGAGGAACGGCGGTTCAGGCGGCACTCGCAGCGAAGGTAGTGCAGGAGCAGATGCCGGGTTGCTCGGTCCATGTTCGTGCCATCGAGAAGCAACGGCGGCCGGCCCGTGAGTTGAAGGCAGCGTTGACTCCGTACGTCACGGCCGGAGTCGACGCAACGGTTACTCCCGACGATTGGGTGAATGTCGCTCCTCAGATCCTCAAGGAGATCTCGCGAACAGACCACCCCCACGGCGGGTTGCCCATTCCAGGCCGTGGGCACCAACATCGGTCACTGTGGCTTCTCGACCCGTACGGACTGAGCGAGTTGGACCGAGAGGTCCTCGAAAGCCTGCCGTACGGCTCAGAGGTCGTGATCAACCTGGACATGGCTGGCTTGGCGCGAGAGGTTGGCAAGGTCAACGCTGGCGATATGGACGCAGAATTCCGCCTCAACAAGCTGTTTGGCGGAAACGCCTGGAGAGGGGTGCCAAACGGCAAGCTCGACAGGGCATATGCGGAAACGTTCGAACGCAACTTCAAGGATTGCAAGGCCTACCCCCTGCGGCAGAGCGGCAGTCAACGACGCTCACTCATCCATCTGACGAACTCACCGAAGGCTGTTCCAGTGTTCGCAAAGGCCCATAAGGTCGCTACGGTCCTGAACACGCTCATCGCCGGCTCGAGCCTGTCGATCCAGCAGAAGGACATCGCCGCAAAGGAACTGTATGAACTCTTCAAGGGCCAAACGGTGACTACGCGTGACATGAGGAGCGTGAGTGGACGCTTCGACCTGGTGCAGCTCCGCAGCATCTGCGCGGCGGCGGACGTAGCTCGTTACGGGCGGTGGAGTTCCAAGACGCTAACGATGGAGTGGTTCGCTAGCCGTGCCCCTGAACCTCCGCCTCCGACGCTGGGACTCTGACTGAGCCTCCGTTCGCCGGGTCTGGGTAGGCATCCCACGTCCTCCCTTCCAAGTGCCGGCCCCCCGCTTTCGGAGTTCGCCCGCCCCATTGCTTGAAGAAAAACGCCGTTCCCGCACCGTCAGCCATATCACGCAGCGCTAGGACCCATGACTCATCCATGGGTCGGTGACTAGATCCTGACTCGCCGCCCACGATGAGCCAGTCGATGCCGGTCAGGTCGAGGGACGGGAGCGGGCCTAGAAGAGGTTCAGCGCTGATGAATCGAACGGACGCAGGAGTGCCCCGGAGCTCATCAGCACGTCCAACCCACCTGTCGTTCTCGATCGACGTACCCAGCCACACGTTGGGTAGCGGCGCAGCGGCCCACTGTGCGCCGTAGCCCGCGAACCACCTGCGCATCAGCTCGGGACGCTTGGTCAAGATCTGATAGGTGTGCCGGTCTGTCACCTGCATCACCTGGAATACCTGATCGATGAAGTCATCAGGCACCATTGGATGCCACATGTCACTCATGCTGTTGACGAAAACCTTGCGAGGCTGACGCCACGCGATTGGAACGCCGAGCCGTTCTGGGTGGAGCACAACGTTCTGCTCGGCATTGGCTGGGGTCCAGGGAAGCTGAGAGCGCCCGAAGCGTAGTGACAGCCGCTCTGCGTAGCAGTGCGCGCATCCTGGGCTGACCTTGGAGCACCCAGTAACGGGATTCCAAGTCGCATCAGTCCACTCGATATCGCTTTTTTCGCTCACGCTGTCCTTAGCCTTCGCTCCCCGCGACTCACGTACTACCTCCGGTTAGTTTCGCGAAAGCCGTCAACTCCCCGTAGAAGTGTGCGCGGCAGCGCGCCAACATGAATGCAGCGTGTGCCACCTATAGCGTCACACCAAGGCCAAGATGCCCGATTCGGTGTGCCAACGCGGGTGCCACCAATGCCCGCTCAGGTGCCCGGAGGATCGAACCGCATCTCAAACCCATCCGCACCTGGAACAGAGGGTACGACCTGAAAGCGTGTCAGACCCCACGCCCATGCCTCGTCGCTCCGTCGAAGCACCTCCCCAAGAGTCCATTCATAGTCTTCGATGACGCGCTGATTGAGCGGACCGCGCCACTCGACGTGGACGTTCCATCGCCCGTTGGTCTCGAATGCGAGCTTGTAGATCGGGTCTAGGACGATGAGCCCTCTGAGTGCCTGGCCCTCCACCAGCGAAATCCCACCTGCCGAAGCGAGTACAGGGCTGTCGTCCCGCCTCACTACGACCTTCAGGTCCAAGACCGACGTACGGACCGCTGGCGCCTCCACGTACGCGACGGTGCTCCCGGCCAGTTCTTCACCCTGTGGGTTGTAGTCGATCTCGGGCCATGTGAGGAGCAGCGGAGGGGCGGCCAGTATCTGCTCGTCCCGTCGCCGCAAGCGGTCCGAGACAGTGGCTGCCTGTAGTGCCTCATGTGCGACCGCCGCTTGACGGTCCTCGGCTTCGCGTGCGCCGCGAGCTATCCACGCTGCAACGCCGGCCACGACCAACGCGGCGATCGCGGCGAGAGCCTGAATGGCAGCCGCGTGGTCATTAGTCCATTTCACGAGGTCGCCTGAATCGGTGGCGTCGTGGACAACCCATCCAAGGACAATCGCCGCAACAATGCCCAGCAGGTAGGCGACAGTGCGCCACGACATGAGCCGTCCCTCCGCTCTGATCAGGCCCGCGTAAGGACGTTCATCTGCAGAATCACCCAACCAGGTTCGTTGAAGGCAGACATAGCGCCACGAGGGTACATCCGACGGATGTCACTGTCGTGAGAACTGTATGGAGCTTCGGCGGGCCTTGTCGTGCAGCCGGCGCTGGGCCGCAAACCTGGTAGCACCGGCGCTGAATGAGAGCGACCTGGAGCCGATAACGTGACGCCGTGATCGTCATCGGCCTGGCCGGGGGGCTGATCCTTGGTCTCCTCGTCGGCGGGAGAATCAGCCGCCTGCTCGATGTCCGCCTGCACTGGGCAATCCTCATCGTGCTCGCGCTGGCGCTCCGCATCGGTACCCAGACCGCCATCGCCAATGGCGTGGAGCTGGCCGACCAGCTGCGCCTGCCGCTGTATGCGGCGGCGTTCGGCATTCTTGCCGCCGCGTTGTGGCTGAACCGGCGCCTCCCTGGGATCCTCGCCGTGTTCGTGGGTGTCGTCGCGAACGGCGTGGCGATCGTGGTCAACGGCGGCTGGATGCCGGTCTGGGGGCCGTCACTGCAGGCCGCAGGCCTGGGCGTTGGCGAGCTCAACGTCGCTTTCCACCGCCTGTTGCCAACCGACTTCGGCGCCGACTTCTTCCTCCACGCCGGCCCTGTCGGCGACATCATCCCAATCCCGCTGCCATACCTGACCAATGTCTCGAGCGTTGGTGACGCGTTCATCGCGGCCGGATTGGCGTGGTTCGTTTTCGCCAGCTTGGTGCGTGGCAAGGAGGACCCGCAGGGTGGCGTGACCCTTGGTCCGGGGCGCGCCCTGGCAGCGACGACAGGGCTGGGACTCGAGCGGCCCATCCTGCTGGGCGGCGGAGTCGGCCCTGGTCTGTCTCAGCCGCTGCCCCTGGGAGCGCGGGTGCGCGGCCATCCCTACGTCCGGCTCGCCCTCGACGCGCGCTTCGCCGCCTACTGGCTTGCCCAGACGATCAGCCTCTTCGGCGACCGGCTCCACCAGGTGGCGCTGGGCGTGCTCGTTTACGCCGTGACCAACTCGCCCCTCGCGACAGGCCTCGTCTTCCTCGCGGCGACGCTGCCCAACATCCTGCTAGGGCCAATTGCCGGCACGTTCGTGGATCGGTGGGAGCACAAGCGGGTGATGATCGCGAGCGATCTGATCCGCGCCGCACTCGTCATTGCGATCCCCTTTGCCGCGCAGATGAACATCCTCTACGTCTACCCGCTCGTCTTCGTCATAACCGCGGTCAGCCTGTTTTTCCGCCCGGCCAAGGTCGCGCTCCTGCCGCGCATCGTGGCCGAGGACGACGTCATGGCGGCCAACTCGGCCACCTGGACGGCCGACACCCTGGCCGACATCGTCGGCTTCCCCATCGCGGGGCTCTTCGTGCTGTTTCTGGGTACGGCCGCCGCTGATCTGGGCCTGGCGTTCTTCGCCGACTCGGCGACCTACGTCCTATCTGCACTGCTGCTGTTGGGCGTTGGCGTTGCGCCACTCGTGCGCGACACCGCGCCGCGCGCCGGCAACGCGCTCCGCAACTTCCTCGCCGAGCTTGCCGCCGGCTGGCGCTTCCTGCGCGGTAAACCGGCGCTCATTCAGAACACGCTCATCAGCACGCTCGCCCAGATGATGGTCGGTGTGACGCTCGCGCTGACGGTGGTCTATGCGCGCGATGCGCTCGACGGCACGACGATCGCCTACCCGGGGAACTTCGCCGCGCTCGAGACCGCGATCGGCGTCGGCAACCTCATCGGCGGGCTGGCCGTCGGAATCATCGGTGCGCGCCTGAAGAAGGGCTGGCTGGTGGTCGGTGGCTTCATCGTGATGGGCATCGCAACAGTCGTGCTCGGCCTGACCGCAGATGTGCGCATCGCGCTCGCCGCGGCGGGGATCATCGGCATCGCCAACCTCATCTACATAATCCCAACCCAGACGATCTTCATCGAGCTCACGCCCATCGAGCTGATGGGCCGCGTGGTCGCGTTCCGCAGCAGCCTGGTGTTCGGCGCGATGACGCTGGCCATGGCCATCTCCGGAGTGCTCGCCGAGAGCGTGCCGGTGGGCCTCGTGATCGCCGGCTTCGGCGCGCTCACCGTCGTCGGCGGGCTGATCGGCGCGCTGCTGCCCGCCGTGCGCGACGTTTAGGGCGCCGCGCCCCGATAATCCGCGCACAGAGATGCCCGAGACCACCCTGACCCTGCTTGTTGCCGCACTTTTGTTCTTCATCGCGCTCATCGCATTGCTCACGGGACGCGCGATCAGCAAGCGCCTGGGCGCGGCGAGTGCCGGCATGCGTGCGCTCGATGCGCGGCTGGGCTTGGAGACTCCTCTGCTGACTGCCCGCATTGACGCCGCACGCGACGGTCTCGCGGCCGTGAGCACCGGCACGGAGAAAGCGCTCTGGTCATTGGCGCGCTTCGATGAGCGCCTCGACGCCACACGCGTTGCGCTCGTGGCGCGGCGCGAAGATCTCGATCGCGAGCGCGCGCGACTCGTCGCCGCACGGGCCGGAATTGCCCGCACAATGAACATGGCGCGCATGGCGATCAAAGCATTCGAACTGCGGAGGGCAATCCTGGGATGACCGACGAGCGACCGCCCGAGGACGAGCTCGAGCCGGAGACTTCAGAAATGGAGCCGGTCGACCAGAACGCCGCGCTCGACGAGGACGAGGGTCTCGACGAGGAGCCCGCGGAGACAGATGAGCCGCGCGCCGGTGAGCCTGTCGCGCCCGTCGCTTCCCGGGGAATGCGCGAGACGCGTGAGGTCCAACCGACGTCGCGGGTCGAGGGCAAGACCGAAGAGCACGTCGCGCGAACAACCTCGGAAGATGAGCTGCCCTACATCGACGACCGCGCGTCGAAGATCTGGGTCGGGGCCATCGTGGGCGTCTTCGTGTTAATCCTGGCCTACGGCCTGCTCTTCGGGAAGAGCGGCGCGCTCACACCGGCGACGCCGTCACCGAGCCCATCACCCAGCGCGGCTCCGACCGTCAGCGCCTCGCCCTCGCCGGTACCGTCGATCACTGCGGTACCGTCGATCACGATCACGCCGATCCCGAGCATCACGGCCGCGCCGAGTGGAACGCCTGTGACATGCGCCACGCCGACGCCGGCTCCCACGGCCACGTCTCTCCCGTCACCGGGTTGCTGACCCCGACGGGTTGAACATGCGGCGCTGGTTCCGACGCTCAAGGGGCGACGGGCCGCGTGCCGACACAGATTGGGTCGCGCGCCAGCTCGAGGCGCGCGGCATGCGTGATGAGGCCGTGCTGGCCGCGATGCGCGCTGTGCCGCGCGAGAAGTTCGTGCCACCCGAGCTCGTTCGCCAGGCTTACGACGACGGCGCCCTGCCGATCGGCCACGGCCAGACCATCTCGCAGCCGTACATCGTTGCGAGCATGACCAGGGCATTGGCCCTGGGAGATTGGTCGGCCGCGCACGACAGGGCGCGGCCCAAGGTGCTGGACGTGGGCACGGGCTCGGGCTACCAGGCGGCAATCCTGGCGGCCATGGGTGCGCAGGTCGTGAGCGTCGAGTTGGAAGCGGAGCTCGCCGAGAAGGCCCGGCTGCGGCTGATCGGCCTTGGCTACGACGTGAAGGTCGTTGCGGGTGACGGCAGCAGAGGCGTGCCCGAAGAGGCGCCGTTCGCCGCGATCGTCGTTGCCGCGGCGGCGCCCGACGTGCCCGTCCCGCTTGTGGAGCAGCTGTTGCCGGATGGCGTGCTGGTGATCCCAATCGGCAGCCGGTTCGAGCAGGTCATCACGCTGGTTCGGCCAACCCCAGAGGGCTTCGTCCGTGAGCCGATTGAGCCGGCGGTGTTCGTGCCCTTGCTGGGCGAGCATGGCTTCCGCAGCCGCTGATATGCTCGGAAACCTGTGACCCACGTCTTCGTTTCGCCCCACCCAGACGACATCGCGCTCTCCTGTGGCGGGCTGGTCGCCAGCCTGCGCGAGTTGGGCCAGAGCGTGACCATTTTGTCGGTCTACTCGGGTGTGGGGGGCAACGGTGGGACGACCGACTACCAGCGCGCAGCCCTGGGCTTCGGCACCAAGACCAACCACCCGAACACCGAGGCCTTCCGGCGCACCAACATCGGCGCCGACTACCGCGTGAGTGGCGATGCCAGGGCGAACCCACCATGGCTGGCGGACGAGGACCGGCTCGAGGTCACCCAGGAGCGGGCCAACACGCAGGCGCGGCAGTTCTGGCAGCGCGCGGCGTGGACGCGCAGCGCCAACATCACCAATGCCGAGAGCGATGCGCGTCCTGTGGCCGATTCGATCGGCGGGCAAGGGTCTTTGGAGCCGGTCGACTTCCATGCCTCCGACGCGGCCGCCATGCGCCGGCTCGAGGACGAGCGCTACGCGTACTTCTCTGAGGCGAGCGTCATCTTCCTCGACCTGCCCGACGCGGTTTACCGCGGCTATGACGGTGACGCTGAGCTGCTCGGTGCGCCGCGCGAGGACGATCCGGCGCCCTTGGACCTGCTTCGCTCAGAGATCGTGCGGCTCGAGCCGCAGATGGTCTATTTCCCCTTGGCGATCGGCGGCCACGTCGATCACCGGCTCTGCCGCGATGTGGGCGTGTCCTTGTTGGGCGAGGGACGGCGCTGGGTCATGCCCGGGCCGAGCTTTGTCGGGGCCCTCTCTTTCTACGAGGACTTCCCATACGCCTGGTGGGACGATGGCAATGCGCGTGACGACGCGGCCGCGCTCGACCTGCCCGTCGGCGTGAACGTCGAGGCGCAGTACAGCGACATCTCCGATGTGCTCTCGCGCAAGGCCGCGGGCATCCGCGTCTACGCCAGCCAGCTGCCGCGCCTCTTCGAGAGCGATCAGTCGATGCTCGACGACCTCGCCTCGTTCCACGCGAAGGTCGCGCTGGCCGGCGGCGTCAGCGGCTACGCCGAGCGCTACTGGGCCACCGTCAAGCCGTAACCGGATTGCGTCGTCAGGGGGCACAGACCCTCTCGTTGGCGACGCTGGCCGGTGGCGTTCTCGGCGCGAGCTTCCTTCTCATCGGCTTCGTGGCCCCCGCGCTCGTTCTAGCCGCGGCCCTACTCGCGTGGCGATACATCGGTCCAACGGCCGCCCTAATGGTGCTCGTCAGCGCGATTGCCGCCGTCTTGGGACTCGTGGCCATCGCATACTTGGGAGGTTGGCGCCCCGGGCCCGGATCGATCTCCGGGTGATGCACGATTTGCAGCGCCGCGGAGCCTGAGGGTTAGGCCGCAGTAAGGGTCGCGCCGCTGCGCCGGGCGACGACGAGAGCGCCTTCCTCGTAGATGCGCGCCACGGCGTCGACCATGTGCTCGATCGAGAAATTGGTGACGACGTAATCGTGCCCGGCGCGGGCGAGCATGTCGGCCAGCGGGTGATCGTTCAGGACCAGCGCGATCGCGTTGCCGAGTGCGACCGCGTCGTGCGGCTCGACCAGCAGGCCGGTCTTGCCGTTGACGATCATCTCGGGCACTCCCCCGACGGCGGTCGCGACCACCGGGCGGCGCAGCGCCATCGCCTCGAGGATCGCCAGGCCCTGCGCCTCGCGATATGACGGCAGGACGGCGACGTCCAAAGCGGCAGTCACGTTGGGCACGTCGTCGCGCAATCCCGTGAAGAGCACCGTGGCGCCCGGCCGCGCCTTGCGCGTGCCGACGCAGCGGTCGCCGCTGCAACGCTCGCCGAGCAGGTCGAGCGATTCGGCCTGCGCCTCGAGCAATTCGCGCTGCGAACCCTCGCCGACGATCAGAAGTCGCGCATTGGGCATCTTGGCAAGAACCGTTGGCCATGCCTCGAGCAAGGTGGCATGGCCCTTCTCCGGCTCGAGCCGGGCGACGACGCCGACGAGCGGCGTGCCTTCCGGGAAGCCGTACTCCTCGGGCAGCGTGCAGCATGCCTCGGTCTGGCTGTACTTCTCGAGATCGACGCCGTTGTAGATCTGCTCGACCGGCGCGCCCGTCCGGCCCTCCGCCTCGATCTTGGCCACGATCGCCTTGCTGACCGCGATCAGCCGATCCATCTGCGGCGTCAGGCGGCGCATGAGCGCCTTGTCGGCCTCGCTGCGGACGCGGCTCGAGTGAACGGTGCCGATGACGTATGGACGCGGCAGCCCAACGTCCGCGAGAGCGACAGCGGCGCGCGTGCCGACGACTTCAGCGCGGTACATGTGGTTGTGGACGATGTCCGGCGGACGGCGCCGGAACAGCTCGAGCAGCGCGGCCTGCGCGACGTCGTCGTCGGTCTCGTCGATGACGTGGGTCGTGATGCCCACCGCGCGCAGCCAGCGCACTGCCGGCCCATCGGAAAGCGCGACGACCTCTGTGTCGAAGCGGTCGTGATCGAGCCGCGCGACCAGGTTGCGCACGCTCGACTGGGCGCCGCCGCCCGCGCCGCTCGCCAGCACCTGGGTCACGACGATCCTGCCGTTCACGCGCGCGTCACCAGCAGCCGCTCGATGGGCTCATCGACCGCGCCCCACTCGTATTTGTATGACTCGTTGCCGCGCAGATAGTCGAACCGGCGCCGTCCGGCCGCGAGGCGATTCTGGAAGTAGAGCGCCGTGCCGCTGATGCCGGGCGATGCCTCGCGCGCCGACGGATCCATGCCCGCGTTGTAGAGGAATACGGTCGCGCCATCGTCGAAGGCCAACGCGGCAAAGATGAGCCGCGTGCCGCAGCGCACGAGCGCGACGTGGAGCTGGCCGCCGCCCGATTCGTTGCGCTCCAGCTCGGCCAGCTCATGAACGAACTTCCGGCTGCGCTCACCACCTGGGTTGTTCGGAAAAAGGCCGTCATCGCCAAAGCGCATGCGGTGCAGCGCGATGAATGCGTCGATCGCCGAAGTCGTGGGGGATTCAATCTCGATCGTCAGCGGACCGATCGCCTCCGCGCGGCGGATCTTGCGCCGGATCTCATGGCGCGCCTTCTTGTCGAGCGTGGCCAGGTACTCATCCCAGTCACCCGACGGCGACGTAACGACGGGGCAGACATCCTCGAGCTCGCGCACCACATTCCAGCCGGTCTGGCGGGACAGGGCCGATTCGAGGGCCATCAAAGCCGGATCGGTCGGGCGCAGGCGACGCAGGTCGACGACGTCCCAATCGGTGGGTCCGTGCGTGGGATCGGGGGCCCGGGTCAGGGCGTGGGCGGTCGCCAGGGCCGCGGCGGGAAGGTCGGCCTGGTCGGCCAGGACGCTCGCGTAATCGGCGTGATACGACGCGCCGAAGAAGATTGCCTTTGCCTCACCGGGAACCCGCGTTCCCGTCGGCTCGTGCGGACGGACACTCGTGCGGCACTCGGCGTCCTCAGGCTCGATCTCGTGGCGATGCATGAGCGGCACGATCGCCACGGCCGCGCTCCAGTCGATCGCAGGCGTGTGGCCGGCAGGCACGCACACCAGGTACTGCTCGTGGGCGGTATCGCCGTACGCGTCCCACCACGCGCGGTGGAAGGTCCAGCGCGAGAACGGCGTCACCGAGTGGGTGCGCGCCAGCAGCCGGTCCCACGTCGTGCGCGGGATGTCAGCGAACGCGACGGGCCGCGCCTCGAGGAGGGCGTCTTCCGCCGTCAGCCGGTCAGTAGGGTTGATCGATGTCGCCAATTCGTCTCTAGTCCGCGTCGGAGACTAGCACTCGTAACCCTAAGTGGCGGCTGAAGTGGTTGCCCGGCGAGCGACGTGGCGATGGACGAGGGGGATCCGCGCTAGGTCGATGAGGACGCGCAGCGCGAGGCCCGGGCGGACGCGCATGCGCGAGCCGCGCTTGTCGCTCCACTGGACCGGGACGTTGGCGATGCTGTAGCCGCGCCGGCGAGCGAGGTGGATCAGCTCGGCATCGAACACGATGCTCGACAGGCGCTGCTGCGCGAAGAGATCGCGCGCGACCTCGCGCCGGAAACCCTTGAAGCCGCACTGCGTGTCGGGCACTGGTCCCGTGACCCAAATCGCAGCGAGCCAGTGAAAGAAACGGCCGATCAACCGCCGATGAAACGGCTGACTCCGGCGCCGGTCATACCCATCGGGCTGGACACGGCTGCCGAGGGCGATGTCGTGGGTGGTCAGCGCTTCCGTCAGGAGCGGTAGCTGGTCGGGCGGCGTGGCCAGGTCGGCGTCGGCGAAGCAGACGAGATCGCCGTGTGCCTCAAGCATGCCCGCCTTGACGGCCGCGCCCTTGCCTTCGTGCGCGCGGCGGAGGAGCCTGAGCTGCGGGATCGAGCCCGGCGCGGCTTCGGGCCGTGCGGCGACGATCTGGGCCGTGGCGTCGGTCGAGCCGTCGTCGACCACCAGGATGTCGATGGGCCCGAGCTCGCTTGCCGAGCGGGCGCCCTCGCGCGCCGGACCGCCGCGCCGCAGGTAGCCGAACAGCTCGTTCAACGCCGAGTCGATGCGCGCCTCCTCGTTGTACGCCGGCAGGACCAGGGTGACGCTAGGCGCTGACTGCATGTGCATCGGTGCGGGTCTCTCGGGCACTGTTGGGATGGTATTGAGCGTCGGCGGTCGCGGGGAACGTGCGCGACGAGCGCAGCGGCCAGCACGCGGCGAGGATGGCGAAGCCGCCCGGCCAGAGCGCGGGCAGCGCCAGGGCGGCCGCGATCGGCACGGTCCAGCGTGCGTCGCGCCGCGCGCCCCAGAGCACGATCAGCGCCGCGAGCGGCAACCGGAGTACGAGCGGAATTGGCAGGGCCGGCCACGGTGGCGGCGTGCCCGCGCTGTCGCGCAGCATGTCCAGCCACCCGAGCCACTGGGTGGGTAGTGCCACGAAGGTGACGGCGGCGATGGCCGCGGTCGCCGCGAGGGCAATCGCCAGGGAGCGCCATTCGCGCCGCGCGGCAAACCACAGCAGCCCAATGCCCGGCGTGACCTTGGTCAGGAGCACGAACGACCATACCGCCGGGTAGCGCATGCCCAGCACGATGGCCGCCGCGAGCAGCAGGTGGATGTTGCCGTGATAGAGGTCGAGCGCGACCGGCGGAAAGGCGAGCAGCATGAGCATCTGGCGCCGGCCGAGCGACGCGAGCGTCGTCACCAGCAGCACGTACCAGCCCGTGGCAAACACCGCGAACGGCAGATAGGTGAACGGAGCGAGCACGAGCGCAATCGGCGGCGCGTAGGCGAAGAAGCCCAGGTCGCCGACATTGCCGTGGTACGGGTTGGCAAGATCGACCGACCAATAGGCGACGATGTCGAAGCCGAGCGAGCCCTTCTGGGCGGCGCTGACGAAGAAGATGTAGGCCGCGAAGACAAGCCCGACCATGACCACAGCGTGGGTCACCAGACGCCTGTATGCGCGCGGGCGGAGAAGGGCGGTCACGTGCAGAAATTAGCCTCGCGCGTGCACGCCCAACGATGGCCCGTTCGTACCCGTATGCCTCTACCGCTAGGCCTTTGGTACGGGTCCGTACCCCCTAGGTCCGTTGCTAGGCTGCACCACAGTCATGATCGCTCTAGGACTGTTTGCGGCCGCATTGCTCGTGAGAGTGGCGGTCGGCGCTGCCTTCGCGGGCCCGGCCTACCCCGACTCGTACTACTACTACAGCGTCGCCCAGTCTCTGGCGTCCGGCCACGGCCTGACGATCGACTACATCTGGAACTTCGTCGACGTCGGCGGACAGGTACCGACCAACCCGACTCTGCCGATTCCAGCCAATGGCCACTGGCTGCCCCTCGCGGTGCTGGTCCAGGTGCCGTTCATCTGGCTGCTTGGCGCGGGACCGCTCGCCGCGCAGCTGCCGATGTGGCTGTTCGGTGCGGCGGCAGCGCCACTGACCTATTTCATCGCCCGCGACTGTGGCCTCGACACGCGTCTCGCGGTCGCGGCCGGGCTGCTGGCCGCTGTGCCGGGCGGCCTGACGCCGTTCTTCGGCCAGCCCGACAACTTCGGGATCTTCATGACTCTCGGCGCCCTCGCGCTGTGGCTGTGCGCGCGCGGCATGCGCGGCGACCGGCGTGCCTTCGTGCTCGGCGGCGCCGTCGTGGGCCTGGCGGCGCTGGCGCGCAACGACGGCGTGTTGCTCGGCATTCCATTTGCTATCGCGTTCGCCCGTGAGCTGCTTCCGCGGCGGGCGAACACGCGGGTGATCGGCTGGTCCGCGGCAATCGGCTGTATCGCGCTGTTCGCCATCTTCTACGCACCGTGGCTGTATCGCCAGCTCGAGGTCTTCGGCAGCATCGCCCCATCGGCGGCCAACGGTCGCATCCTGTGGATCAGCGACTATGGCCAGCTGTTCAGCGTCGCTGCCCCGGCCACGCCCGCGACCCTCCTCGCGGACGGCTGGGGGCCGCTCCTGATGAGTCGGCTGAACGGCCTGGCGAGCGCCCTGGGCCAATTCGCGCTGTTGCCGCTCGTAGTGGTGCTGACACCGTTCGCGCTGGTTGGCGCGTGGGCTCGGCGGCGTGACGCCCACTTCGTTCCGGCGCTCATTTACGGGATCGTCCTATTCGCGGCGAGCGGCCTGGTCTTCGCCGTCCACGTGCCCTATGGCACGTTCATTCATTCAGCGGTGGCGCTCCTGCCGCACACGTTCGTGCTCGTCGTGGTCGGCATTGGCGCGGTCGTGCGTTGGGGGGCCGCGCGTCGGCCCGCCTGGGACGCGGCCAAGGCGACACGGCGCTTCGCGTACGGCGCGGTCGTCGTTGCCATCGTTGGCGCCGTGGGCCAGAGCGTGATCACCATCGGGGAGTGGCGAGCTGCGCGCGATGTCGAGTCGCGCCTGGCCACGGCTCTCGCCGTGGCTCCGCAAACCGATCGCGTCATGTCCGGCGATAGCGGCGCGTATACCTACCTGACCGGCCACCCGGGCGTCATATCGCCCAACGACGATTTGGCAACCATCGAATCAACAATGCGGGCGTACGACGTGCGCTGGCTCGTGCTCGAGGAGGGCTCGATCGTCCCCGCGCTCGTGCCGGTCCTTGAAGGAAGCGTCCATCCAGCCTGGCTGTCAATGCCGGTCGTGGTCGTGTCTGACGCGATCACGGACCCCGTCGCGTCGACCAGGCCGGCCTTCGGGGTCAAAACGGTCGGCGCCGTCTACGCGGTCTGCCTGGCTGCTGACGATGGGCGGTGCGCACCATGAGCGCGGCCACGCCCACTATTCCCCGCGGCGCAACCTACGAGCGCGTCTGGCGGCGACCACTTGTGGCAGCTGCGACGACCTTCGCCGGGCTTTACGGCCTCGCTGTGGCCGTGGGCCTCCTCGTGATCGCGCTGGTGCGCGACCCGTTATCGGAGGGCACGAGCTACTACGTCGACGTGGCGCGGAACCTGGTGAGCGGCCGCGGTCTCGTGATCGATGCGATCTGGAGCTACTCAACTCCGCCGCTGACGCTGCCGCGTCCGGCTTTTGAGCTGTGGCAGCCCATGGCGTCGTTCGTCGCGGCCGCGCCAATGGCGTTGTTCGGGCCGGCGTTCAGCACCGCGCAGCTCGGGTTCGTGCTGCTCGGCGCACTACTGGCACCGCTGGCGGGGCTCGTGGCGCGCGACACCGCCAGGCGCTTGAACCTCGATGCGCGCCGTTCGACGACCATCGAATTCGGCGCCGCGTTGCTCACATCGATCTCCGCACCGCTGCTCCTCGCGACAGGCGCGCCCGATTCCACCCTGCCCTTCGCAGTGCTCGGCGTCGCCGCCAGTCTGTTCATGCCCCGCGCGATGACGGGCGAGCGCAGGTACGTCGTCGCGTTGGGTGTGACGCTCGGTCTCGCTTATCTGACGCGGATGGAAGCCCTCTGGCTGGGGCTCGCGTTCGTGGCCGGCAGTCTGCTTGCCGGTCGGTCGGCCGGGCGCGTTCTAAGGGCGTCCGCGGCCACCGCCACTATCGCGGCGCTGATCGCATTGCCCTGGTGGGCGCGCAACCTCGCCGTCTTCGGCACGCCGCTGCCCGGCCAGGTCACCGACAACATGTTCCTGACGCGCAACGAGCAGATCTTTGCCTACACCGATCCACCGACTCTCAGCGGTTTCCTCGCCCAGGGCCCGCTGACCATGCTCGCGAACGTCGGCGCCGCGTTCTGGCACGACGCGTTCGACGTCCTCGTGGTCAGCGCCGGGCCGATCGCGGTCGTCGGCCTGATCACGGTCGGCGCCGCGCTCGTGGGACGCACCCGCATCCCCAGGCAGGGGCCTCTTGCCATGCTGCTCTTGAGCGGTGCCGTGACGTTTGCCGCCACGAGCGTGCTGTTCCCGGTGGCCACGCTCTGGGGAACCTTCGAACATGCTGCTGGGCCGCTTCACGTCGGCCTGATCGTGGCTGCCGTAATTGGCATGGACGCTTTCGTCGCCCGCGTCCGCGCCTGGCGTTCGTGGCCGCGCTCCAACTCGTGGCTCGCCCCAGCCGCGTTGAGCCTGGCCACGCTGCCCATCGTCGCGCTCGCGCTTGTCGGAGCCGCCCACGCCGCACTGACTGACAGCCAGCGAATTCAGAGCTTCAGCGGAGTCCTGCCAACCGACCCGGGCACCATCGTCACTGACCGACCGGTCTGGCTCTCACGCTCGCTTGGCCGGCCGGCGCTGGCCCTGCCAGACGAATCGCTCGGTCCAATCGAGCAGTTAGTCAGGGACTTTCACGCCGTCGCGATCATCGTCACCGAGCCGCGCGGCAACCTGCCCAACGTGTTGCGAGTACCTCCTGCGCAGCAGTGTTTCGGCGAGGTCCTCGGCCCGGCCGTGCCTGATGGATCGGCCGTTTTCGTGGTCAAGGAGGCCTGTCGATGAACGACGACGAGCTCGACGTGGTGCGCGCGCGCACCACAAGTCGGGCGGCCCATGAGACCTATACTCGGAATTCGATGGAGCCCGGCACCGTGGCCGCCAACCGCCCGGTGCAAGCCGATGCGTCTCCCGTGCCGGAGGCGGAGCCCGAGATGGCGGCCAACTCGATTGCGCTTGAGGCTGACCCGCGCGTCGCCATGGCGCTTCTGGGCGCCCACGAGCAGGAGCGCTCGCGCCTCGCCGAGGAGCTCCACGATGGCCCGGCGCAGGCCTTCGCCAACGCCATCTTCCAGACACAGCTGGTCGAGCGCGCGCTGCGCGAGGAGCCGGACACAGCGGTGGCCGAGCTGGCCACGCTGCGCTCGTTGCTCGAGCGTGAGCTGGACACATTGCGCGGCTACATCAACCAGCTTCGACCATCGCTCGGCGAAGCGGTCGGATTGGACGAGGCGCTGAGCGACAGCGCGTCGGCGATCAGCCAGCGCTCCGGCCTGCTGATTGAGCTGCGCCTCGAAGCCGACGGTGCCTACCTTCATGCGGCGGCTCGAACAGTCGTGCTGCGTGTCGCCCAGGAGGCGCTGCGCAACATCACCAAGCACGCCGCGGCCAGCCGGGCCTGGATTCACACCCGTGAGGAGGGCACGGGTGAGGGTCGGGTGTGGCTGCTCGAAGTCGGCGATGACGGCCGCGGCTTCGACGTCGAGAAAGTCGCCGCACACCCCAACCGTCGTCATTTTGGTTTGCGTTTCATGCGCGAGCGAGCTGAGTTGCTCGGTTCGAGCCTGGCCATCGAATCCCATCACGCCGCCGGCACGGTCGTGCGGCTGACTATTGCTCTAGGAGCGGAGAGGAACCAACAGTGAACGAGATCGACTACGCAGGACCCGACCGAAGACGCGGAGGTCCGGACCGACGAAATCCAGAGCAGCGCACAAAGATCCTGCTCGTGGATGACCACGCGCTGTTCCGCATGGGCATGCGCCAGATGCTCGACCGCGAGCCGGATTTCGATATCGTCGCCGAGGCCGAGGACGCGCGTGAAGCGTTCACCATGGCCGTCGAGATGACGCCCGATATCGTGCTGCTCGACCTGTCGCTGCCCGCCCCGGGTGGCATCGAGACGACCCAGCGCATCAAGCGCGAGGTCCCCAGCGCGGGCATCATCGCCCTCGCCGTCGCCGAGGACGAGGACCAGCTGTTTGAGGCGATCAAGGCCGGCGCCGCGGCGTTCATCCTCAAGGACATCAACCCCGACGACCTGGTCACGATCATCCGTCGTGTTCGCGCCGGCGAGTACCTGATCAACGACAAGGTCTTCTCGCGCCCATCCGTGGCGTCGCGCGTCTTGAAGGAGTTCCGCGAGCTGGCCGTGTACGGCCAGGAAGCGGCACCCATCTTTGCGCCGCTGTCACCGCGCGAGGTCGAGATCCTCGACAACATCGCCAAGGGCATGACCAACAAGCAGGTCGCCTATGCGCTGACGATCAGCGAGCAGACGGTCAAGAACCACATGAGCTCGATCCTCCGCAAGTTGAGCGTCAACGACCGCACGCAGGCCGTTGTCTATGCCATGAAGCAGGGTTGGATCCGCATCCCCGAGGACTGATCTCGGGCATGGATACGACACATGGATAGGACCCTTCCGCAGCTCGCCGATGAGCTCGCCGCCGATCAGGCGGCGCTCGAACGCGAGCTGGCCGAAATCGAGCTGCTGTTGCGCCAGGCAACAAGCGAGACCGAACGCCATGAAGCTCGCCGAATACAGGCCGAGGAGCGCGTCAGCACGCTCGAGCGCGACGATCCCAGCGCGCCCGAGCTGCCCGAAGCCCGTTCGACGCTGATCACCCAGACGCGGCGGGTAGCGGTGATGCAGACGCAGCTCGAGGTGCTTGGCGGCAAGCAGCGCGCGCTGCAGCGTTTCCGCGACCGGCTGGCCGAGATCGTGCCCATCGTGCGCGAAGCGCCCCCTGGCAACGCCGTGGCGGAGGCCGTGGCGCCCAAGGCGAACCCCGGCGACGATCTGGCGGCGCAGGAGGAGCTCCGGCGCGACATCGCCCGCCAGATGCACGATGGCCCGGCACAGAGCATCGCCAACATCGCTCTGCAGGCGCACGTCGTACAGCGGCTGTTCGAGCGCCAGCCCAAGCAGGCCCAGGCGGAGCTGGCGGAACTCGTGCGCATGGTCGAGCTCGCGCTCGCGGCGACCAAGGAGTTCATCTTCGACGTCCGGCCCATGGTGCTCGACGACCTCGGTCTCGTGCCGACGCTGCGCCGCTCGTCACTGGAGCGCGCCCGCCGGACCGGGATCGCGGTCCGTTTCGACTCCGTCGGTGCCGACCGTCGCCTCACGTCGGATCTCGAGAGCGCCCTCTTCCGGATAATCGACGACGCCATGAGCGGCTACCTGTCGGGCTCGCCCGCCGCGCTCGCCGTGCGGCTCGACTGGACGCCCGACGGCGTCGGCGCGACTGTCCAGGCGAGCACTGCCGCCGCCACGCAGAGCGCCGCTACCCGAGCACATGCGGTCGTCACCGCCGCGCGGAACGAGCGGACCATGCCGGCCGCCCTCGCGTCGATGATCCGCGAGCAGGAGCGCGACGACACGTTGCGCGCCACGGGGCTGCCCGAAGCGGCGTGGAACGACATCCAGATGCGCGCCGACGTCGCGGGCATGAAGGTGCGCCTGTCGCCCGACCGATCCACGCTCGAGGTGCTGGCAGCGGCTTAAGGCCGCCAAGTGCGCGTCGCGCTCACGATTTGAGCGTGACCGGGACAGGACTAGTGGCTGCGGGACGTGGACTCTCGTCCCATTTTCGGCCCCCTCGCGTGCGCGCATCTTTGCTGCCGTCCGTTCTTGATGGACTTATCCAATACCGGAGGGTGTCTCGAATGCTTCAGTACCTGGTGAGCCTGATTCGCAGCGACGAGCGCGGTCAGGGCCTGGCCGAGTACGCGCTGATCCTGGCGCTTATCGCCGTCCTGGCGATCGCCGCGGTCACGTTCCTCGGAGGCCAGATCAACAGCATCCTGTCGAACGTCGGCAACAAGATCTAGTCTCGTTCGCCACAAGCGACAAGTAAGCGCCGGCCGCAAGGCCGGCGCTTTTCTTATGCCCCCGCAAGGCGAAGCGACTGCACCTGCCCTGTAGCGGCTGTCGCGCAGGCGCGCAGCAGCGGCCCGCGGCCGACTGCGGAGATAGAGTCGGCCTCCGGTTTGCCCTACGATCGGCTCATGAGGAGTCGCGGGCAGAGCCTGGCTGAGTACGCGCTGATCGTCGCGTTGATCGTCATCGTCGCGCTCGTCGCGCTGACCCTCTTCGGCACCCAGATCAACGACGTCCTCTCGATCATCGCCGACACGATCAACGGGTAACCGCAGCTCCGCTCAGCAGCGGCCCGCAGGCCGACTGCGGAGGTAAGCCAAGCCACCACTCCACCATCGTTGGATCTGGCGCGGTGACGCACCGCCTCGTGCGCGATTCGCCCAAGTGGCGCGGCAGGCGCCGTATCGAGTGAGTACCGCTTTCCTATTTCGGCCGCCAGTTGGCTCGGCCAGAGTCGGCTGAGCGTCGCGCTTATTGCGATGCAAGCACTTATCGACGGAGCACTGAAGTGAAGTTCGCATCTGGGCGTGCGCCGGCTCGTGGGAAGCAGGCCGGACAGGGACTCGCCGAGTACGCACTCATCCTGGCCCTCATCGCTATCGCGTCAATCGTCGCAGTGACGTTCATGGGCGGCTCGATCAACGGAATGATGTCCGCGCTCGGTAACGCTATGTAGCCGGGGCAATTCCCGAGCTGGAGCGCCCTCTGGTCCGTTCTCCTCCGGACCAGGCGGCGCTCCTTTTTTGTGTTTTGAGGGGGTCGCCGCGGGCATCAGGCGGGCTGTTCGGTGCGCGGTAGTCGCGCATAGTCCTAGCCCATTGGTGGGATAGGGACCCCCCTGAACCACTTCTAGAGTCGTTGACACCTGGCACCCGACCCTGGAGAGGCACCTTGAAGCGCGCCAACCGATTCATGCTCATCGCCGGCGTCATGCTGGCCGGCGTCGCCTTCGTGGCGGTGCTTGCCTTCGGCGGCATGGGCACTCCGACGGTGGTGACGCCCCCTGCCGACGTCAATGTTGTAGTCGCCGCGGTCGACCTGACGCTGGGCACCGAGCTCACGCCCGACAAGCTGACGACCCAGACGCGCCCCCAGGGCGACGCTTCAGGCACTTACCAGCGGCCCGAGGAGCTGGTCGGTCAGATCGTTCGGCGCACCGTGGCCGCGGGTCAGGCGCTTACCGCTGCCGACTTCGACACGAACTCCCAGGCCCAGATCGCGCAGTCGCTCCAGCCCGGTCAGGTTGGAATCGCGGTTCCGCTCAGCAAGGTCGACTCCGTCGGCATGCTGCTCCAGCCGGGCGACCGGGTCGACGTCCTGATCTCGATGCGTGAACTCGATGGCCTCAACCCGATCGTGGTGCCCAATCCCAACGCCGGCCAGACGACGGTCGACGGCAGCGC
>JAXDLE010000133.1:0-4658 GCA_034666725.1 Chloroflexota bacterium
TCAAACGTACGCGTATACCAATTCCGCCACCTGGGCACTGGTACCGAGGGAGGGACTTGAACCCACACGACCTTGCGGCCACTAGGTCCTGAACCTAGCGCGTCTGCCTATTCCGCCACCTCGGCGCGCAACCTGCAACGACTTGCGACGTTCAGGCGAAGGCGAAGTCTAGCAGGAGGAAATGAGCCCGACCGACCACCCCGGGCGGGCCGATTCTTCCTACCTCGATCTATTGAGTCGGAACGACCACGTTGGCGTCGCCGAGCTTGAACGCGATGATCGAGAAGATGATGAAAAGCACCGCCAACACGACCGTGAACTGGAACAGGCGCTTCTCGATGCCGCGCCGGCTGCGATAGACCGACGAGTCGCCACCGAAGGTCGCGCCCAGTCCGGCGCCACGCGTCTGCAGCAGGATTGATGCCATCAAGGCGAAGCTGACCAGGATCTGGCCGAGCAGAAGTACGTTTTCCACGGGCGGCAGAATAGCGGAGCGGCGGTTCAGCCGCTCAGCAGGGAATGGCCGGTCATGCCCTCGAGAGGTGGCAGCTCGCATAGCTCGAGCAGGGTCGGCGCCACATCGGCGAGGACACCATCGCGGAGAGAGCGGCCCTGCGCCGCGCGGCCAACAAGGACGATCGGCACCGGGTTGAGCGAATGGGCCGTTATGGGCGCGCCCTTCGCGTCGCGCATCTCGTCCGCGTTGCCGTGGTCGGCGGTGATCGCCAGCAGGCCGTCGGCCGGCAGCGCCCCCACGACACGCCCGAGGCAGGCATCGACCAACTCGACGGCGCGAACGGTCGCATCCCAGACACCGCTGTGGCCGACCATGTCCGGGTTGGCGTAGTTGGCGACGATGAAGTCGTACGCGCCGGACTTGATGGCCTCGACCAGGGCATCGGTTACCCCGGTGGCGCTCATCTCCGGTTGCAGGTCGTACGTCGCGACCTTGGGGCTGGCGACCAGCAACCGCTCCTCCCCTGGGAACGGCGCCTCAACACCGCCATTGAAGAAGTAGGTCACGTGGGCGTACTTCTCGGTCTCGGCAACGTGGAACTGGCGCCAGCCGAGCGACGCGAAGTACGACGCGAGGCTCGACTCGGTCTGCGGCGGAAAGGCCACCGCGACGGGCAGCCCGCCCTCGTACTCGGTCATCGTCACGACATGCAGGTCGCGCGGTCGGTCGCCCCGATCGAAGCAAGCGGCGTCGAACTCGTCGCCATCGACCAGCGCATGCGCGAGCTGGCGCGCTCGATCGGCGCGGAAATTGAAATGGACGACGACGTCGCCATCCCGCACCCGGCCGTCCATGCCGTCGATCACCGTGGGCTGGACGAACTCGTCGTTCTCGCCGCGTTCGTAGGCGGCAGCGATGGCCGCCAACCCTGACACGGCGCTCAAGCCAATGCCGTGGACGATCGCGTCGTAGCCCTGTTTCGTGCGCTCCCAGCGCTTGTCGCGGTCCATCGCGAAGTAGCGCCCGCCGATGGTCGCGATCCGCGCACCAGGATGTGCATCGGCAAGCCGGGCCTCGAAATCGGCAACGAAGGCGTCCGCGGATCGCGGCGGCGTATCGCGGCCGTCAAGCAGGCCGTGGACGACGACATCGGTTGCGCCGTGGGCGTAGGCCAGCGCGCAGATGGCGACGGCATGCCGATCGACCGAGTGAACACCTCCCGGGCCGAGCAGGCCGACCAGGTGCAATCGGTGACCCTTCGCGCTCTCGACGGCCTCAGTGAGCGCAGGATTGCTCTCGAACGAGCCATCGGCGATTGCGGCGTCGATGCGCGGTAGATCCTGGAGGACGGGCCGTCCGGCACCTATGTTGAGGTGGCCCACCTCGCTGTTGCCCATCTGCCCGGGCGGTAGGCCGACCGCCTCCCCCGACGCGTGCAGGAGCGCGTGCGGCCACATGGCCAGGAGGCGCCGCCAGACGGGCATGTGCGCCTGCGCGATCGCATCGTCTGCCGGACGCTTGCCAACGCCGAGGCCGTCGATGACGACCAGGACCAGGGGTCGAGGTCGGCTCAAGCGCTTTGTCGTGCCGCAGCCGTGATCCCGGCACGGGCCACGATGCCGGCCATCTCGTCGACCTTGAGGCTCGCGCCACCCACGAGGGCGCCATCTATGTCTGGCTCGGCCAGGAATTCATCGATGGAAGCGCTGGTGACGCTGCCGCCATACAGGATCGGCACATCCGCCGCCGCGCCGGGCATGCCCCGGTTTGCGAGCGTGTCGCGGATGACCTGCGCCATGACGGACGCGTCGCTACCGCGCGCGGTCATGCCTGTACCAATCGCCCAGACTGGCTCATAGGCGATCACCAGGTCGGCGGGCAGCTCCGCCGACGCGCGGGCGATCTCGGCCAGCGTGCGCTCGAGCTGGCGGCGCACGGTCTGCTCGGCCTTGCCTGCCGTGCGCTGCTCGATGTGCTCACCGACGCACAGGATGGGCCGGAGTCCGAACTCGGCGCAACGCAGCAGCTTGCGGCCCACGAGCGCGTCGTCCTCGGCCTGGTCGCGCCGGCGCTCCGAGTGGCCGATGATCGCCCAGGTCGCGAGGCCCTCGATCATCGGTGCGGAAATCTCGCCCGTGTATGCGCCAAAGGGCTCGGCGTGGATGTTCTGAACACCGACTGCCACGTCGCTGTCCTGCAGCGCCATGCTCACCGCATGCAGGCACACGAACGGCGGACAGATCACGCGTATCACGCCGTCGACCTCGGTCGCGTTGGCGATGTCGTTCGCCAGGAGCGCGGCATCGAGTGGCGTCGTATTCATCTTCCAGTTGCCGGCGACGATGACCGGGCGCGGCTTGGTCCTGGAGGCGTTCGCGCTCATTCGGCTCCCTCGTGCAATGCCGCGCTCTCGATCAGCCCGAACCCGCGCTGTACCTGGCCGCGCGACATGTCGAGGTCGGCTGCGAGCTGGCTGAAGGTTGCCTCGGGCGCACGACGCCGGGCGCGTGCTATGAGGCGCACGTGGCGCGGCATGCGGCGCAGGGTGCCCTCGCGCTCGAGCGAATCGATGTCGGCCAGCTGGCGGCGCGCTGCGGCGACCGCGCGGCGCAGATTGGCGTGCTCAGCATTGACGACTCGGTTGAGCTGACCGGCGACCGACCGGCCGATCAGGCGCGATTCCATCTCGAGGGTCACAGCCGATGCGCCGAGCCGTCGCAACAGGGCCACGATCGTATCGGCACTCTTCCACGTCAGCACGCCACGGCCGCGGCGCGCTCGCGCGCCCGCCGGATAGCCGTTCGCAACAAGCCACGTGCTGAGCGGCTCAACGTCTCCCGGATCGATGCTCAGCTCGAGGTGGGTGCCGGCTGGCGTGACGCTCAGTGACCCGTGTGCCAACAGGGCACCACGCAGCCACGCGACACGGTCGTGCTCGGCGCCCAGCGCCCAATCGAAAGGGCCCTCCCCCGCATCGTCGAGCCGCACCGCGAGCCGGCCCAGGAGTGGTGTTCGGGCACGACCCAGCGCAGCGGCGCCAAGGCCAGCCCGCTCCGCCGCCCTGCAGCAACGGCGCGCCGGCTCTATTGCCGCGAGCTCCGCGCGCAACGCCGTGGCGAGGTCGCTCAACGGACTGGTGCCGCTGGGCGCGCGCGCCGGCGCGCGATGGACCGCTCGTCATACAGGGTCAGCAAGACTGACGCGAGCTTGCGCGAGTCATGGCGATGCGCGTTGGTGTCGTCGACAACGTCGCGCGCAATGATCTGCGGTCCCGTCCTGGCCGACAGCGGCAGGTCGATGCGCACCGGCGCGGCCGGATAGTTGGCCGGCTGTCGCGCCTTGAAGTTGTCGTTGACGAGAACCGCGTCGATGACGTCCGCCATGCCGTGTGCCGAGAGCGCCTCGAGATGATCGGTCAGCTCGAACTCCTCGGTCTCGCCCACCTGCGTCGCGACGTTGCACACCAGGAGCCGCGGCGCCGACGCCCGGGCCAGCGCTTCGTGCATCCCGGCCACCAGCAGTGGCGGCAACAGACTGGTGTAGAGGCTGCCGGGTCCGATGATGATGAGGTCGGCCGCGGCGATCGCGGCCAGGGCTTCGGCTGAGGGCTTGGCGTCTTCGGGCGAGATCCAGACGCGACGAATGCCGCGCTTTCGAGCAATCTCCGACTGGCCTTCGATCACCGATCCGTCGATCAAAGCCGCGTGGAGGGTGACCGGCTGGCCGGCGACCGGCACGACGCTGCCGCGCACGGCGAGCACCCGGTTGGACTGGCGCACGCCCTCCTCGAAGTCGCCAGCGACCGCCGTCAAAGCGGCGATCAGCAAGTTGCCGAAGGCATGCCCGGCATAGGACGAGTCGACCGAGTCGGCCAGTGGAAAGCGGTAGGAAAGCAGCCGCGCCATCGCTGGCTCGGTATCGGCCAGGGCGGCGATGCAGTTGCGGATGTCGCCCATGGGCGGCATGCCCAGCTCAGTGCGCAGCTTGCCCGACGAGCCGCCGTCGTCGGCGACCGTGACGACCGCGGTGATGTTGCTCGTGACCTCCTTGAGCCCGCGCAACAGGGCGCTCAGTCCGGTGCCACCGCCGATCGCCACGACGCGCGGCCCGCGCGCCCGTAAACGACGCTGGTAGAGCAGCTCGGCGAGCGGCTCCTGGGCGGAGCGATATGGCTCAACAAGGACCCGCAACAGCCTCCAGC
>JAXDLE010000134.1:0-19481 GCA_034666725.1 Chloroflexota bacterium
CGGCGGCGGCTCCGGGCCAGGCTCGGGCGGCGACGAGGACAACTCGGGCGGCGACAACAACTCAGGCGGTGACGACAACTCCGGCGGCGGTGACGAGGACGACCACGACGATTCCGGCTCAGGCGACAACTCGGGCGACGGTGGCGATGACCACTCCGGTGGCGGTGACGCCGACAACGGTGGTGACGAGGACAACTCCGGTGGCGACGGCGACAGCTCGGGCGGCGGCTCCGAGCCAGGCTCGGGCGGCGGCGAGAACAACTCAGGCGGCGACGGGGATTCGCCCGACCCGACCGATGCGCCCGACGCGGACGACGAGAACGAGGACGAGCAGTCTGCGGAGCCGACCGACGCTCCGGGTGATGACGACTCGTCCGGCAACAGCGGCCAGGGCGGCCACGGCGGCGACGAGGACTAGGCGCTCAACCGGCGCGGACGCCGCCGATCCACGTTTCAGACACTGACAGTGAGTCCGGCGCGGTCGCCGTTGGATCGCCGCTGACGATCGCGAAGTCGGCCTTCTTGCCGCGCTCGATGGATCCGATGCTTTCCTCCGCGTGGCACGCCCAAGCCGCGTCGATCGTGTAGGCGCGGAGTGCCTGCTCGGCACTGACCTTGAGATCCTCGCTGCCCAGGATCGTGCCGAGGACGGTCGTGCGGCTGACTGCCGCGGCGATAGCCTGGAGCGGATTCGGCGCGGCAACCGGCGCGTCGCTCGAGAGCGCAAAACGAACGCCGGCGCGGGCGTACATGCCCAGCGGGTGGTAACGGCCGCCGTCCTGCGGTCCGGCCGCGGCGATCGCGCCGTCGCCGTACAGCAGCGCGTGCTGCGACTGCGCAACGGGCACGACGCCCAATTGCCTCATCTGGGCGACCTGCTCTTCAGTCGGCAGCGCGCAATGCTCGATGCGGTGGCGCGCGTCGCGCCGCGGCTTGGCGCGATCCGCCGCAGAGAGCGCATCGAGGACGACGCCGATCGCCGCGGAGGACAACGCGTGGGTCGCCGTCTGCAGTCCGGCACCGTGGGCGCGCCGGATCATGTCGGAGTAATCGGCTGGGTCGTGGTACAGGAGGCCATGGTTATCGGGCTCGCCGGGATAGCCCTGTGGCATCCACGCCGTGCGCCCGACTAGGGTCCCATCGGCATAGAGCTTGATGCCCGCGAAGCGCAGCCACTCATCGCCGAGCGGCGCCACGAGGCCCATCTCGAGCACCTCGTCAAGCAGAACGCTGAGCACGTACATGTGGACGCGCATCCGCAGCTTGCCCGCGTCGCGCAACGCGAGCCAAGTCTCCATCTCGCGCCGCGTCACCTGGGCGTCGGCCACGGTGGTAATGCCAGCGCCGATGATGTCGCCCTGAGCCCACTCGAGCTCGGCCAGCAGCCGCTCTGGTGAATCCGCGTGATGGATGTTGGGCCCGTGATGCTCGGTCCGGACGCCGAACTCGCCCGCGAGCAGGTCCCATGCTGAGTCGAACAACCGGCCGCTCGGCGATCCATTCTCGAAGCGGCCAAAGTCGCCGCCGTCGGGATCAGCCGTCGCTGCCGTGAGTCCGGCGCGCTTCAGGACGGGACTGTTGACGACGCCGCCGTGGCCTGACGCATGCATCAGCAGGATCTCGCGCTCTGCAGACGCGCGGTCGAGATCGCGCGCCGTGGGGTGGCGCCGCTCGGGGAAGCGCCGCAGGTCGTAGCCGTAGGCGTAGAGAGGCCGTCCGGCCGGCAGCTTGGCCGACTCGGCTTTCAGCAGCTCGACCAGCGCGTCGATCGACCCGGCGCGCTCCGGCCCCGCGTCGAGCCACGACGACGTCTGGCCGTACATCAGCGGATGGATATGCGCATCAACAAATCCGGGGATCAGCGCGCGCCCCGCGAGATCGACCTCCGTCGCCCCGCTGCCCGCAAGAGCGCGGCAGTCGGCAAGCGACCCCACGGCCACGATCTTGTCACCCCGGGTTGCGACGGCCTCCGCTCGCGGTGGATCAGCCATGGTGAGAATCGGGCCCCCGGCGAAGACGACGGCGGCAGACCCGTCCGAACGCGGGTCGGTCAAGCGAGCGCCTCGACGAAGCGCTTGGTCCGCTCGTTCTGCGGTCGCAGGAAGATGTCGTCCGGCGAGCCTTCCTCGACGACAACGCCGCCGTCCATCATCAGGACTCGGTCCGCGGCGCGCCGGGCGAACTCCATCTCGTGGGTCACCACGACCATGGTCATGCCCTCGCGGGCGAGCTCCTCCATGACCGCGAGCACCTCACCCACGAGCTCGGGGTCGAGTGCCGAGGTCGGCTCGTCGAACAGCATCACCTTGGGGTTCATCACCAGGGCCCGGGCAATTGCGACGCGCTGCTGCTGACCGCCCGACAGCTCGGATGGGTAGAACCCCTTGCGCTCCTCCAGGCCCACGCGCTCGAGCATCTGTGAGGCGATCTCGTGCGCCTGCGCCTTGTTGCGGCCGCGCACCTCGACCAGGCCGAGCATCACGTTGCCCAGCGCCGTCAGATGCGGAAAGAGATTGAAGCGCTGGAAGACCATGCCGATGTTGCTGCGTTCCCGGGCGAGGATGCGCTCGGGCAGGGGAGTGACGCGTCCGCCGGAGCCCTCCTTGACGCCGATGCGCCTGCCATCGAGCCGGACCTCACCGGCGTCGAGCGGCTCGAGCAGCGCGAGACAGCGCAGCAGCGTGCTCTTGCCGCTGCCGGAAGGCCCCAGGATCGCCTTCACGTCGCCGCGATGCACGCCGAACGTGACGCCGCGCAGCACCTCTGTCCCGCCGTAGCGTTTGTGGACCTCGCGCGCCTCGAGGACGAACTCGGCCGTGCTCGCGGCCGCCGCGACCTTCTCGTGGAGCAGCTGCTCGTCGAGCAGGTGCCCGATCTTGGGCCCGCTCATCGGATCGGCGCCAGCGATTTGACGAGGCGGTCGCGCGTCGTCTGTGACTGACTTCGCTGCGAGGTCCAGCGGAAGCGCCGCTCGATCCATGCCTGGACGATCATCAGGATGCTCACCATGACGAGGTAGAACACGGCCGCCGCGAGGTAGTACTCCATCGAGCGGAAGTTGCCTGCCACGACCGTGCGCGTGTTCGCCAGCAGCTCGCGCAACGAGATGAACGCGGCGAGGCTGGTCAGCTTGAGCATCGTGATGAGGTCGTTCGACAGCGGTGGGATCGTGACGCGCAGGACCTGTGGCAACACGACCTTGCTGAACACCTTGCGCGGCGCCAGGCCCAGGGCGCGCGCCGCGACGCGCTGTCCTTCGTCAACCGCGAGCAAGCCGCCGCGGAATATCTCGGACGCGTACGCGGCCTCGTTGAGCGACAGGGCGATCGATGCGGCGAAGAACTGCGAGAACCAGCGCTCGCTGAGTGACGGGAAGACCTGGGGCAGCCCCGTCCAGACGATCAGCAGGAGCACCAGCGTGGGTACGCCGCGAAAGAACCAGACATAGATCCAGGCGGTACCGCGCAGGAAACGCGACGAGTGGTCGCGCATCAGCGCCACGACCAGGCCCAGGGCGAGGCCGAAGATCATCGCCGCGATCGTCAGCAGGATCGTCTCCTTGACGCCCTGATGAAGCGCGGGGTTGGTCAGCGCCTCTATGAAGATGTCGACGCGGAAGTCCACAGTTGTGGCGACGGACCTCGAAAAGGCGACGCGGCGCCGGCTTCAGGGCCGGCGTCGCGTCAGTTGCTCACTCTCTAAGCGGAAACCCGCGATCTACGGGACCGCGTGGCAGCCGGTGGCGACGGTCAGGCTTGCCGGGCAGGCCGGGCCGAGTGCCTCGGGATCCTGCGCGTACTCGTCGGCGATGTCAGCCCACGAGCCGTCGCCCTTGATCGCCTTGAGCGCATCCTGCAAGGCCGTGGCGAGCGCCGCCTTGCCCTTCTGGAAGTACACGCCGTAGGCATCGTCGCGCGATACGACGAAGGCAACCTCGTACTCGTCGGGGTGCTTGACCATCCAGTCGGCGATGGCCGTGTCGGTTTCCCAGACCGCCGGGACGCGGTCGCTGACGATCTGCGCGAACTCGTCGGCCACCGTCTGGTAGCCCTGAATGTCGATCGCCGCGCTGCCCGCAGTGGTGCAGGCCGCGCTCTGGTCGTTGATCTTCTCCTCGACCAGGCCGCCCGACTGAATCGAGACGCTCTTGCCGCACAGGTCGGCGAGCGTCGTGATGCCGCCGGGGTTGCCTTTCTTGACCATGACGACGTGGCCGGTGGCCAGATAGGGCACGGCCTCGGCGACCTGGAGACGCGTGTCGTTCACGAAAAGCGACGTCCAGACGATGTCGCAGCGGTTGTTGGTCAGGTCGTCGATAAGCGAATCGAAGCCCGTGTTGCGTATCTCGATGTCGATGCCCCAATGGGCTGCGACCGCCTTGGCCGAGTCGACGTCGAAGCCGATCGCCTGGGCCGGATCGGTCACGTCCTCGGCGGGGAAGTACTCCATGGGCGGGTACTCGATGTCGACACAGTCAACGAGTGTCCCGGGGGTGATGAGCCCGGCCGGGCCTCCCGCAGGAGTGGGCGATGCCGTGGGACCGGCACACGCCGCGAGGATCAGGACGGTCACCGCCGTACCGATCAGGAATCCGAATCTGCCGTTCATGTGACCCTCCTCATGCAGCCGCGTCTGGCGACAAAATCCCGCACGCCGTGCTGTCGCGTGTTCGTACCATGAAGGGTATCTAGTTACAAGGGCAGATTTTGCAACCGCCGTTGCCACAGTCGAAGGAGGACGCCATGTCGCGTGGAGCGCTCGAGAGTGGCAACGTGATCATCCGGCCCGCGCTGCGGACCTTCTTCGGCGCGCCCGCGTGCGAGGACTTGTCCAAGCTGAACGCCCAGATCGCGTTCGTCGGCGTCCCCTGGGATCAGGGCACGATCATCCCGATGATTCGCTCCGGCGCGTATGCCGGCCCGAGACTCATACGGGAGGCGCGCACTCGGTTGCGTGACACCAAGGCGGACGGTACGAGCGCGGGCTGGTTCGACATCGAGAGCGAGCGGCACGAGCTGGCAGGCATTCGCATGGCGGATGTCGGCGATGTCCTGGTTGCCGGTGGCGACGTGGGCCTGTCGCACGAGCGGATCACGACGGTCACGCATCAGATGGCCGAAAAAGGTGCGCTCGTCGTCGCCGTTGGCGGCGATCACTCTGTCTCGTTTCCGGTCGGCCGGGGCGTGGCCGAGGTGCGCGAGTCGATCGATGTCGTCCACATCGATGCCCATCCCGACTTTGCCGACCAGATCTTCGGTTCCAAGTTCAGCCACGGGTCGCAGCTGCGGCGCTTGTACGAGCTGATAGGCGTTGAGCAGATCTCGGCGTTAGGGCTGCGCAGCGCCGTTGCCGATCAATACGCGGACATGAAGCGCCTTGGCGTCGGCTTCGCCTCGACGCGGACCGTTTTGGAGGAAGGCCCCACGGCAACCATCGAGCGGCTCGTCCGCCCGGGCAAGGACGTCTACGTCTCGATCGACATCGATGTCCTCGAAGGAGCGCTCGTACCTGCGACGACGCTACCCGAGCCGGGCGGCCTCGCTTATCGCCAGCTGCGCGAGCTGCTCGAGGCCATCGCGCGGCGCGGCCGCATCGTTGGCTTCGATATCGTCGAGACTTCGGCCGCCCAGAATGACCTGGCAACGGCCATGACCAGCGCGTGGCTGGTCGTCCACTTCCTCAGCGCGATCTTCGCCGATCAGGGCAAACCGGCCGCGTCCTAGCCGGCGGCGCCAGGCCCCGCGCCCTAGGCCCGCGGCTTGGGCGATTCATCCTCGATATCAGCGCCCTCGTCGTCGGTCATCGAGCGATCCATGGCTGGATCGAGGCCTGCAACATTGCCGATGCCATCGGCGTCGTCGACTGCGTCGGCCATGTCCACGTCACCGGGACGCGGCTCGTCCGATGATTCAGGGCCGTCGCCCGGATTGACGAGTCTTTCGTCAGCAACCATGTGGCACCTCCTGCCCCCGAGTGTGGCCAGCGCGGCCTCTCGCGCTCTCATGCGCGGCGTGCTCAGCACGTTTCGTTCACGCGACTATTCCTGCCCGGCGGGATATGGTCACTCCATGAACTTCAACAGCATCCTCATCGGCACCGACAATCCGCAGCGCCTCTTCGACTACTACACGAAGCTTTTCGGCGAGCCGGCCTACAAGGACGACTCTTACCACTCGTGGCAGCTCGGAAGCGGCAACATCAGCGTTGGCGCGCACAGCGAGGTCCACGGCAAGAGTGCGGCGCCCGGCCGGATCATCTGGAACCTGGAGACGGCGGACGTCGAGGGCGATTTCGACCGACTGAAGGCCGCCGGCGCGATCGTCATCAAGGAGCCGTATTCCTTCGACGGAATGCCCAACACTTGGATCGCGACCCTGGCCGACCCGGATGACAACTACTTCCAGCTGATGTCGCCCTTCGACCCCGCGTCGATGGAGAAGACCAGCTAGTCGGCGACCCGAAAGGCCTGCACCGGCTTACTGAAGCCCTTCAGGGACTTGTCCGGCAGGGCCTCAGTGGCCACGCTTCCTTCGACCGCGGCGTTCAGGCGCTGGCTGAGCAGGATCTCGCCCGGCGCGGCCGCGTCCGATAGCCGTGACGCCAGGATGACCACGTTGCCCACGGCGCCGTAGTCAAAGCGGCCCTCGAAGCCGATCCGGCCGAGGGTCGCATGGCCGACTGCCAGCCCGACGCCGAGGCCCAGCTCGTACCCACGCTTGCGCCATCCCCCAGCGAGCTCCATGAAACGCTGGCGGATCTGAATCGCGCTCTCGACTGCGACACGTTGGTGATCGTCGAGCTTGCGCGGGTCATTGAAGAAGGCCATCAGCCCGTCGCCCGCGAAGTGCTCGACTGTCCCGCCGCGGCTGACGACGATCTCGCCGACCGCGGAGTGGTATTCGCGCAGGACGCCCAGGACTTCCTCGGGCTCAGCTGATTCGGCGAAGGTCGTGAAGCCGCGCAGGTCGGCGAACATCGCGGTGATCTCGCGCCGGTGGCCGGCCAGCAGCTCGGCGCCGGCCTCGGTCGACATGAGCTCCGCCGCCTGGGGGGCGAAGCGCGCCAGCTCGACCTGCTGGCTCTGGATCGTCTGGAAGAGTCGGAGGTTGTCGATCGCCAACACCGCCTGGTCGGCGAAGGTGGTCAGGAGCGAAATCTCTTGGTCGGTGAACGGCTTTACCGTGTATCGCCAGAGGACAAAGAGGCCGATCATCTCGTCGCCGCGCATCATCGGGATGCCGAGCATCGTGCGGTAGCCGCCGGCCTTGTGGACGTCCCAGGCGGTGTACTCCTTGTCCTCGAGTACGTCTTCCACCTGGACCGGCCGCCGCTCGAGCAGCGTGCGGCCGATCATCGAGCCGCGATCGGGCGTGTACTTGTTCTTGGTCACGATGTCCCAGTAGCCTGGGTTGACCTTGCCGTGCTGGGCGATGACGCGGAAGTAGCCCTCCTGCGCCTCCGGTCGGAGGATGTTGCCGAAGTCCGCCCGAGATAGCTCGACCGCGTGGCGGATGATCGTCTGCAGCACATCATCGAGCTCAAAGCCGCTGCTCGAGACGGCCCGGATGACCTCACCCAACGCCGCCAGGACGTCCTGGGCCGGCGCCCCGCGATCGTCGGCTCCGCGGCTCTCAGTCACGCTCGCTAGGTTAGCCCGCGCATCTGGCGTTTCCTTCAAACTTTGCCGATGACCTCACTTGCTGATGCCCTGCGCGCGCGCATGCGCGGGCGAGTCGCGACTGCTGCCGATCCTGACTACGACGAGCTGCGCCGGGTGACCGCGGTCGTCGACATCAGGCCGCCGCTGATCGCCCGAGTGGCCGACGCCGCGGACGTAGCCGCGGTCATCGGCTTCGCCAGCGAGAACGGGCTCGAGATAGCGGTGCGCAGCGGCGGTCACAGCGGCGCCGGGCACAGCACGACGCCGACCGGCGTCGTCATCGATTTGCGCGACATCCGTGACATCAACATCGATGGCGCCGCAAATACGGTTTGGGCGGGGACCGGCCTTGCCGCGGTTGACCTCTCCAAAGCTCTCGGCGAGCAGGGCATGGTGGTCGGATTCGGCGATACCGGATCGGTCGGTATCGGAGGCATCACCCTGGGCGGCGGCCTGGGCTATCTCTCGCGCAAGTTCGGGATGACGATCGACAACTTGCTCGAGGTCGAGCTCGTCACCGCGGATGGTGCGGTCGTTCGGGTCGATGCCAATTCCGACCCTGATCTCTTCTGGGCGCTGCGCGGCGGAGGCGGCAACTTCGGTGTCGCGACGGCCTTCCGCTACGCGCTGCACAAACTGCCGCAGGTCGTGGGTGGGTTGCTCATCCTGCCGGCCACGGCCCAGTCAATGGCCGCGTTCGTGGCGGAGTCGGCCGCCGCACCCGACGAGCTCACGACGATCGGCAATGTCATGAACTGCCCGCCGATGCCATTCGTTCCCGAGGACGTGGTCGGCAAGCCGGTGATCATGGGCATCATCTGCTACGCCGGCGAGCCGGCTGACGCCGAGCCCGTGCTGGCGCGCTTCCGCGGCATCGCGACTCCGCTCGCGGACATGCTCAAGCCCATGGCGTACGCCGAGATCTACCCGCCCGAGGAACCCGACTACCGGCCCACTGCCGAAGCGATCAACATGTTCACCCGCGCAGTGGGGGAGGCCGAAGCGCAGGTGGTGCTCGACCTCGTCGCCGCGTCCGACTCACCCATGTGCGGCGTCCAGCTGCGTGTCCACGGCGGCGCAATCGCGCGCGTGGCTGCGGACGCGACCGCGTTCGCCCACCGCTCCGCGCCGATCATGGTCAACGTCTTCTGCTTCTACAACGGCGAAGCCGATCGTCCAGAGCGCAAGGCGTGGGTTCAGCAGGTGCGCGCGACGCTCGACCAGGGCGACGATGGCGTCTACGTCAACTTTTTGGCCGATGAGGGGCCCGATCGGGTGCGGGCTGCCTATCCCGGCGCGACCTGGGACCGGCTGCGCGCGGTCAAGGCACGCGTCGATCCGGAGAACGTCTTCCACCGCAACCAGAACATCCCTGTGGCCTAGGTAGCGGCGCCTAGGTTCGCGGCGCCTAGGTTCGCGGCGCCTCGAGGAAACCAGACGGACCGGTCGTGGCCCGAATCTGGCGCACGGCCTCGCTTATGCCCTGCGTCCACGCATCGCCGTGGCCCGGCAGGACGAGACTGGCGTCGAGGTTCTCGAGACGCGCCAATGACTCCAGCGCCTGTGCCGGCTCCCCGGTGAAGGGCGCAATCTGGGGGGCGTGCCGGCCGGTCGTGACGGCGAAGGTCGCCAGCGCGTCACCCACGAAAAGCGCGTCGTGCTTCTGCGCGTACAGCGCGGCGCTCCCCGGCGTGTGGCCGGGCACGAGGACGACGCGTGGCGCGCCGGGCACGTCGAGCGTCGCGGCGTCGCCGAATGTCGAAACCTGGGTGATCCGCTTGAGGCCCAACCCGCCGCTCCTGAGCGCGAGCCAGATGAAGGCGAGCAGTGGCGTGATCCGCTGCGGCCCGGTCGTGCGCTTTGGTTTCTCCCGTCCCGTGGCGTAGCCGCGATCGAGCTCATGGATCCAGACCGGGACCTTGCGATCGCGGCGCAGCTTCTCGGCGAAGCCGACGTGGTCGGCGTGACCGTGCGTCAGCACGACCGCCCGCAGGTCGTCGATCGTCCGGCCCATTGCGGAGAGCTCGCGCGGCAGATCACCGTAGTAGCCCGGCATCGCGGCGTCGATCAGCGTGACCTCACCGCCCTCCTCGAGGAGGTACGAATTGATGCGGCTGTCCTCGCCAATGCGATGAATGCCCGGCGCGATCTGTGTCACGCGGCGGAGTATCGCTTGGTAGGCTGCCGCGGCGTGAAACCAGCGATTCGAACTGTTGTCTTCGTATGCCAGCACGGTGCGTTCCGCAGCCGCATGGCTGCCGCTTTCTTCAATGCCGCGGCCCCACAGGGGTGGCACGCCGAATCTGCCGGCCTGACCCCGCAGTCGGAGGTAAGCACGCGGCTGATGCCGCTTCTCGAGGGCACTGGGGCGGCGGCCTTTGCCGATATGGATAAGCCTCGCGCCTTCGATCCTGGCTCGGCCGATCGCGCGATCTCGATCGACGAGCCCCTCGCCGGGGTCGAGCGCTGGCGCACCAGCGGCTCCGACGAAGAGGTGCGCGACCAGATCCACGAGCATGTGCGCCAACTCCTGCGCGATCTGGCCGACTGACGACAATTCGGAGGTGGCAATCGCGTTGGCGACATCCAGACCGCAGAGTGGGGCACCGCCGATTGGTGCGGGCGACGAGTACGAGTCGGGCGTCTGCAACATAGGGCCCGATGAGATCGCCCACCGCCTCACGCTCGCCCATGTCGGTCTGCTGATCACGCTCGGCTTCCTGGTGCTGCTTCTGGTCACTCATGTGCCGCTGGTCGCGCGTTTCAGCGTGGCCCTGCCCGCGTGGGGAACCGCGGTCGCATATCTCCAGGCGTGGCGCCGGTTCTGCGTGGCATTCGGTGCGCTGGGCGTCTTCAACTTCGGCCAGGTGGGCTCGAGGGAGCGTGTCGCGGATCCGCGGCAGCGCGCCCGGGACCGCCGGCGTGCGCTGGAGATCGTGCTGCTGGGCCTGTTGGCCGGCGTGGTCGCCGGCGCCAGCGCGGTGCTGCTCCCGATCTGAGCTAGGTCCCCTCCGCAGCTGCCGCTGCTGCGCGCGAAGCGGTCGGCTCCCGGCCGCGGGCCGTTTCCGACCGTCGCTTGCTGACATTTCAGCTCCATCTCAGCGCGTCTCCCACTCTCGGCAGCGGCTTGACACCATGCATCGTGGTGGTCAACCATTCAGAAGTACCACCACCACGAAGGGTGGCACAGTGGGAACCCCCAGCGAAAGAGGAGCACGATGCGCCCCGAAACCCGTCCGCTGCCCCGTTTAAGTTCGCGCCGTATTGGCGCGATCGCCCTCGCGGTGGCACTGCTCATCAGCGCAATCATCCCTGTGGCCGTGACGGCCGCGGCGGCTCTGCCGACCGGTCTGTCACAGCTCGTCGCCGTCAACTCGGCCACCACGGTCACACGTGGTATCGCCGTGTTTCCGGCAATCCCCAGCGCCAGCCAGCTCAACTCGTTGAACAACGTGGGACTGACGGTCCAGCCCATGCACAAGCTCCGCCTGGCGCTCGTCGAGGGCCCGGTCAGCGCCATGAAGCGCGCCGTGACCAGCGGCATCGCCAATGACGTCTATCCGGACGATCCCATCGAGCTGCTCGACACCAAGTCGAGTGATGCGATGGGCATGGCCGCCGTTCGCGCCGCCGGGTTCACCGGCAAGGGCGTGACAGTCGGCGTCGTCGACTCAGGCTGCGACGCAACCCACGTGGATCTGGCCGACCACGTCGTCCACAACGTCACCCTCTCGAGCGCCGAGTACGTGAACGGCCATCCCAATGCCGACAACACGATCATCGTGCCGGTCGACCAGGGCCCCTACAGCAACACCGACATCGGTGGCGGCCACGGCACGCACGTCGCGGGCATCATCGCCGCCGACTCCACTTCAGCCGCGGACGGCAGCCACCTCGGCGTCGCCCCCGACGCGAGCCTCGCCTGCTTCGCGATCGGCCTGGTGCTCTTCACGTCAGCCGTCGTGACGGCCTACGACGTGATGCTGCGTCAGCCCGACATGTGGGGCATCAAGGTCGTCAACAACTCATGGGGCAACTCGTATCGCCAGTTCGATCCCAACGATCCGGTCGCGGTCATCACCAAGGCCGTTACCGAGCATGGCATGACGGTCGTGTTCGCCGCCGGCAACAGCGGCAACGACGAGATGAGCCTCAATCCGTTCTCCGAGGCACCGTGGGTGATCTCGGTCGGCGCGGGCACCATCGGCCACGCGCTTTCCGACTTCAGCTCGACGGGCCTGATCTACGACAACAGCGAAGCCGGCTACATCGGCGTCGCCGGCCACACCGTTTACACCGGTGACCGGATCGGCGTTTACCACCCCGACGTGGTCGCGCCCGGTAGCTCGATCTCCTCGAGCTGCACCTCGACCGGTACGGTCATCGCCCCCTGTATCGCCAACGGCAACGGCACGGCATCAGGCACGTCCATGGCTGCGCCGCACATCGCCGGCGCCGCCGCGGTCCTTCTCCAGGCCAATCCCAAGCTGACCCCCACGCAGATCCGCCAGGCCCTCCAGGCCACGGCCACGCCGATCGTCGATGCCAATGGCGCGGCACTGCCGTTCTGGCAGCAGGGCTTTGGCTACGTCGATCTGACCAAGGCTGTCGCCCTGGTCCGCTCGTCGAGCTGGAAGACCAAGCTCGCCAGCGCGAATTCCAGGGCCAACGACCGCGTCCTCGACGCGGACGGCTTCAAGGTGAACCGCTCGGAGTTCTGGACATACGCGTCGCCGCGCGCCACGGTCGCGGGCACGACCGACAGCCACACCTACACGGTGAGCGTCTCTTCGGCGACGCGCTACCTGAAGGCCACGCTGTCGCATCCGTCCACGACGGTCTTGACCGGCAACAACATGTTCTATGACCTCACGATCAAGGACGCCGCGGGCACCGTGATCGCCACCGGCGAAGAGCTCGCCTCGGCGGGAACGACCAGTGCCCTTGTCGACCTGCGCTCCATCGCGGGAATCAAGTACGGCACGTTCACCATCGAGATCAGCGGCTTCCTGGCCGTGTCCGACCCGGACACGTTCGACAGCGACTCGCTCCTCGGCCGGATGAATACCCTCCAGGTTGCCTGGGTGAACCCCGGCAAGTAATCCCTCGCCAACCGACTCAAAGAGCCGCCGGGACCCCCACGACCGGCGGCTCTTTTCTTTTTGTCTGCCCGCGCGGCTAGGCGCCTGCCACGGTGACGACGACCTTGCCGCGGCTCTGTTGCTTCTCCGCATAGCCAACCGCGTCGGCTGTCTGCTCGAGCGGATAGCTCCGGTCGATCACCGGGCTCAACTTGCCCGCGTCGATCAGTTCGCGCAGCGCGAACAGATCCTGGCGTCGCACCTCCGCGATCGAGAAGGCGATGCGCTGCTTGAGCAGGCGCTTACGGATATTGGCAAAGACGATCCGCGTCAGGACGCCACGATGCGCGCCAACGAAGACCAGCGTTCCACCCGGCTTGAGCGCGCGCAGGCAAGCGCCGAAGGATCGGTTGCCAGAACAGTCGATGATCACGTCGTAGCGCTTGCCAGCCTTCGTGAAGTCGGTGGTGCTGTAGTCGATCACGTGGTCGGCCCCCAGGGAGCGGGCCATGTCGATCTTGTCGGGGGAGGTGACCGCCGTGACCTCGGCCCCGTCAGCCTTCGCGATCTGGAGCGCGAAATGGCCGACTCCGCCGCCTGCGCCGTTGACAAGCACCTGTTGCCCAGCCTTGACGCCGCCACTCCACTCGCGCACTGCCTGAAGGGCGGTCACGCCCGCAACCGGGATCGCGGCGGCCTCCTCGAAGGACAGCCGAGCCGGCTTGGGCACGAAGTTCTTGCCGGCCACGTACTCGCCGGCCGCGCCGGAGCGAATGCCGAACACCTCGTCACCCACGTTGAGATCGGTCATGCCCTCGCCAACGGACTCCACCACGCCAGCGGCGTCGGCAGCAAACGCCGTCTTCTTAGGCCGCCGTATACCCAGCACGAAACGGATCAAAATCGGGTTCGCCCTGACTTGCCGCCAGTCGCCCGAGTTGATCGAAGTGGCCCGGACCCGCACCAACACCTCGCCCTCGCCGACCTGCGGTTTGTCGATGTCCTCCAGCGTCAGCGCGCTCGCCGGTGATCCGTAGCCGCGCTGCAAAATTACTTTCATCGCCTTCCGTATCCCCTCTCTTGCCGTACACTGTAAGGTAACCAAGGCAAGGTAGGCGTACAGCGTAAGGGTGTCAAGCGATGGCACAGGCGACACGTGAAGCACTGAGTCGTGAACGAGTGGTCCGCGCGGCTATCGCGCTCGCTGACTCCGACGGCATCGACGGGGTCAGCATGCGCCGCCTCGCCCTGGCACTCGGCGTGGAGGCGATGTCGCTGTACCACTGGTTTCCGAACAAGGACGCGCTCCTGGGCGCCATGGTCGACGCGGTCTTCGGGGAGATGGCGCGGCCCGACTCGGAAGGGGATTGGCGTCCACAGATGCGCGCGGCCGCGATCGACGCCTACCACGTGCTGCTTCGCCACCCGTGGGCGGCCAAATTGATCGGCCGCGCCTTTGAGCCCGGCATGGGCCAGGTGCGTTGGATGGACTCGATCCTGGGCCGGCTGAGGCGGGGCGGAATGTCGGCCGAGCTGACCCACCACGCCTACCACGCGATCGACAGCCACATCGTGGGCTTCACGCTCTGGGTGCTGCCCTACATCGAGCTCACGCAGACCAACCCCGACTTCGCCGACCAGGTGATCGCCCAGCTGCCAATGGCCGACCTACCGCACTTTGCCGAGCACGTCGACTACCACCTCAACGAGGAGCCCGGCGGATCATCCGAGTTCGATTTCGGCCTCGACCTGCTTCTCGACGGCCTTGAGAGACTGCGCACGGACGGCTGACGAAGGGCCCCCAGCTGAACCTAAACTTGGCATGCGGTCGGTCTGATCGCGAATGCAGGGAGAGGTGAGCGAATGTCCATGTCATGGAAGATGTCGACGATCCTGTGGCTTGTCGCCGTGGTGCTTTTCCTGGTGGCGGCACTCAACATCATCAACCTCGGCACCATCAGCTTGGCTTGGGTAGGCATGGCGGCTTTCGCCGGCGGGTTCGTGCTCCAGGACATGAAGATGTAGCACCGGAGGGTGCTCGAGCCGGTCGCACAACCGTGCGGCCGGCTCTTTTGTTGTTGGTTAGCCGTGCGTCGTCAGGCGGCCGGCGGCCAGGCGCGCGCGCCGATGAGCCTGACCACCAGCAGGAACCACAGCGCCAGCAGGGTCAGGCCGCTGCCCACGATCTGTATCCATGGCGTCGGATGCGCCCAGCCCAGCACCAGGACCAGGGCCGCGGCCGCCAGCAGGGCAACTTCCATGGGCCGATACACCACGGCGAGCCGATCCCGGACCGCGAGCTGCCGCCCAACGAACGCGTGAGCCACCAACGCGAGGGCAATCGCGCCACCGAGCAGCCACGCGGTGGCCGCGGGCCCGCTGGGATCATGGGCGTGTTCGATGAGGCTGACCATCGCGGCGCCCGATCCCGCGATCGCGAGCGTTATGGGCCAGTGGCCCAGGATCCAGGTGGTGAGGGCCCGGCCGGTGTTGCGCGGCGGCCGGCCGCCCACCAGGTCGAAGTAGATCCACCAGAAGCCGAGTCCCAAGCCCAGGGCATTAACGCCCGTCCAGATGGTCAGCACATCCAGCTCGCCGTGCGACAGGCCGTCCACGACGTCCACCACGAATTCGCCCAGCACGATGATCACGAACGTGCCGAAGCGCTCGATCATGGACTTCGTTGGGGTCACGCCGATGCTGAACGAACGCGAGCGCATGCCCAGCGCTGCCATTGCGCCCAGCCAGGCAACGCAGAAAGCGCCCCAGACGATGAGCCGAATGTCGGGGGCCACGAACGCGCTCACCAGGATCGCTGCCGCCGACGCCACCAGCAGCAGCGTGTAGCCCTTGGTCACCCGCGCGGCTTCGGGCGTGTCCTGACCGCGCACCGAGTTCCACATCAGCGCGAGGACGATCAGGAACGCTGTGTACGTGACTGCGAAAGGCGCGCCGCCGGTATCTGCAGCCGTGCTGGCGAACACCGCGATGAATGCGAGGATCGCCATCTGGATGAACACGAATGATCGCGTGCGGCCGTCGTCGCGGCCGTGCAACTCGAGATAGAGCGAGCCGTTTACCCAGGCGATCCAGACGAGCGTGAAGACGATGACGAACTCGGCGACGCCGATCACCGACACATCGGTTGCCAGCCGCCGCGCCACCTGGGCTATGACCGCGACGTAGATGAGGTCGTACAGGAGTTCGAGCGGGCTGACCGAGCGGTCTTCGAGCACGTCGCCGTGGGCGCGCGGCGGCTTCCAGAACCAGTCCTTGAACTGCCTGATCGTCTCGATCACGGCGTGATTGTGACGCCACGCTTGCAACGTGCGGTAGAATTGGGGCACATCGCAGTGTGGCGGTGGCGTCGTGTGATCCTCCTGTTCTCGAACGGATCGTGCGTCTGAGCCAATCGTTCGGGAAGACATGGGAGGTCAATGTGGCCACCGGAACCATCAAGAAGGTCGTCGCCGATCGCGGCTTCGGCTTCATCACTGCGGATGACGCGAAGGAATACTTCTTTCACCGCAACTCGCTGGACTCCTCGCTCGACTTCGATCGCCTCAACGGCGGCGAGAAGGTCGAGTTCGAGATCGAGCAGAGCCCCAAGGGGCCCCGCGCGAATCGAGTTCGCTCCGCCTAAGCGCTAGTCGCTAAGCGAAGGCCGCCCGCAGCAATGCGGGCGGCTTTTTGATTCGTGTGGTCGGGCCGCGTGGATCGAGGTGGCCTCATCTGAGAGGTGTTTGCGGCTCATTGCGCCGCAGGCGAAGGGCGGTTTATTCGGCCGTGGCATTTGAATCGGTGGCCTGCAGGGAGGACACCATGATCAGTCTGCTGTTTCGACTCTGGGCAATCCGCAAGCTGTGGGGAATGATTCGCGGCAACCGCAGTGATACACGCCGCGGCTACGACAGGCAATAGCCGCGGGGCCCAGATGCGGCCTAGTCGAGGAAGCGGTAGTAGACGACGCCGTTGATCTCTGTGGGAGCGCCGGCCTCCTGGGGAATGAACGCGTAGTTGACCATCGCCGGGCGACCGTCGAGCGTGACGAAGCCGATTGTCGGATTGGTGAATGCACGACTGCCGGCGTGGGTGTGCATGTCGAGCTGCGATGACGTTTTGGAAGCGACGTCGTAAAGGAACAAGCGGAAGGTTTCCCAGTGCTCGGGCGTGCGCATGCTCTCGAAGAGCATGAACTGGTAGCCGCGAAACTCGAAGGGCCCATCGCGATCGCCGATGCCTCCTTCGACGCCATGCCACTCCATCGCCGCATCGAGCTCAGGGACTGCGTGCGAGGACCAGTTGGTCCAATCGGTCGACCCGCGAGCCTGCCGGTCCACGAGGCAATCACGGTAGTAGTGGAAGGCCACGTCCAGAGACGCGCTGCTGGCCGAGTAAAGGCTCGGCGTCCCTTCGGCGCAGGTGGAAAGTTGGCGTGGCGGTTCGAAGGTTCTGGTCGGTCGGCCATCCAGCAGGTCGGCTTCCGTTGGGTAGTACGCAAAGAACAGGTGGTTGTCCGGGTCCTGCTCCCAGGCCACGACGTAGCCGCCGTCTGACGCGGCAGCGATGGTGGGCTGCGACGCCTTCCTTCCGAGCTCGGCAGACCAGGTCCAATTGAGCAGGTCGCTCGAGGTCCCCACATTGGATCGGAACTCCGCGGTCGCCTCGTCCCAATGGAAGTACACAGCGAGGAATCCCGAGCCATCGGCAGATTGAATGATCTTGGCGCCGCTCAGGTCGTGGCCCAAGTCGTCCCGGGGCGCGTAGACATGACCGTCTGACGTGGCCACGTCCTCGATGTAGGACTTGATCTGGTCGTGCGCTGCGTCGCCCGGACCGTAAGTCCAGCCCGTTGGCGCAGGCGCCGACGCACTGCACGAACCTACCGAAAGCGCGAAGACGGTCGACATCAACGCCCGGGGCACGCCCACGGGCGGAAGACTACGCCGCGATGTTCAGTTGGCGAACCATGGGGCGAGCGCGGTCTTGATCGTTGCGAATGGCGGCGACGCCCAGTCGATGGCGACCTGGCAGCCCTCGATGTGCTCCGCGCCGTGTGGGGTGCCGAAGTCGACGACGATCTCCGTGCCGTCGTAGTTGACGGGGCATTCGTCGGTGAAGGGGTGGCTGCGGATCTCGTCGAAATCGGCCGCGGCGATCGCATCCGTGAGCTCGGCCAGCAGGTCGGGGTCGACGAAGCCCAGGTCGTTGGGCGGCTTGGCAGCCTGGTGGACGCGGCCGTCGAGCTCGACGATCAGCATGTTCCCGCAGGGTCCATCGACGCATCGTCCACCGCGTGACTCGATTGTGAGCAGCGGGCCGCTCGGCGTGGGCGTGGGTGTTGGCGCGGGGGAGGGCGCCGGGCTGGGCGAGGCCGACGGGCTGGGCGAGGGCGCAGCGCCACCGCAGGCGATGGCGACGAGGGACAGCAACAAAAGTGGAAGGGTTCTCTTCAGCACGCCCGCTAGGACGCTTCCCAGCCCTCGGTTGGTTCCCTCGACGCTCAGCCACATGGGCCGCCCTAGAGGACTTCGAGGCGCTCCAGCTCTTGGCGAAGTGCGCGGGAGTCCGTGAATTGGATGGCAGCCAAGCCAGCGGCACGCGCGCCCTCGACATTGGCTGGGATGTCGTCAACGAAGAACGCCTCCGCTAGCGCAACGCCGAAGCGACGGCAGGCCAGCTCGAACATCTCCGCCTCGGGCTTGAGGAGGCGTGCCTCGCCAGAGATGAGGATGTCCTCGAATAGGGCGAGCTCCGCGATCATGCCCCGCGCGATCGCGAACGTCTCCGCTGCCCAGTTGCTCAGCGCGAACAGCCGTAACCCGCGGTGGCGCAGGTCGCGCAGAATCTCCGCCGTGCCGGCGTCCACATCGCCGAGCATCTCCGGCCAGCGGTCGCGGTACGCCTGTATCAGGTCGGCCTGATCGGGATGGTCGGCCTTCAGCTCATCGATCGCCTCCTGGAATGAGCGCCCTCGATCTACCTGGCGATTCCACTCGGCGGACACCGTCGCCGCCAGGAAACGTTCCATGCCGTCGGCGTCGTCCGGGAAAAGCTGGCGATAGACGTGGCGCGGATCCCAGTCGATGAGCACACCACCCAGGTCGAAGATCGCGGCCCGGAAGCGAGGCTGCTCATTCATCCGGCGAGGCGGCGAAGCCCGCCTGCCTGGTGGCTAGGGCTTGATCTGCGAGACGTAGCAGTCGGTCGGGTTGTTCTGTGGCCCGGTCGTCGCGCAGTACAGCGTGACGAACTTGTTGCCGCGCGCGGCCAGCCCTTCGTAGTCGCCCAGGAAGCGTCCGAACGCATCAGGCGCCTTGAGCATGTTGAAAGAGTCGCTGAGCTTGATGTCCGGACCGAAGTTCGTCCCACCAGCGGGCGAGATGCGCATCCAGTAGTTGGTCGGCAGCCCGGCCTTGCCTGGATCGAACTTGCGGAAGTCGTAGTAGGTGACGGCCACCTGGCCGGCGGCGTTGACCGCGACGGTTCCCGTGAAGGCAGCCTGGCCGATCGTGCGGCTCACGACAAATGGCGCGCTCCAGTGATTGCCGTTGGCCGAGGTCGAGATAACAATCTGGTTCAGGTCGCCGTTGGTGAATCGGGCGTCCTGCCAGACAGCGTAGAGCCGGCCGCTGTTCGGATCGATCGCGGCGCTGATGATCTCCCAGCCGTCACGGATGTCGGGGCCGCCGGGATGCGGATCGACGGTCTGAACACCCAGGTCCTGGGCAATCACCACG
>JAXDLE010000135.1:0-4115 GCA_034666725.1 Chloroflexota bacterium
GAGCTCATCTATCGCAACGGTGACGGCGAGGGGATGCTAGTCACGGCGAGTGCCGACTCACCGCCGCGCGTCCACCCGGTCAACGCGGGCGTGGTCGACGGTCATCTCTACACGTTCGTCCAGCCCAAATCGGGCAAGAACCGCGACCTCTCGAGCGACGGCCGATATGCGCTCCATGCCCATTACGACCCGCAGGCCCCACACGAGTTCCAGGTCCGCGGCCGAGCACATCTGATCGACGACCCCGCGTTGCGCAGCTCAGTCGCGGCGAACTGGTTCTTCAACGCCAAGGACTACCCGCTCTACGAGCTGATGATTGACCACGCCCTGCTTGGTCACCGACCGACTGCCGACGACTGGCCGCCGCAGTACTCGTCTTGGAAGGGCTAATTCACACAGCGTAAATATTTACGCAGGGCGAATAAGGGTGCGGGGGTCAGGCCGCGAGGCGCTCCACGACCTCCAGGAGGCGCTCGTTCTCGGGGCGCGAGCGGACGGTCAGGCGCAGGTGGCCGCGCAACGGATTGGCCGGCCCAAAGGTACGCGGGACGATGCCTGCATGGAGCAGGCCGTCGGCCGCCCGCTCGGCCGCGTCGTGATTACCGATCGTGACGAGCAGGAAGTTCGTCGTGGAGGGCGCCGGCTGCCAGCCGCGCGCCGTCAGGCCGGATGCGAGCCATTCGCGTTCCGCAGACAGCATCGCCACGTTGTCCAGGGCGTAGTGCGGTGAGCGCAGGGCCAGAGCCGCGACATGCGCGGAGATCGTCGAGACGCTGCCCGGTGGACGGACGCGCTCGAGGCGCTCGATGACCGACCGATCGGCCACACCGAAGCCCACCCGCGCACCTGCCAGGGCGAAAGCCTTCGACGTTGTCCGCACGGCCACGAGATTCCGGTAGCGCGTCCGCAGCCCGATCAGCGTCTGGCCGCCGAACTCGTAGTACGCCTCATCTACAGCGACCGTCACCGGGTCGGGCAGGTCAGCGGCGGCAGAAATGACCGCTTCCAGATCGGCGGGTGAATCGGCCGCCCCCGTCGGGTTGTTGGGCGAGCAGAGCCAGACCAGCCGCACTTCGCCAAGTCGGGCGACCATCGCGCGCACATCGAGCGCGTAACCGTCGGCAGGACCGAGCCTTGGGACGGCCGTGATCTTCGCCGCGCGCTGGCCGGTCAGGACGCCGTACATCGCGTAGGTGGGGATGGGCACCATCGCCGCCGCGCCGAGTGGCAGGTACGTCTTGGCGATCAGGTCGAGCACCTCGTCGGCGCCCGCGCCGATGATCAGTTCGTGCGGCTCGACCCCGTAGTACGCGGCGGCTGCATCCGTCACCTCTTGATACGAAGAGTCGGGGTACTCGTTGACGCTCGGCTCGAAGGGGCCGCGCAGCGCATCGGGCAGCAGCGCCGGCGGCAGCGGCACCGTGTTAGTGTCGAAACGGAGGATGTCCTCAGGCCGCAGGCCGTAGCGCGCGGCGATCGCCGAGTTAGACGGCTCCCACGTGTAAACCTGCGATTGAGGCGCGGCGGGCGCCTTTGGCTGGGCGCCCACGAGAGGAGTTAGGCCTCTTCCTTCTTGTGCGCGTCGATCACTTTCTGGGCGACGTGCGGCGGGACTTCCTCGTACTGCGCCAGCGACTGCTTGAACACGCCGCGTCCACCCGACAGCGAGCGCAGCTCGGTCGCGTAGTTGAACAGCTCGGACTGGGGCACGTGGGCACGAACGACCTGGGTGCCGTTCGAGGAGTCCATGCCGAGCACTCGGCCGCGGCGCGTGTTGAGGTCGCGGTTGACGTCGCCCATGTATGCCTCGGGAACCTGGACCTCGACGTCCATGATCGGCTCGAGCAGGACCGGCGACGACTCCTGGATGCCATCACGTGTGGCCAGCTGACCGGCGAGTCGGAATGAGAGCTCGTCCGAGTCGACCGTATGGAATGAGCCGTCGTAGAGCGTCGCTTTGAAATCGATCACCGGATAGCCGGCAACGGGTCCCTTGTCGGCGACGTCGCGCACGCCTTTCTCGACGCCCGCCCAGAACTGGCGCGGCACGGAACCACCCACGATGCGCGTCGCGAACTCGACGCCTGCGCCGGGATTGGGCTCGATCTCGAGCCACACGTGGCCGAACTGGCCGCGACCGCCCGACTGCTTCTTGTGGCGCCCCTCGACCTGCGTCTTGGCGCGGATCGTCTCGCGGTATGGAATGCGCGGTGAGTGGGTCACGACCGCGGCGCTGAACTTGCGCTTGAGCCGCTCGATGACCACTGCGACATGCGAGTCGCCCTGCGCCCAAAGGAGCTGCTCGCCCGTCTCGGTCTGGCGCTCGACATGGACGCCCGGATCCTCTTCGAGCAGTCTGCTCAGGGCTGCGCCCATCTTGTCCAGGTCGGCCTTGGTCTGTGGCTCGATGGCCACCGGCAGAGACGGCTGCGGGAAGTCGATGGGCGGCATCTTGAACGGCCTCTCGCGTGACGAGAGAACGTCGCCGGTGTGGGTATGGACGAGTTTGGCGATGGCGCCGATCTCGCCCGCGCTGATCACGCCGACCGGCTCGGTGTCCTTGCCCTTGACGCGCAGGACCTGGCCGATGCGCTCCTCTTCGCCACGCTCGGCGTTCCAGACGTGATCGTGCGAGGCGATCTTGCCGCTGAACACCCGGAAGTAGGTCAGCCGGCCGACGAACGGGTCGGCGGTGGTCTTGAAGACGCGCGCCAGAAGCGGGCCGTCGGCCCGCTGCTCTACCTCGATGGCACCACCCTTGGCGTCGAACGCCTTGACCGGCTTTTCCTCATCGGGGGAGGGGAAATAGCGGACGATGGCGTCGAGGACGCCCTCGATGCCGATGTCGTGCCCCGCGGCCGTGACCATGACCGGCGCCAGGATCGAGTCGCGCACGCCACGATGGAGACACGCGTCGAGCTCGGCGTCGCTGATCTCCTGGCCCTCGAGGTACTTGGTCAGCACCTCGTCGTCGGCTTCGGCGGCCGCTTCGAGGAGCTGGTCGCGCCGCCGCGCCACCTCATCGGTCAGCTCGGCCGGGATCTCGACTTCGGAGCGCTTGCCCTTGTCCCAGACGTACGCCTTGCGGTGAACCAGATCGACGTAGCCCTTGAACTGGTCCGCTTTGCCGATCGCCAGATGGAGCGGTGCGATCTTGTTGCCAAACGAGGCGCGCAGGGCGTCCAGGGCCGCGGACGGATCTGCGTTCTCGCGTTCGCAGCGGGTGATCACGAATAGCGCCGCCGTGCCGTGGGCGCGGCCCAGCGCGACAGCGCGCTCGGTGCCGGCCTCGACGCCACCCGACGCGTCCATCGTGAAGAGCACGGCGTCGGCCGCCTCGAAACCCTCGACCACCTCGGCCGCGAAGTCGGCGTAACCGGGCGTGTCGATCAAGGTGATCTCGTGACCGTCGTGGTTCATCGTCGCCACGGCCAATGAGAGCGACTGCTTGCGCTTGTGCTCCTCGGGCTCGAAGTCCATGGTCGCCGTGCCGTCGGTGACCTTGCCCAGTCGGGTGATCGCCCCGCCGGTGAAGAGCAGGTGCTCGGCCAGGGTGGTCTTGCCCGAGTCCGAGTGACCGGCAAGAACAACGTTGCGGAGCTTCTTCATGTCGACGGTGGGCATGGGCGCAGCATATAGAATCGCTCGTGATGTCCGGTCATTCCAAGTGGTCCCAGATCAAGCGCCAGAAAGGCGCCAATGACGTCAAGCGCGGCGCCATCTTCACCAAGATGGGGCGCGAGATCGCGATCGCGGCACGCGCGGGCGGTGGCGACCCTGACGGCAACTTCCGGCTGCGCCTTGCTGTGGACAAGGCCCGTGCGGTCAACATGCCGGCCGACACCATCAAGCGGGCGATCGAGAAGGCCACGGTCGGTTCTGCGGCCGAGCAATACGACGAGATCGTCTACGAGGGCTACGGCCCCGGCGGCGTCGCGATCCTTGTCGAGACCGCGACCAATAACAAGAACCGCACCGCGAGCGAGGTTCGCTCGGCGTTCACCAAGAGCGGCGGCTCGCTCGCCGGCGCGGGCAGCGTGGCGTGGCAGTTCGAGCAGCGTGGCGTGGTCGCGGTGGAGCGCAAGGGCCGCAACGCCGACGACATCGCTCTAGAG
>JAXDLE010000136.1:0-4026 GCA_034666725.1 Chloroflexota bacterium
TGGTCGTGATGCTCAGGCGCGGCGGTCGATACGCAGGCGCTTCTTGCCCGAACGTATGACCAGGAATCGCTCGCCAATGAGCGGCGGCAATGGCGCGTCGGCAGCGGTGATGCGCACGTCGTTGATCACGAGCCCGCCCTGGGTGATCAGACGACGCGCCTCGCCCTTCGAGGTCATGAACCCGCTCGCGACCGCGTAGTCGAGGGCGTTCATCGCCAACTCGTCCGCCGTAGCCTCGTGGTGGTCGAGCGCCCCAAACAGCGTCTCGAGGACGTCGGGGTCGGTGATTGGTCCGCCGCCGAATGCAGCGTCCGCGACCTTCAGTTGTCGTGTGGCTTCGTCATCGCCATGGACGCGCGCCGTCAGGTCGTACGCGAGCGCCTTCTGGCCGGCGCGCTTCTCGGGCGCGGCGGTGTGCGCGGCCTCAACCGCGGCAACGTCCGACTCGCTCATGAGCGTCAGCCATTTGAGGTGCTGAACGACGAGCGCGTCGTCGTCGTTGAGCCAGTACTGGTAGAAGTCGAAGGGCGAGGTCAGTTTCGGATCGAGGAAGACCGCGCCCTTCTCGCTCTTGCCCATCTTGCGACCGTCGCTCGTGAGCAGCAGCGGCGAGCACAGCCCGAACGCCGGTGGCTCATCGCCTTCCTCGCGCCCCACGACCTTCCGGATCAGCTCGAGGCCGGCAGTGATGTTGCCCCACTGGTCGGCGCCGCCCATCTGCATCTCGACGCCACGCTCTCGGTAAAGCGTCAGGAAATCGGCCGCCTGAAGGGTCATGTACGAGAACTCGGTGAACGACATGCCCGCCTGCAACCGCTGCTGGACCGAGTCCTTGGCCAGCATGTAGGGCACGCTGAAGTGCTTGCCGATGTCGCGCAGGTAGTCGATCAAAGTGAACTTGCCCAGCCACTCGATGTTGTTGACCATCTGCGCCTGGTTGGCACCGGCGCTGAAGTCGACGAAGCGCTCCAGCTGGGCGCGGATTGCCGCTGAGTTGGCCGCGATCTGGGCGTCATCAAGAAGGTTGCGCTCGGACGACTTGCCCGACGGGTCGCCGATCATGCCCGTGCCGCCACCCACGATCACGAATGGTGTGCCGCCTGCCCTCTGCAGGTGGGTGAGCATGAAGACCTGCAGCAGCTGGCCCACGTGGAGCGAGCGCGCCGAGGGGTCGAAGCCGATGTAGGCGTTGATCGGCCCGCGCGCGAGGCGGGCTTCCACGCCCGTGGAGCGCTCGGCGATCAGCCCGCGCCAGGACAGCTCGGCAAGCAGCGGCGAAGCCGGCGCAACCCCTGAATTCATCGCCTAATGCTAGAGTCTGGACGCAGATGCAGAGCCGCGGGCAACGCCGGGCGGCGCGCTACGACGATCCACGAGCCGGGCGCGGCGAAGGGTCGTCCAGCCGTTTGGCAGTTGCCGTTTCAATGCTTGTCTTTGGCGGATTCGCGCTGGTCGGCCTTGTCGGGCTGATCGTGACGGTCGGCCTTTTCGCCATCTACAGCCAGGGCTTGCCGCCGACATCGGACCTCGAGCGCATCCAGTTCGGGTCCGATTCGGTCGTCTTCGATCGGACCAACACCATCCAGCTGGCTACGTTCGGCACGGCCGAGAACCGCGAGCCAGTCACGTTCGACCAGGTGCCGCCGATCCTCATCGATGCCACGACATCGACCGAGGACAAGTCCTTCTGGACGAACAGCGGCGTCGACCCCGTCGGGATCATGAGCGCGATGATCGACACGATCCGCGGTCGCGAGCGCGGTGCCTCGACCATCACCCAGCAGCTCGTGCGCCAGCGCCTCCTCGACCCTGACCTGGTGCGCGAGCCGGGCCGGCTGATCGAACGCAAGATCAAGGAGATCATCCAGTCGGTGCGCGTGACCGAGGCCTATCCGGGCGACGGCGGCAAGCAGCGCATCATCGAGGCCTACCTCAACCAGAACTACTACGGCAACGGCTCGTACGGCATCCTCTCGGCGGCGCGCGGCTATTTCGGCGTCGATTCGCTGAGCGAGCTGTCGCTGGGCGAGGTCGCGCTCCTCGCCGCGCTGCCCAAGTCCCCCTCGACCTATGACCTGGTGCGCAATGCCGAGGTCGCCGACGACGGCACCCTGTATGTGCCGCTCAACGAGAGCGTGCCGATCGTCTACCGCCGCAACGAGATCCTGAGGACGATGGCAGCGGATCCCAGTCGGATGGTGCTGACCCAGGGCGAATACACACCTGACGAGCTGCTCGCCGCGACTCACGAACCGATCATCCTCGCCCCGCAGGTCGCGCGCCCCGGGCAACAGTGGCTGGCGCCGCACTTCATCTGGGCGCTACGCGATGAGCTGGCCGTGAAGCTGTGCGGCCCTGACGCCGATACCTGTCCGCAGCTCGAGCAGGGCGGCCTGCGCGTCACATCGTCGCTCGACTGGGATCTGCAGCAGGTGGCGGAGAAGTGGGTCACCGCGGCGGTCTTCCTGCCGCACGACGCGGATCCGGAGGCATACGCGGCACAGCTCGGCGTCCCCTACGAGTCATGGATGAAGAAGCTCGCCAACCTGGAGGTCAACAACGGCGCGATGATCGCGCTCGACTACCAGACCGGCGAGATCCTGGCGTACGTCGGCAGCGCTGGGTACTACCGCGAGGACGCGACCACGCCCCAGTTCCAGCCGCAGTTCGACGTTCTCGCCAATGGCTGGCGACAGCCGGGCAGCGCATTCAAGCCGTTCAACTACGTGACCGGCATCAACGACGGCACCATGACCGCGGCAACGATGTTCATGGACGTGACCACTGCGTTTGCCGACGGCACCCGGACCTACATCCCCAAGGACTACGACCTGCTCGAGCGCGGCCCGCTGCGGATGCGCAGCGCCCTTCAGTGGTCGCTCAACATCCCGGCGGTCAAGGCGATCGAGCTCAACGGCATCGACCACGTCTTCGAGAACGCCCAGAAGTTCGGCATGACATTCCAGAACGAGACGCCGCGGGCCGGCCTGAGCCTCACGCTCGGCACGGAAGTGACCCACATCGCAGATGTCGCCGAGTCATACGGAACGCTCGCCAACCAGGGCCAGTACATCGGCTACACGCATGTCCTGCGCATCACCGACACATCGGGCAAGGACCTCGTTCCGCCGTACACGCCGCCGGCCGTCGAGGTCGTCGTCTCGCCCCAGGCCGCATATGTAATGACCGACATCCTGGCGTCCAACACCAAACCCAACCAGAACCCCATCTGGGGCGCATTCGAGCTCAGCGGCCCAGATGGCTCGCATCGCCCCGCGGCGCTCAAGACGGGCACCAACAACGACGCCAACGACCTCGTCGCCTTCGGCTTCACGGCGCCACCTGCCGAGGAAGCACGCGCGGCCGGGGAATACGCGCTCGTCGTGGGCGCCTGGAGCGGCAACTCCGACGGTTCACCGGTGCTGACGCCCGAGAACCCGGTGCTTTCGACCGACGTCGCGGCGCCCATGTGGCGCGGCTTTATGCGCGAGGCGACGGCCGACTGGGCTGTGGCCGACTTCGCACGACCACAGGGCATCGTCGAGGCCGACGTCGACGCGTGGAGCGGCGGCAAGCCGACCGAGTTCACGACGGAGACCGTCCGTGAAGTGTTCATCGACGGCACGCTCCCGGGACCGGACACGACTAAGGTCGGGCTGCAGGTCGTGCTCAATCCGCTCGCGCCGCCCGACGCGCCAAACCCCTACGTCCTCTGGGTTGAGGGCTGCGCTGCAATTCCAGAGACGAAGGGCTTCCTGGCGCTCGAGGGGGTCGAGCCCGGTCATCCTGACTGGCAGGCTGCGAACCTCGACTGGATCAATCGCGCGAAGATCGGTCCGGGCACCGCTGGTGGCCCCGACCCGGCCGTGCCGACCGAGACGAGCTACATCTTCCGCTCGAATTACACGCCGTACGGCAAGTCATGGGGCGCGCCGTTTGCGCCGACCGACACCTGCATCGGCCTGCCGTCGCCGTCGCCCAGCCTGTCAGAGTCGCCCAGCATCTCGCCGAGCATCACGCCCGAGG
>JAXDLE010000137.1:0-4490 GCA_034666725.1 Chloroflexota bacterium
CTGATCTTGATGGCCCTGGCCGACTCATCTATGAGCGCGTCGAGCCGTCTGCGGCGTGTCACATCCTGCTTGGCGCTGACGACCCACCATGTCATGGACTTACGGTAACCCGGCGTCTGCGCTTTCCAGAAGTCCCACGCGGGCTTGTTCTTGCGAAATACGGCCGCCAATTCGTCGGGCAGGTCGTGTGGGCGCGTTTCATACGTGTACGCGCCGGGTTCGGGCGCGCGCCGTGCCTCGAACGCGGCCAGGCCGGCGGGCTGCATCCGACCTGCCTTCTTCAGCTCCTTGACGCGGGCGATGTTGAGCTGGCTCCAGTTGCTGCCGGCCCGGCGCGGCGAAAAGCGAGTTGTCACGGCAGCGTCGTCGACGCGGTTGGTCTGGCCGTCGATCCAGCCGAAGCAGAGCGACTCGATCACGGCCTCGTCGTAGCTCATGCCCGTCTTGCCTGATCCCTTCTTCCAGAAGCCGATCCACTGGAACTGGGCCGTGTCGTGGTTCTTGTCGAGCCATTTGCGGAAATCGGCCGCCGAGTCGAAGAAGCGGACGTTCTCCGGCTTCACCAGCCGCCGGCCTCGCGCAACAGGCGGTGCAGGATGCGCGCCGACACGACGCGCCGGTAGTCCGCCGTGGAGCGCACGTCGTCGATGGGATGAATCTCGCTGGCCAGCGTGGAGGCGGCGTGGTCGGCCGTGGTCTCGCGCGGCGCCGCGCCCTCAAGCACGCGTTCGGTCTCCCTTGCACGAATGGGCGTCGCCGCGACCGATCCGAGGGCGACGCGCACGTCGCGCCACACTCCGCCGTCCTCGCGCCACGACAGCGCCATCACCACTTTGCTGATCGCCTGGGCGCGCCGCATCCCGACTTTGCGGAAGCGCACCTGGCGGCCGCGCGGCAGTGGGAAGCGAAAACGCAGGAGAAGCTCGTCCGCGACGCAGGCCGTCTTGCGGTACGACGGCCAGAAATCCCGGGCGGCGACGGTTCGCTCACCGCGTGCGCTGCCGAGCACAAGCTCGGCGTCCGCGGCCAGCAGAACGGGCAGCGTGTCGCCTGCGGGAGACGCGTTGATCGCGTTGCCACCGATCGTGCCGCGGTTCTGGATCTGTGCCGCACCTATGGTCGCGGCGGCCTCGACGAGGGCCAGCAGATGCTCTCGGCACAGGTCGGAGCGGCGAATGTCCGTGTACGTCGTCAGCGCACCCATGACGAGCGCGCCGTCTTCGACCGATATGCCACGCAACTCGGGCAGCTTCCAGATGTCCAGGACGCGGTCGGGCGCCGGCCCCAGATCGCCGGTCAGCTGCACCAGCAGATCCGTGCCGCCGGCGACCGGCCGCCACGCCTCTGTGCCGCTCAGCACCTGATAAGCCTCGGCCAGCGAGGTGGGTGAGGTGACCATGGGCTCGACGCGCATCTAGCTCTCCGGCGCCGCGGCCATCGCGATGGCGTCGATGATCTTGGTGTAGCCGGTGCAGCGGCACAGGTTGCCGGCGATCGCCTCGCGGATCGATGCCTCGTCCGGGCCCCCTCCGGCGGCGATGTAGGCGCGCCCCGCCATGAGCATGCCCGGCGTGCAAATACCGCACTGTGCGCCGCCCGTCTCAAGGAATGCCTGCTGCAGCCGATCTAGCCCACCCTGCGGCGCCAGTCCCTCGACAGTGACGACCTTCGCGCCGTCCACCTGCGACACCGGGACCAGGCAGGAGTTGGCGAGCTCGCCATCAATCAGCACGCTGCACGCGCCGCACTCACCCTCGCCGCAGCCCTCCTTCGTGCCGGTCAGCCCCAAGTCCTCGCGCAGTGCGTCAAGCAGCCGGCGCATGCCTGGTACGTCCAAAGCCTGCTCGGCACCGTTGACTGTCAGTCGGTAGGTCATCAGTCGGTCGCCCTCAGCCGTCGTAGGGCCCGCGCATGGGCTGCGGGTCCGTCCGATCGTCGGGTCGGGGGTCAAGACCGGCCTTCGGAGTGCCTGCATCGCCGGCAGACGGCGCGGCGTGGCCGGAGCGAACAGACACGGTGGAGATGCCCGGCGGCGGCGGCGGCGTGATCCCGTGGAGCGCCGCGAGGATGCGCTCCGGTGACGCCGGTAGGTCGTGGATCCAGACGCCGGTCGCGTCGTGGATCGCTGCGACGACGGCCGCCGCGGGAACATCCATCGGCAGCTCGCCCACGCCCTTCGCTCCATGGGGAGCGCCACTGAACGGATCCTCGACGAGGATCGACTCGATGCGCGGCGCGTCGAGCGCCGTGGGGATGATGTACGTCGCGAGGCGATCGTTCAGGTAACGCCCGTCGACGAGCTTGATCTCCTCGATCGTCGCGTAGCCGACCGCCTGGAGCGTGCCACCCTCGACCTGACCCTCCGCCATCACGCGGTGGATGACATGACCGATGTCGTCGGCGGAGACCACGTTGCGCACCGTGACCTCGCCCGTGTCTAGATCGACGTCGACCTCGGCCGTGCAAGCGGCCCAGCCGAACGCGGGATAGGCGTCGCCCTTGTAGGTCTTGTCGTCGAACTCGACACCCGGATAGGGCTCGAATTGCTGGTCGATGCGCAGGCCGTTGTGTTCGCGCGCATAGTCGGCGTAGGTTTCCGCGAAGGTTCCGCCGGTCGCCTCTTCGACCGTCGCGCGCATGCGCCGCGCGGCCTTGATGACGAGGCCGCCGACGACCATCGCGGTCCGCGATGCCACCGTGGGCCCCGAATCAGGAACGATCGATGTGTCCTGTGGCGCCATCCCGACAGCGTCGATCGGCACGCCCAGCTCCTCGGCGGCGAGCTGCGGGAATATGGTCTTCGTGCCCTGACCCATCTCGGTCGACGCGGTCAGGACGCGGATGTCGCCATTCGCGCCCAGCTCCAGCGACGCGACGCTGGCCAGGTAGACCTCGCCGCTCCCCGTGAAGCCCGCGCCGTGCCAAGCCATGGCGAGGCCAATGCCGTGGGCGCTCGGCTCCGCCGGCGACGAAAGGACGTCCGATTTTGCGCGCTTCTCCCGGTCGGCCCTTTGGCGTGCTGTTTGGCTCCGGATGCGCTCGAACTCGGCCGCCTCAGCCGCTCGTTCGAGGACCTCGTGCGCGGCCACGCTCTCGCGGAGCACCTGCTCCGACGGCGTCGTGTCGCCCAGCTTGTATGCCCAGCGGCGACGCAGATCGAGTGGCGACATGCCCAGCGCTTCGGCGACGCGATTGACCTGCATATCCGCCGCGAATTCGGTCTGCGGCGCGCCGAAGCCGCGAAACGCGCCATTGGGCGGCGTGTTGGTCGCCATCGCGCGGCCGCGGATACGCACGTTGGGGCATAGATACGGCCCGCCGGCGTGAAGCGTGCCGCGCGACAGCACGACCGGCGTGAGCGTGCAGTACGCGCCCCCGTCCATGACCACGTCGATGTCCTGCGCGAGGATGGTTCCGTCGCGCATCACGCCGGTGCGGTGGGTCACGATCGCCGGGTGGCGCTTGGTGGTTGCGGCCAGATCCTCGTGGCGGTCGTAGATCATCCGCACCGGCTTGCCGACGCGCAGCGCCAGCATGCCCGCATGGGTCGCGATGACGCTCGGGAACTCTTCCTTGCCGCCAAACCCGCCGCCGGTCTCGGCCTGGATCACCACGGCCTGCTCGCCCGTGAGACCCAGCGCCCGCTTCAGTGCCTTGTGGATGTAGTAGGGGCACTGCATCGAGCCGTGGATCGTCACGCCGCCGTCGGGCCGCGGCACGGCGATCATCGCGTTGTTCTCGATGTACAGCTGCTCTTGGTGGCCGACGCGATACGTGCCCTCGATGACCACGTCCGCGGCCGCAAGCGCCGCCTCGATGTCGCCGCCCTTGTCGAGCGCGAAGTGCGCGAACTCCTGCTGCGATACCAGGGGATCGAAAACTGCGGGCAGTGCCTCGGTGCGCAGCGTGATGCGCTTGGCCGCCTGGCGGAGCGTCTCCCGATCGGCGGCGGCGAGCAACGCGACCGGCTCGGCATAGTGGCGGATCTCGTCTGAGGCCAGCACCGGCTGGTCGTCGGTGATCAGGCTCATCACGTTCTCGCCGGGCACATCCTTGGCCGTCAGGACCACCACCCGCGACCAGTCGAAGTCGGGATCGAGGTCGATGCCCAAGAGGCGCGCGTGGGCATCGGTGGAACGGATGGTCTGCCCGAACCAAGCGCCCGGAAAGACCATGTCATCGGTGTAGAGCGCGGTCCCGGTGAGCTTGTCCGGGCCTTCACGACGCAACGGCAGCCCGCGCGCCCGCCCGACCTCGATCTCACCTGGCGCCGGCGCGTGCAGCGGCGCGGCGGGTGCGTCGATCGCAGGGGCGACGCTCGGCGGTCGAGTCGTAACCGTCATCAGTTGGCTGATGGTATCTAGCCGGTGCTAACTTGAGCGCGCATCCATTGGGCTAGCTGAGGAGGTCTTGCGACGTGGACTGGGTCCTGTTGATCTTGCTGTTCCTGCACGTAGCGGGCGCTGTCGTCGCGTTCGGCGCCACGTTCG
>JAXDLE010000138.1:0-18048 GCA_034666725.1 Chloroflexota bacterium
ATGAGGACGTTTCCCTCCCTGGGTGCCCCTCCGTCGACGGTGGCCTGGATGGCCGAATCATTGGCGACACGATCGATTTCGCCTGCACGGATGACATCGGCGAGACGACTGTTTCCGGCATTCTCACGATCGACCCCTGACGACCTAACAGGGATGACCCATCATCCAGCGCTGAGCCACGGCCGGCTGACCAGGACGGTGCACAGCCGGCGTGGGCACCAACGCAAAGACCTCGAGCCGCAGCTGCGCATCGAGCACCGGGACCCCCAAGCGCAGGTCATGCAGCCCGCAGAAGCGCGTGCCCACGCGCCCAGTCGGCGCGGATCGTGTCGATGAAGAGTCGAACCAGCTCGGGGTCGAACTGGACGCCCGCGAAGCGGTCGAGCTCTTCGAGCGCCCACTGCTTGGTCATGGGCTCCTTGTATGGACGCCGATTTGTCATCGCGTCGTACGAGTCGCAGATTCGGACGATGCGCGCCTCGAGCGGGATGCCGTCGGTTCGCAAGCCGTCCGGGTAGCTGGAGCCGTCCCAGTTCTCGTGGTGTGACCTGGCGATGGTGCGGGCGATCTCGAATGCATCGCCGTTAGCCAGGATCTCGGCACCCCAGATGGTGTGCTTGCGCATGATCTTCCACTCGGCCGCCGTCAACGGGCCCGGCTTCAACAGGATCTTGTCGGGCACGTGGAGCTTGCCCACGTCGTGGAGCATCGCGGACCAGCCGACGTTTGAGGCGTTTTGTTTGTCCATTCCGGTGCTACCGGCCAGCCCCTCGGAGAGCGTCTGGACACGCGCAACGTGATCAGCCGTATCCATGTCCTTGGCCTCGGCGCCACGCGCCAGGGCGAGCATCGCCTCGTGCTCGCGACTGGCGATGGTTGCCGCCGCCGAGCGCCAGCCCTGCGTGGCCGCCCGGGAGTGATCGAAGAGCACGCCCACCAGAACGCCGACGCCCACGAATACGAGGCTTCGGATGACCGTCGAGCTGATCAACTCGGTGCCCGGCAGCCCCAGCAGTAGCGGCAGTCGACCAAGGAGGAAGGCCATCCCGATCCCCGCAGCCAAGCCGCCGCGCCAGCCATACAGATAGGCGGCGAGGAGAATCGGGGCGTAGCCCAAGTGATTCAGGGGGTGCGGGGAGCCACCTGCCAAGCGCACGACGACGAAGACTACGGCTCCCAAGATCGCCACGAGCCCGGCGCCCAGGGCACTCGAAATGCGCTTCAGCACGGTCATTCGCGAGGCCAGGTCGACAGCAATCATCAGGCTGCGGCGATAACGGCACGGCGGCGCACAGCTGCGCGGGAACTCTGCCCAGCGTCTGTCCGCACCCGAGGAGGTGCGGGCGTGCCGGCCGCGACGATGCGATTGCGACCTTCGTCCTTGGCCCGGTAGAGGGCGCGGTCGGCCCGCGCCAGCCAGCCGTCGTCGTCCACGCTGAGGGCGTCCGCATCGAGCACGGTCAGGCCGATGCTGACGGTCAGCACGCCTGATGGGCGGCTGCTGGGATTGGCGATAGCCAGGTCCTCAACCGAGTGACGAAGTCGCTCGGCGATAGCCATGGCGCGCGCGGCAGGGAGCCGGGCCAGTAACACGACGAACTCCTCGCCACCGATGCGGTAGATGCCGTCACCCGGTCTCAAGGCTGACTTCATGGCCTGCACGGCTGCGCCCAGGACCGCATCTCCGGTCGCATGGCCGAAATCGTCATTGATCGACTTGAAGCGGTCGAGATCGACCGCCAGCAAGCCCCACGGCAGGCCGTCGCGGGCGAGCTCGCTGCGCACGGCGACGAGATCCTCGCCCAGGCGCAATCGGTTGCGCGAGCCGGTCAGTGGGTCATGGCGCAGGCTTGCGGCCAGAGCTTGATTTGCGGCCGTGAGTTGTGCCCGCCGCGTGACGAGGGTGCGCCGCAGCATGAAGGTGCGGCGATCCTCGTGGCTTGCCAGCAGTTTGCCAATCATGCTCATACCGATCGTCGTAGCGCAGACGGCCAACAGCTCCAGGTGACTCGTTACCGAGAGCGAAGCCATGATCAGGTATGCGGGCACCGCGACGGCCGCGTGGATGAGCAGGAACCCGAAATGCGTCGCGGTTCGCCACGGAATCAGCATCACAACGGCGAGCGGTACGACAAGGAGAAACGCGGCGACAAACACCGCCATGGACGGCTCCCTGATGCCGACGACCGCCAATGCGACGGTGGCTGTCGTGGCCACGAGGGCAACGACCAGGTCTGGATGGTGACGCGCACGATGCGCAATGAGGTAGCGGGCGGTCAGGGCCACAACAACGATTGCCGCGGACGACTGAAAGAACGCCGGGGTCATCAGGTCCGAGCCGATCAGGGCCATGGCCAGGATGTTGAAAATCGTGAGCACTGGCACGGCAAGCAGTGTTATGCGCGAGTGTCGAAGCAGTCGGCCGCGATCCATGGCCCGGTACCGTCGCTCGGTGGCGTCGTCGCGATCGCCTCTCAGGCGCGCCAATATGGTCGCCGGGGTCAGCGATCTCGGTTCATTGGCCACGTGCCCATCGTGAGGGGCGCGCGGGGCCACCAAAACCGCCCGGATGTACCCAACACCGACGCATCTGCCGAATCCGCGTTCTGTCGGACGGCACCTCCCGCCGCCGAACGGCGGCCTTCCTGTTTTCCCGTCACGGGCAGCCCATTCCTGCCTGCTACGGTGGGTTGGTCGCACGCTGCTGAATGACTGCGGTCGGAACCGCTTGGGGGGACATGTCCAAGCCGAATAGATCTCATGGGCGCCTGTTCGGCGCGGGCACCGGCGCGGGCGCGGGGCTGCTCGTGGTCGCAATGCTGGTGGGTGCGTGCGGCGGGCCAGCGGCCCCCGGGACGACATCGCCCTCCGGCGCGCCATCTGCCCCCGGCGCGACCGCCACGACTGCCCTGGCGGGGGAACCGTCGCCGCCGCCGATTGATATTTCCGATCTGGCCGGATCAATGGCCACGGCCGAAGCGGCGCAGCGCCAGGAGGACCGCCAGCGTGCCGGCCTCGTCGATCTGGGCCCTGGTGCCCTCGAGCTCGCCGCGGCCATGGACGCTGCTACGGGCCGCGCACTGACAACGACGCGCGACGACGCCGCCGGAAGCGACGCCACCGGAAACGCTGCCGCCGGATTTGGCCGGGGTGGGATAGCCGCGGTCGGCCCGGTTGCCGTCGGCCCGGAGCCAGGCTTCAACGCCATGGTCGTCTGGGCATTGCTCATCACCTCGCTCGACGGCTTTGCCAAGGGCGCTGCTGAGAACGGCACGGTCGAGGCGCCGCCGGAAACCATCGAGGTCGCCGGCAATACCGGCACCATCAGAACGACAATGACGGTGAAAGTCGTCACCACCGGCAGCAAGCTGTCCGTCGACGTCACCATGAAGGCCAAGGGCCAGGTCGCCGACAGGACGGGCGCCATCCTGTATGCCATCGACAGCACCGCCATGGGCCACGTCGATGTGGATTTCTGCCCTGACGCCTCAGGCCATGCGCCCGCCACCATCAAGCTCACGTCGAGCGAGATCTATACCCAGGGCGGAGGCAGCCTCAGGGGCGTCTCGAAGGAGTTCTCCGGCACGGTCGCCATCACCGTCGACGACCAGGCCAACATCAGCAGGGTCGAAGGGACATCGCAGGGCGCCGAGGATGCCAAAGGCGGCATCAGCGGTCCCGCCGGCGGCGAGACGACGCTGACCGCGTCGACCAGGACGGCGAGCGACAACATCGCCAACGACGGCGATGGCCGGCGCCTGCCGGGAGTGCCGCGCAACATCCAACTCGGCGGCGAGGGCAGCACGCCCGATCAACAGGGGAAGCTTTGGGGATCCACCGTCTTCTTCGTGGAGACGATGGTGACGGCCGCTGCCAACGAGGCTGAGAAGCTCTGGCGCGAGGGCAAGTGCGTCGAGGTGACCGTCGACCCCGAAGGTGGCGATGTCGACGCCAGCTCGACCACCGAAGTCACCGCCACCGTCAGGCACCTGTTCGACGGCGGCGAGTTGGACAAGCCCGTGGTGGCGACGCTAACGAACGTCAAGTCGATCGAGCCGGCTGGCGAAGAGCAGCCTGCTCCGGCCACCGTCACCTACACGGCCGGCCCGAACGTGGGCGACTACGGACGCATCAACTTCAAGTCCACATCCAACCGGGGAATCGGCGAGAAGACCGTTACTTTCACGGTGCAAAGCGGCTGGACGACCACCGCAACAGATCCGCTGGGCTCGACCACCGGCACCAAGTGCGGCGGCGTGGGCGGCGATTGGGTGATCGAGGGCACGCAGGATCTCGGGGGCGTCTTGACCGTAACGACCAGGGTCGTCGTGTCCATCGACGAGACGACCCTCCAAGGCACGTTCGACTTCCACAAGGACCAGGTAGGAGGCGGGACCCTGACCATCCACCAATCGAACGGCGCGGCCAGGGTCGTCCAAAATGAGGACGGATCGGTGACGATGACCCTCGACGCGGCCCCGGTCACTCTCACCACCACCACACAATTCGGGTCCCAATCAGTCGAGGTCCAGGCCGACGAACTTACGTATCCCTGGACTCCCGCGCCCGCCGGAGCCTGCTCGCAATAGTCGATCTTGGCCTGAACGAGGCTCAGCGCGCGGCTGTCGAGCTCACCAGCGGGCCGCTCGTCATCCTCGCCGGCGCAGGCACGGGCAAGACACGCGTCATCAGTCACCGGGCGGCCCACGCCATCAAGACCCAGGTCGTCCCGGCCGACAAGGTCCTCCTCGTGACCTTCACCGACAAGGCCGCTAACGAGATGGCCGAGCGCATGGCCGCGCTGGGCCACTCAGACGTCATGGCGCGCACCTTTCACGCGCACGCCGTCCGCCAGCTGCGCCACTTCTGGCCGAGCCGCCACGGTGGCGACGAGCGGCCCCAGGTCCTCGAATCCAAGCTGCCGTTGATCGTGCCCCTCGCCAGGAAATTGCCCGGCCACTATCGCTTCACGCCCAGCAAGGACATCGCCGACGCCATCGAGTGGGCCAAGGTCCGCCGCATACGGCCCGATGACTGGGAGCAGCAAGCGCCAGAGAGGGCGCCCATCCCGGCTGACCTCTTCGCCCGCGTTTACGCCGACTACGAGCGCGCCAAGGACCGCGCGCGCCGCGTGGACTTCGAGGACATGCTGGCGCTCACGGTGGCACTGCTCGAGTCGGACGAGGAAGCGCGAACAACGGTTCAGGCGCAGAAGACCTGGATCAGCGTCGACGAGTACCAGGACACGAACCCGCTCCAGGAGCGCCTGCTCGAGCTGTGGATCGGCGAGTCGCGCGACCTCGCCGTCGTGGGCGATCCCGACCAGACGATCTACACCTTCACGGGTGCCACGCCGGATTACCTGCTTCATTTTGCCGACAAGCACCCGGGCGCCAGGACGGTCGCCCTGACGGAGAACTACCGATCCACCCCACAGGTGCTCGAGGCGGCCAACCGACTGACTTCGGGCGGGCCGCGAGGCGCACTCACGACCAGCCGACCAAGAGGGCCCGAGCCCACCATCAACGCCTATCGCGACCCGACCGCCGAACTTGCCGGCCTGGTCGCCGGCATCCGCACGCTCTTGGAAACGGGCGTGCCTTCGTCAGAGATGGCGGTCCTCGTCCGGACCAACGCCCAACTCCCGCCGATCCAGGACGCGCTGACACGCGCCGGGATTGAGTTCACCGTGCGCGGGCAGCGTTTCTACCAACGTGCCGAGGTCCGCGAGGCTCGTCGGATCATCCGAGACGCGAACCTGACGGAAACGGGCGCCGGGCTCCTGGCATCGTTGCGCGCCCTCTTCAAGGAGACGCTGGGCTACGAGGCCGGTCGGGAAACACCCGGTGACGAGGCCGGCGAGCGCGCGGCGTCGCTCGAGCTCCTTCTGACGATTGCTTCCGACCAGGTCTGGGTGAACGACTCCGCCGGTGCACCGGAGCTCGTGGCAGAGTTCGACCGACGTGACGCAGCGGAAGCGGCTGCGCGTGGCGTGGGTGTCAACCTGCTGACCTACCATCGGGCGAAGGGGCTCGAATGGGACGCAGTCTTCCTGCCGGAGGTGGAGGAGGGGTTGCTGCCGATTCGGCGCGCGAAATCGGACGAACAGCTGGCAGAGGAGCGGCGACTGCTGTACGTCGGTATCACCCGCGCGCGAACCCATCTGGCGCTCTCGTGGTCGAGGAAGCCGTCGCGCTTCATCGATGCTGTTCGCTCGCCCATGGTGCGAACGATCCGCTCGCCGCAGGGCCCCAATGTCCCGGCGCTGAAAACGAGCCCGCTCCTCGAAGCGTTACAGCTGTGGCGCCGCGATCGTGCGAGGACTGACGCTGTGCCCGCCTACGTCGTTGCCCACGACACCACGCTCGCCGCGATCGCCGACGACCGGCCCAACTCGCTCGCTCAACTGCGCCGGATCAAGGGCATGGGCCCGGTCAAGCTCGATCAGTACGGCGCGGAGATCCTTGCCGTGGTCGCCAAGGGCAAAGCCGGCTAGTCCCTCACTTCGTCGGACGGCGGAACGCGGTGCCGTCGATATTGCGCGACTTGGCGGCCGCGTGAGCGCTGAAGTACATCTGCTTGCGCCCAGGCTCGGCCATCGGGGCGGCCAGGACCATCCCGTCGCGCTCAAGGTCTGCGATGAGCGCCCGCATCTCCTTGTCGCGGCCCGCGTACGCGCGGATGCGCTTGGCCACGCCAGCCAACGCCGCCTGCGCCGCAGGGAAGTTGCCCGCGCGGTTGAGCGCCGTGGCCTCCTGTCGGGCCCGAGAAGCGAAGACGCTCGCGACCGCCCGATCGACCTCGGCATCCCGCTCTTGGAGGTCGTTGGTCTTCGAGTCGGCAAAGGTCCACGAGATCGAAGCCGATGAACCGTCGGCCGCCTCGTCGCGCGCCGACAGCGACAGCACGACGCCCGTCTCGCGCCCGACTTCACCAAGGGGGAAGTTCAGCCGCAGCACGACTTGGACGACCTGCTCCGCGACCATCGAGCCGAGGTTGACCATGGTCCGGCCGCCGCGCTGCTCGAACGGGAACGGCGTGAGCGACTCGACAACGACCGCCTCGGGCGTGACCACCTCGAGCGTCACGTCGCGCGCCACGACATCCAAAGCCTCGCCAACCTCGCTCGCGATGTAGTCGTTGATCTGGCGCGCGCTCTCGATGTAGTAGAAGTTGCCGCCGCCGGCATTGGCCATTGCGGTGAGCAGCCCCTCGTTGAAGTCGGCGCCCAGACCAAAGGTGGTCGTCTGGATGCCCCGCGCGCGAAGCTCTCCTGCGTGGCGGGCCAGCTCGTCGTGGTCGGTGATGCCGGTGTTGGCCAGGCCATCGGTCAGCAGCAGGGTCCGGTTGACGCCGGCGGTGTCGAGGTGGAGTGCGACCTGCTCGGCGCCCCTCAGCCAGCCCTCACCGAGGTTGGTTTGGTTGCGCGCCTCGATGCGGCTGATGAGCGCGATGGCGTCGTTCTTCGCCTCCGCGGTGGCGCGCGTCGAGCGGATGACGACGTCGATCTGGTCGTCATAGACGATGACGGAGAACCGATCGTCAGCCTGCACACGGCCGACCGAACCGATGACAGCCTGCTTGGCCAGGGCGATCTTGTCGCCGGCCATGGAGCCCGACCGATCGAGCACGAAGGCCAGGTTGACCGGCGGGCGCTGGCGCGCGGTGCTGGGGTCTTCGTGCGCGTGGGGCGCGACGATCTCGGCCAGGATGAAGCGGTTGCTGCGGCTGGTCGAGCGGATGTAGCCGCGGTCTTGGCGCGCGTTGAGCCTGAGCGTTCTGCAGGGCATGTCAGTCCTCCTCGAAGAGTTGGCGCGCGATGGTGATGAGTCGCTCAACGCGCTTGGTGTTCTGGCGGGTCAGTGGGCGTCGGACGTGGAGCTCGACGTCGGGGTCGAGCGAGATGCGATCCCATTGCGAACGCGTGGATCCTGGTTCGAGGGTCGGCATCGGTCCCGTTGCACCTGGTTCCGCAGCGGGTGGCTTGGCCGTAACGGACCACGACAGCTTCAAGTCCCCGATCCGAGGCCACTGGAGTGCCGGATTGGCAATCCAGGGCCCCGGTGCCGGGGGAGTGGAAATGAGGGTCTCGGGTTCATCGCCAAGAACAGATCGGATGTAGTCAATTGCCGCGCCTGCCTGCGGGTTGGATGCCGCAGCCACTTGCGCCACCTGCTCCGGCCCGAGGGACGTGAGGAGTTGCCGGATCTCCGCGAGGGGTAGATGTACAGCCTGCAGCCGTTTGATCGCGAGCAACCTCGTGAGGTGCTCGCTCGAGTACCGGGTCTTCGGTCCTTCCGGATCCGGCGCGGCCAATAGCCCCTGCTGGATGTAATAACGGATCGTCCGCGGAGTGACGTCCGCAAGCTTGGCGAGCTCGATTAGGGAATACTCAGGCACGCACTTAAGATGACAGTATCACGTCACACTGTCAAGTGTTCGTTTTTCTTCTCGGTGAAGCTCCGGTACCGCTTTAGGAGACCGGCTCCACGTCGCCGGGTCTTCAAATGCTGAGAGCCTTCGCGAGGAAAGCCGCTCGTTGCCGGCTACCGACGCGCGCGGGAGGGCTGCCACCGACCGAATCCCCCACCGCTTGCGGTGGCATTTGGCCGAGCGAATCGCTAACGTCGCGGCAGTGGCACGGCGAAAGTATCGAAGCATTCTCCTAGGGGGACGAACAGCGGCTGAACACGGCTACGACGTGCGCCGCGCCGCACAAAAACGAAACACTCAGGCGACGAAGGGTCGCGAGCAAAAGCAGCGTGAGTACGACCGCAAACTTCGCGAGTTCGAACGTTCATCGAAGCGACGTAACTCACTAAGCCGAGGGACCTGCATGGTGTTCTTGACCGCGTTCTCTCTGCCAGTGTTGTTGTGCCTGGGCTCACTAAAAGTCGGGCGTAGGGTACGTACGCCTGCCCCAGACTCCGAGCACCGATGACTGCGATCTGGCGCAATGACGGGAGCGGGTGGAGAATCCTGCCTCCAGCTGGATTTCCGGATGAAGCGGCGCTGCATGGTCTCGTTGAGGAAGCACCTCACCTTCTGCCATTGGCGGGTGCACCGAAACTCGCTGTTGTCGGCCGCGAAGTTCGCTTGGGGACCGGGTTTGCCGACCTCGTGGCTGTCGAAACAAGTGGGCGACTTTGTGTAATTGAGGTCAAGCTTCAGAGGAACCCCGAGGCGCGAAGAGCCGTGGTCGCCCAAGTCCTCACCTACGCCGCCTATCTGCGTGGCCTATCCCGCGAGGCGCTCGAAGCGGACATTCTCGGCGCCTACCTAGCGGCGCACCAGTGGACGGCGATCGATGACGCGCTTCTGTCCGTGGTCCAGGACGGGTCCCATGACAGTGTCGTCTTCGATGCCGGCCTGAGAGCCTCGCTCGCTGATGGGCGGTTCCGTCTCGTACTCGTGCTCGACGACGCTCCGCCAGAACTCGTTCGCCTGGTCGGCTATTTGGAAGAGGTAGCTGGCTTCACGATCGATCTTGTGACCGTCTCTCCGTACGAGGTTGGGGCCGAACGGTTGTTGGTTCCGCAGCGCGTCGATAGTGAGCGGATCACGGAACCGGAACCTCCCGCCCCGGCTGGCTCGCGACCGCGTGGTCGCTACGTCTGGGGAACTGGGGACTACGAGGCTTACGTTGAAACGCTCACGCCCGACCGGGCCGCACCCGCTCGCAGAATGCTTGAGTGGGTGAAGGGGCTGGAGACCCGGGGTTGGGCGAGATCCAGGACGCTCATCTCACCTAAGGGCCCGGCGACGCTATTGCCGTGCGTTGCTGGGGAGGATGTCGGCCTTGTGACCGTTTGGAGCGGTGACCTCTGGTTCTGGCGTTCTGTCTTCGATAGGCGTGCTCCGCTGAGCATCGCTAGGGTCGAAGCCGCGATAGCGCCGCTACCGTTGACACAGGCACGCGTCGTTAAGACTCCCGGGGACGACGTATTGGCGGCGGTCACGGCCGCGTACGAGGAAGCTGCATCCGGTGGATAAGGGTGCGTTCACGAAAGCAGTTGTCCTCGAGTCGTTCGTGGGCAGCAACTATGAAGATTCCCCAACCAGCTACGAGTTCCCTACTCGGTATCTCCGCTACTTCGAGCCCTTGTCGCGAGGCGAGTCCATGCTCGGCGTTGTCTACGAGCCGCGCGGTGAGGATTCGAAAGGGCGAATGGCCTACGTCGGCTGGGTCACCATGAGGACCGCACCAGTCCCCAGCGCGAGAGCTACGGATGCCGGGCGACGGCTGTGGGTTGTGCACTATGACGGACGGTACCGAGACTTCACCCGTGTCGTCCCGCGAAACCTGAACGATGAACCTGTCGAAACGTGGTTGCGAGCATTCGAGCACGGCAGGGATCGAAATGCGGCGACTCGCGGTCGCGCGGTGCGACCGCTAACGAACCAGGATCTCGCCACGATCTTTGCGTTCGGATTTGTGCAGGATCTTGATATCGAAGCTGGGCTTTATCCGGCTCTCGAGGCAAATGCGGATCTGCCTTTGAGGGTCGGCGAGCAGGTAACGCGACTCGTCACCACAGCTCAACGCGAAGCGCGGTTTCGAGACGATGTTCTGGCCGGGTATGACCGTCGGTGCGCAGTCACGGGCTTCTCCGTAGGTATGAGCGCGCCGTCACGAATGTTTGGCCTCCTCGATGCTGCACATATCCGGCCGGTGTGGGCCCAGGGTCCAGACTCCGTGACGAACGGACTCGCGCTGACGCCGACACTGCATCGGATGTTCGATCGAGGCCTATTTACGGTGGCATACGAGCGTGGCAAGCCCGTCGTTGTGAGGTCACCACGCCTGGAAGTCGCCATGGTGCACTCACCGGATGGATCGTCCGGACTCGTTCTTGAATCCGGCCGAGAGCTGTTGCTACCAGCCGATCACAGTCTCTGGCCGCATCCAGAAGCGCTCGACTACCACCGCCAACAAGTGTTCCTGCGGCGCTAGAGATACCTCGCAGTGATCGCTTGCGCATTTCGCCATATGGCATTCAAGATGACGGGAAGGGAGCTGACCGTTGGCTGACGCTGCCACGATCGAGAACCCAGTCATCAATTCGCCTTTCGTCGAGCCGCAGCGGCACTTCGTTATGGCCGGCGCGCAGCCCACTGGCGCGATCGACGACCGGCGTCGGCCCTCAGAGTTCTTCATCCCGATCGCCGCGCCTAAGAAGGCGTCTGCTGAGCAGCTCTCGATGTACAGCTACGGGGGCCTTGCGAAGCACGAGCCGAACGAGATCGTCAACGAGATTCGTCAATCGGTCGCGCGCTGGCGACAGCAGGGCTACCCGCACATCACCAGCGTTTCGCGTGAGCTGATCGAATACTGGCGCCAGGACGACCGCGAACGGCGGCTCTTCTTTTGCCAGATCGAGGCTGCAGAAACTGCGATCTACCTCACTGAGGCTGCCGAAAAGACAGGCGACGCCAACGCGCTAAATCAGATTCGAGGACAGAACGCTCTTCTGAATGGCGGCCTGGCGCGGATGGCGTTCAAGATGGCCACCGGCTCAGGCAAGACCGTCGTCATGGGGATGCTCATCGCCTGGCAGGCACTCAACAAGCAGGCCAACCCTCAGGATCGCCGCTTCGGCGATCGGTTCTTGATCGTCACTCCTGGCATCACGATCAGGGATCGACTGCGGGTATTGCTACCGAACGATCCGGACAACTTCTACCGTGCAATGGATCTCGTGACGGCCGCTCAGCTCGACCAGCTACAGGCGGCGACCATCGTCATCACCAACTTCCATGCCTTCATTCGGCGCGAGAAGATCCAGGCGGCGGGGCTGACCAAGCGCGTTCTCAGTGGCGGCAAAGACGACGACAGGTTCAAGGAGACTCCGGCCGAGATGGTCCGGCGCGCGCTCCGCGAGTTTGGCAACACGAAGAACATCGTCGTGATCAACGACGAGGCGCACCACTGCTACGCCCCCAGGCCCAAGGAAGAAACCGAGGAGGGCGCGCTCGAGGTCGAGGAGAAGGTGATGGCATCCAGGGATCAAGAGGATGCCCGCGTCTGGCTGACAGGCCTGCAGGCAGTGCAGGAGAAGCTCGGCGTGCGTGCCGTGTACGACCTATCGGCGACACCTTTCTTTCTCAGAGGCTCGGGTTACCAGGAGGGCACGCTCTTTCCCTGGGTGGTGAGTGATTTCGGACTGATGGACGCGATCGAGTCGGGCATCGTCAAGATCCCGCGCGTTCCGGTTAGTGACGATGCGATGACGGGCCAAAGCCCGATGTACCGCGACCTTTGGCTCCACGTGCGGGATGGCTTACCGCGCAAGGGACTGAAGGACACGGAGATTGACGGCAAGCAGAGGGTCATCCCCAAAGAGCTTGAGGGGGCGTTGTTCTCGCTTTACGCCGACTACGAGAAGAGTCACACCGCATGGGCAGCCGCCGGCATGGGTACGCCGCCAGTATTCATCGTGGTCTGCTCCAACACCGCGACGTCAAAATTGGTGGCTGATTGGATCGCCGGCTGGGAACGACAGCTTGATGACGGTTCGAGCGTCGTCGCACCTGGCAATCTCTCGCTGTTCTCGAACGAGAGGGATGGGCGCTTCCTCGATCGTCCCAACACCCTGCTAGTCGACTCGGTCCAGCTTGACCGCGGCGACGCCTTGGACCCAGCATTTCGCAAAGCAGCCCGAGCCGAGATCGAAACCTTCAAGCACGAGCTCGTGGCCCGCTTCCCGGGCCGAAGCGCGGACGACATCACGGACGAGGACATCCTGCGCGAAGTGATGAACACCGTGGGAAAACCCGGCAAGCTAGGCGAGCACATCCGCTGCGTCGTGTCGGTGGCAATGCTTACGGAGGGCTGGGATGCCCGCACCGTCACCCACGTCCTCGGTATCCGGGCGTTCGGAACACAGCTACTGTGCGAGCAGGTCGTCGGACGAGCCCTGCGGCGCGCCTCCTACGACGCTGACGAGAACGGAATGTTCGAGCCGGAATACGCCGAGGTCTATGGAGTCCCGTTCAGCTTCCTCTCGGTCCAGGGCGACGGCGGGGTCAAGAAACCGCGCTTCGTGCGGGAGGTGCGCGCATTGGCTGAGCGATCAGCTCTCAGGATCGAGTTTCCGCGGGTGATTGGCTATCGCTTCGAAATGCCGACCGACCACCTGGAAGCCGAATTCGACACAACCTCCATGCTCCAGCTGTCGCCTAAGGACGTGGCCCTGGAGACAGAGCTGGATCCGATCGTGGGCGAGATCGGTATCCACAAGCTCGACCTGCGCGATCACCGCATGCAGACTGTCGAGTTCGCCATCGCCAAGCGCACGCTGGACAACTACTTCCGCGACGACGAGGGCGGTGAGCGGCCGTGGCTCTTCCCCCAGCTGCTGCGGATAACCCACCGCTGGATCGAAGAGTCCGTGCTTCCGTTCATGAAGGATCACGCCTACCCACAGCTGCTACTCCTCACTGAGTACAGCCACCTGGCAGCCGAGAAGGTCCAGCGCGGCATCTACGCTGGCACGACGGGCGAAAAGCGCCTGATGCCCAGCATGCGCCCGTACGAGCGGATTGGCTCAACAGACGACGTGCGCTTCGAGACGACAAAGGTCTGTCTGGACACCGTCAAGAGCCACATCAACCTTGTCGTCCAAGACTCGGGCTGGGAGTCCAAGCTCGCCGAGGTCCTCGAGGGGATGGCCGAAGTGGTCAGCTACGCCAAGAACCAGGGCCTCAACCTCAAGATCCCCTACACGTACGAGGGGCGTGCGGCCAACTACGTCCCCGACTTCCTCATCCGCCTGCGGGACACGGCCTCGACGAGTGACCATGACCTGCTGACTCTCGTCCTTGAGGTCACGGGCGAGGCAAAGAAGGAGAAGCAGGCGAAAGTCGCGACGGCTGAACACCAATGGATCCCAGCCGTCAATAACTGGGGCGGTGCAGGTCGCTGGGATTTCCTCGAGGTAACCGATCCGTGGGACGCTGACAGCCTAATCCGAGCGAGATTTCTCCAGTGACAGCCGCCTTCACCTATCGCGAGGTCGAATCGAGTGTCGATCCCAGCAAACCGCTCATCTATCTCTGGGAGATCCGGGACGCGGGTGGTCGCTTGATGACCTGCTATGCCGGCGAGTCCGTCCGTGGCGCTGGTAGGCCTCGCACGGCGTATGCCCGCAACGTAGATCGCTTACGTGTTGGCATTCCGTGGCACAGCGACCCGACCAAAAGTTACCGACGCATCCATCACGCACTGTCGGAAGCAATCGACAGGCGCCAGGTCGTCACGCTCACGCTCCTGTGCAACGTGCATCCGGGCGAGAACATCAATCAGATAGAGCGGCGGGAACGCGCGCGCCACGGGTGCCCGGGACAGTGAAATCGTTCAGCGTTGAGTGGCTCCAGAACGAAGGTTTCGTTGGATTGGAGCCCATTGAGAGGCTGCGAGCGACCCGATGCGCGTCCGTGCCGACCGGCCCTGGCGTCTACGCCGTTGTGCGCACCGCAAAGACGTCACCGGCGTGGCTGGACAACAGCAGCGGAAGCCATTTCAAGGGGCGAAACCCGACTGTCCCTATTGGCGTGCTCGAATCACGGATGATCAAGGGCACGCCTGTGCTGTACTTCGGCAAAGCAGAGCAGTTGCACAGACGGCTCGACCAGTACGTGAGGTTCGGCGCCGGAACGCCGGTCGGACATTGGGGCGGCCGCTACATCTGGCAGCTGACGGACTCTGCCGGTCTCGAGACCGCCTGGCTTGTCCACCCAACGCCGAGGCTGAAGGAGAGCGAACTCATCAGTCAGTTCGTCGACGAGTTCGGCTCCATGCCGCTGGCGAACCTGCAGCGATGACGCTCCAGGAACGGTTCGGTGGGGTGCACGCGGAGTGGCTAGCAATCTCGCGACCGGCGTCGCCGGACGTTGTCCATTTTGCTCGCGTCAAGCAAAACGCAGACGCAATCATCAATGCCGGGCGCTGGGTATCCGGGCCGCCCGACATGATGAGTGTGCTCGGACGCCAGCGCGACGAGCTCGCCCACAGCCGAATGATCGCTTGGCTGTTGACGCCGACGGGTCGGCACGGGCTCGGTCGAAGCTTGCTGCGCACCATGCTCGACCACGTGTGGCCGGGGGAGGGGCTCCTCCAGTCGGACCTGGTGGCCGTGGAGACCGAATCGACGCGATCCGCCGCAGACGAAGTCGCCGAGTTGCGGGAGGCTCGCGCCGATATCGTGGTTATCGGACAGGAGGCGACGATTGTCATCGAGAACAAAGTCGACGCCGGGGAGGGGTTCGAGCAATGCGAGCGACTGTACTGGTCGTGGGCCGATCGGCCGACTGAGACTCGCTGGCTGTTCCTGTCGCCCAATGGTCGCCAGCCCGTGACCCTCACCTCGACTCAAGCGAAGACTGCCTGGCGATCCCTCAGCTACGGCGACCTGGGGCGCCTGCTCACAAAGGCGCTGGCCGAAGCCCGCGATGGCGCCGACCCGATGGGTCGATCGACTGCGCACCAGTACCTCGCCTCGATCGCCAGAGTGGCTGTGGACTGAAATGGACGACCTGTTCGCCGACGAGCGGATCCAGTTCTTCCTCCGCAACCGAGCGGATATCAAGGTGTGGGCCGCGATAGAGAGCGACGTGATGGCCGCCACGCGTGATTTGCTGGCCCGGGCGCAGCCGGCGATCGAAGAGCGCATCCTCGCAATAGATCCAGATGCTCTGGTCGGACGCGGCGATGGTGGCCAGCGGGAGCGGATCATGGCGCGGCGGGGGCACTGGCCACCGTCGGTAGGCCTGACGCTCGAGTGGAACCGATCCGTTGATCCGCTCGGCAACGAACGTCCGAAGCTCGGGGTCTTCTGGTGGGCAGATCCACCAACCCTGGTTGAACCGAGGAATCGGTTCGCAACGGCGGTTGACAAGCAGTCGCTCCAACGGCTCGGCTACAAGATCCCACTGGAGGGTGTCTGGCCTGTGGGTATGTGGATCACATCATCGCCCGATTGGTGGCGGGACCCGCCGGCTTGGATGGCCGGCATCGTCGATCTATGTGCCCAAGCTTGGCCACTGGTGGCGCCACACATCGACGCGGTGCTTCCCGACAACTGGCAGGTAAGTGGTGGCTGAGAAACTGAAGGGCAAGTCCACCCCTGTCCGGGCGTACCCGCACCCCTCGGACAGCCGCGCCAACATCCCCACCGCCGAACTCGAGTCGTTCGCACGCCTCGAAGAAAAGAGGCCGGCCACCGTGCGCTACCCCCGCGACCCCACGCTCGACCCGCAGCTCGTCTGGAAGGGCAAGGACGAGCAGGACGGCCGCGACCTGGAGGTGCCCGCCGTCCCGATCTACATCCAAGAGACGATCGACCCGCTGGCGCTGGTCGAGGAGCTGCGCGCGGAGAGCGAGGGCCGTCGCACTGAGCAGCAGTTGGGCTTCTTCGGCCCGTACAGCGACCTGTCGTTCGAGGAGAAGGTCGACTTCTACCGCCACGCGGGCAAGTGGACCAACCGGATGATCTTGGGTGACTCGCTGCTGGTCATGGCCAGCCTGGCCGAGAAGGAGGGCTTAAAGGGCCAAGTCCAGACCATCTACGTCGACCCGCCCTATGGCATCAAGTTCGGCTCGAACTGGCAAGTCTCGACGCGCACGCGCGACGTGCGTGACGGCAAAGACACCGACCTGACGCGCCAGCCCGAGCAGGTCCGAGCGTATAGGGACACCTGGGAGCTCGGCATCCACTCGTACTTGAGCTACCTGCGCGACCGGCTCGCCGTCGCCCGTGACTTGCTTACCGATTCGGGCTCAATTTTTGTACAGATCGGTCCCGAAAACGTTCACCTTGTACGTTCGGTGCTAGATGAGGTATTTGGTAGTTCGAACATCGTCGCCGAAATCCCCTTCGTCAAGACCGCAGGAAAGGGAGGGGAATACCTCGACACAATCCACGACTACCTAATTTGGTACGCGAAGGATGCCGGTCAGCTCAAGTATCGGCAACTCTACCAAGATCGCTCAAGGGCAACGATGGACAGCGCATACAACTGGATCGAGGAAGCGGACGGCTCTACGCGGCAGCTATCGCGAACGGAACTGGCGGCAGGCGATGTGGAAGGGCGCCGTTACCTCACAGGCGCGATGATCAGTCAGAGTGGCGGTCAAGATTCGGCGTTTCCCGTACCGTTCCACGGTGCCACGTGGCTTCCATCGCGAGGGACCTTCTGGAAGACGAATCGTGAGGGAATGGGTCGCCTGGCCGCCGCTGGGCGGCTTCAGGGCGTGGGCAAGACGCTGACCTACAGACGATTTGCTGACGACTTTCCTGTTGTTGCCCTCACAGGCTGGTGGGGCGACACAAAGGAGAGCACGTTCGCCGCTGACAAGATTTTCATCGTCCAGACCTATACGAAAGTCGTTGCGCGCTGCCTGCAAATGACTACGGATCCCGGAGATCTTGTGCTTGACCCGACTTGTGGCTCGGGTACAACCGCTTATGTTGCTGAGCAATCGGGCAGGCGCTGGATCACGATCGATACCAGCCGCGTCGCCCTCTCCCTAGCGCGCTCGCGCCTTATGGCGGCAAAGTACCCGTACTACATCCTTGCCGACTCCGAGGCCGGCATCCGCAAGGAGGCGGACCTGGCCGCCCAAGCGCCGCCGGCGCTTCTACCGCCGACGAACGGCGATGTCCGCCGCGGCTTCGTTTACGAGCGCGTGCCACATGTAACCCTCAAGTCGATCGCCCAGAATCCCGACATCAGCGAAGGAATGGCCCGCGCTGACGTCGACGCCGCGATCGCCCGCCACGCCGAGACCGAGACACTTTTCGACCGACCCTATGAGGACCGCAAGATCCTCCGCGTGTCTGGCCCATTCACGGTCGAGAGCCTGTCGCCCCATCGGGTCCTGCGAACTGGGCCCGAAGACGACGTCGCCGAGCCACCGCCGTCGGCGCCGGACTCGGGCCAGTTCGTGACCAGCATCCTCGACAACCTGCGCCGTGCCGGCGTCCAGAACACCAAGCGGGCCGAGCGCCTCGAGTTCAGCCGGCTCGACGCGTACCCGGGCGTCTACCT
>JAXDLE010000139.1:0-8809 GCA_034666725.1 Chloroflexota bacterium
GGTCGGCTACGATAACCGGCCCATGAGCCCCGAGGCCCCGACTCCAACTGGCGCTGCCCTGACCACCGCGTACCGGACACACACGTGCGGCGCACTGCGCGCGACTGACGTCGGTACCGAAGTCTCCCTTGCCGGCTGGGTCAACCGCCGGCGCGACATGGGCCAGCTCATCTTCATCGACCTGCGCGACCGCCATGGCTTGACGCAGATCGTGATCGACGCGGCCGAATCACCGGACGCGCACAAGCAGGCAAGCGACGTGCGCAACGAGTTCGTGTTGCGCGTCCGCGGCGCTGTCGCGCGCCGACGTGAAGGAACAGAGAATGCCAAGCTGGCGACGGGCGAGATCGAGCTGCGCGCCTCATCAGTCGAGGTGCTATCCGCCGCAAAGACGCCGCCCTTCCCAATCAACGAGCCGGAAGACACCGACGAGTCGCTCCGCCTCAAGTACCGCTACCTGGACCTGCGCCGCGAGGGCATCAACCACCGCATGGTGCTGCGCTCGAAGCTGCTAAAGGCGTTGAGCGAGATCCACCACCGCGAGGGCTTCGTCGAGGTCGAGACGCCCCTCCTCATCAAGTCGACGCCGGAAGGTGCACGCGACTTCATCGTCCCGTCACGCGTCCAGCCCGGCAACATCTACGCCCTGCCGCAGTCGCCCCAGCAGCTCAAGCAGCTGCTCATGGTCGCGGGCTTCGATCGGTACTACCAGATCGCACACTGCATGCGCGACGAGGACTCGCGCGCCGACCGCGGTCCCGAGTTCACGCAGCTCGACATCGAGATGAGCTTCGTCAACCAGGAAGACGTGATGTCGTTCGTCGAAGCCGCGGTCACCGAAGCGACCCGCGCAGTCGTGCCCGAACGCAAGATCCGCATGTCGCCATTCCCGCGCTTCTCATACCGCGAGGCGATCGACCGCTTCGGTTCGGACAAGCCCGACATCCGCTACGAGATGGAGCTCAAGGACCTGGGCGAGGTCGTCCAGGGCAGCGGCTTCAGCGTGTTCGACAACGTCCTTGCGTCCGGCGGCCGAGTCTTCGGTTTCGCGGCGCCAGGCATGGGCGGCGCGTCGCGCGGCCAGGTCGACGAGCTCACGAACGTCGCCAAGAAGGGGGGCGCCAAGGGGCTGGTCCACCTGTCGGTCGGATCGGACGGATCGGTCTCTTCGCCCGTGCTCAAGTTCCTGGGGGAGGGCCGCGCGGAGCAGATCGTCGCCGCGGCCGGTGCCTCACCGGGCGACCTGGTGCTTATCGTTGCGGACGCGGACATTCACTGCCAGGAAGCGCTGGGCGATGTGCGCATCGACGTCGCCAATCGGCTGGGGCTCATAAAGGACAAGGACGAGTTGTCTTACGTCTGGATCTACGGCTTCCCCATGTACAAATGGGACGCCGACAACAACCGCTGGGACGCGACTCACAACCCGTTCAGCGGCGTCGATCCGGAAGACGAGGTCTTGCTCACGACCGATTCGGGCGACCTGCTGAAGTCATCACCGTCCGATCCGGCCGGCCGCGCTCGCGCACTGCAGCACGACCTCGCTCTCAACGGCTGGGAACTGGGCGGCGGATCGGTTCGCATCCACAAGCACGACCTGCTCGAGAAGTCATTCCTGTTGCAGGGCCACTCCGTCGAGGCTCAGGCCGCGAAGTTCGGCGCGGTGCTGGATGCCTTCGAATATGGCGCGCCGCCGCACGGCGGTATCGCGTTGGGCATCGACCGGTGGATCGCGCTGCTCACCAACCAGTCGAACATCCGCGAGGTCCAGGCGTTCCCCAAGACGGGCACGGGCGCCGACCTGATGCTGGGTGCTCCCTCACCGGTCGAGCCGGCGCAACTGGCCGAGCTCGGCCTCCAGCTGGCGCCTGCTAAACCGAAGAGCTAGTCGGACGCGCCCTCGGCGCGTTCGAGGCGCGAATCGAACTCGGCCCAGAAGCCTTTGTCCAGGTCCGGCATGTCCGACCCATGCGTTCCATCCACGAAGTAGAACTCGCGGGCTTCCCTGGCAAAACGGACGACGGTCTCGCGATAGAGAGTCAGGAGTATCCGGACGTCGACATCGAAACGACGTGATCGGAACTCCGGCGGATCGCCGGTCATGTCGATTGTGTAAGCGTCGGACAGCACGACATGATCGCCGTCGTGGCGAACCGCCCAGTCCGTGCCGAAATTGGTGCAGCCAAGGCCGATCGGGAAGCCGCAGTCGTGTCCCAACAGGAAGTAGGCAGACAGAGGACCGAATGCGGGACGTTCAGCCGGCCCCACAGGGTCAAGGCTCCGCAAAAGCGATAAGGCCGATTGGGTGATGCCGTATTCCGGTGCCTCGGACGTCACGATCGTCCCAGCTATTTGGGCCCGCAATCTGCCGTGAGCCGAGAAGTCTGTGGGGCTTCCGAACTCTTGACTCACTATCTCGAGAGAGAAATCGGAGTTCATCGAAATCGCCGAATCAGTCGCCTTCGTCCGAGGCTTGCGAGTAGGGGGCCAGGGCGGGGCCTTCGAGGGGCGAGTCGTCGGGCATCTCTGCCGCTGCGGCGCCCCATTCGGGTGGCATGCCGGCGCCAGGTTCGGCCGGTCCCTGGTAGGGCGGCAGTGAATCGAACGGCGTAGAGATGTCGTAAGTCACGCCGGGGTCGCCCATGTCGATCGACTCGACCTTTGCCCCGGCGGCGACGGTCGCGGCCAGAATCTCGTCGGGCATCAGGTTGGCCGCTTGAGCGCGCAGTAGTGGCAGCATTGTCATCGGAACGAGAGTGGGCCAGCCGTCCTCGTCGCCGTAGCTCGGCCGCAGGATCGACTCGCGCCGCGCCCCATGTGCCTCGATCAACGTCGTGACTGTCTCGGCGTCCGCCCACACCAGGCGTCCGGGCCAGATGAAGGCGGCGTCAGTTTCTGTGACCTGCGCGGCCGCAACGTCGATGCCGCGCGCGATCTGAGCGACCGGCCCACCCTCGACTGGCGCCGGCTCAGCCAGGACCGCGGGCGAACCCGCCAACGCGGCCGCGACAGCACCTGTCGGGTCGAACGCGACCACCACGATGGGCGTCGCGCCGCCGGCCCACGCTGACTCGACAATCCGCCGTGCTGCGGCCCGGCCGCCGGCGTCCGCGAGCGGGCCTTCAGCGCTGTGGAAGAGGATGACGGCGGCAACGGTCATGAGGCGCGATCGTAGCCGTTGCCCGTTTCGTGGGACAATCAGGACTCCCGATGACTACCTCCGCGACAACGTCCCGCCCTGCCCGCGCCACGCGCGACGACCTGCGCAATCTCGCCATCGTCGCCCATGTCGACCACGGCAAGACCACGCTCGTCGACGCGATGCTCCGCCAGAGCGGCGTGTTCCGCGCCAACGAGGAGGTAGTTGACCGCGTCCTCGATTCGGGCGATCTCGAGCGTGAGAAGGGCATCACGATCCTCGCCAAGCAGACGACGGTCGAATACCACCCGACCAACGACCCCAGCCACGGGATCCGGCTCAACATCGTCGACACACCGGGCCACGCCGACTTCGGTGGCGAGGTCGAGCGAACACTGCTCATGGTCGACGCGATTCTTCTGCTCGTAGACGCGGCAGAGGGGCCGCTCCCCCAGACGCGCTATGTCCTTAGCAAAGCGCTGGCGCGCAGCCTGCCAACGGTCGTAGCGATCAACAAGATCGATCGCCAGGACGCGCGGCCCAAGGAAGTCCTCGACGCGATCTACGAACTGTTCATCGACCTGGGCGCGGACGCCGACCAGCTCGACTTCCCGGTGCTCTACACAAACGCCAAGCTCGGCACCGCCACAACTGACCTGACCAAGCCGGGCACCGATCTTCGGCCCCTCTTTGATTCCCTCGTGGCGACCACCCCGCCGCCCACCTACCAGCCCGACCACCCGCTGCAGCTTCTGGTAACGAACCTGAGCGCCAACGACTACGTTGGCCGGATGGCCGTCGGCCGAATCTGGAACGGATCGATCAAGAAGGGCCAGCGCATCTCTGTCGTGCGCGCGGAGCCGGAGAAGCCCGATGGCACGGTCGATCCCGATCGGACCGTGACCCTGACCGGCACGGTCACCAACCTGACCACGGCCAAGGGAATCGAGCGTGTCGAGATCGCCGATGCTGGTCCCGGCGAGATCGTCGCCGTCGCGGGCATTCCCGACGTGACCATCGGCGACACGATCACCGAGCCGGGTGATCCACGCCCGCTACCGCGGCTCGACCTGGACGAGCCGACGTTGTCGATGACGTTCGGCGTGAATACCTCGCCGCTCAGCGGCCGCGAGGGCAAGTTCGTCACCAGCCGCCAGATCAAGGAGCGCCTCGAGCGCGAGGTGCTGGGTAACGTCTCGATCGAGGTCCTGCCGACCGCGTCGCCCGACACGTTCGAGGTGCGCGGCCGGGGCGAGCTCCAGCTGGCCGTGCTCATCGAGCAGATGCGCCGCGAAGGCTTCGAGCTGCAGGTCTCGCGTCCAGAAGTGCTGCTGCGCGAGGTTGACGGCGAGACGCACGAGCCGTACGAGCGGATAACGGTGGACATCCCGCCTGAGTTCATCGGCCCAGTCAGCCAGTCGCTGGCCGACCGCAAGGCACGCATGGAACTGATGTCGACCGACGCCGATGGCCGGACGCGGATGGAGTTCATCATCCCGACACGCGGCCTGGTCGGCTATCGCGGGCAATTGCTTACCGAGACGCGCGGCACCGCGCTCATGCACCAGATCGGCGCGGGCTACGGACCGTGGGCAGGGGAGGTCACCCACCGCACGAGCGGCGTCCTCGTGAGCGATCGGGCGGGCGAATCGAATGCGTACGGGCTGTTCAACCTGCAGGAGCGCTCGACGCTCCTGATCGGGTCGGGTGTCGCCGTTTACGAGGGCATGGTCATCGGCGAGAACGCCCGACCCAACGACATGGACGTCAACCCGACCAAAGAGAAAAAGCTGACCAACATCCGCACCCACTCTCACGACGAGATGCTGCGGCTGACGCCGCCTCCGCCGCTCACACTCGAGAGCGCGATCGAGTTCATCGCCGCCGACGAGCTCGTCGAGGTGACGCCACTCAGTCTGCGACTGCGCAAGCGAGCGCTGTCGCAGCACGACCGACGACGCGAGGCCGGTCGAGAGTACGACGATCGCCGGCGAGAGGAGCGCGCGACCTCGTCGGCTGAGTGAGGCGGCCTAGAATGCCCGCCATGTCCGTGTACCTGGATCACGCTGCGACGACGCCGCTGCGGCGCGAGGTCCTCGACGCGATGATGCCGCTGCTCACGAGCGATTTCGGCAACCCATCGTCGGTCCACGGCCACGGCCGAAAGGCACGCGCTGCACTCGATGAGGCGCACGAGTGCCTTGCCCGCGGGCTCAACGCGCAGCCGCGCGAGATCATCTTCACCGGCGGCGGCAGCGAGGCGATCAACCTCGCGCTCAAAGGTGTCGCGTGGGCGGGCAAGGGGCGCGGCAACCGGCTGATCACGAGCGCCGTGGAGCACCACGCGGTGCTCCACTCACTGCGCCATCTCGAGAAGTTCGGCTTCGAGATCGTCGTGCTCCCGGTCGATCGCTACGGGCGGGTCGATCCAGAGCAGCTCGACAGCGCGATCACCGATCGCACGATCCTCGTGTCGCTGATGCTCGCCAACAACGAGGTCGGCACCATCCAGCCGCTCGCCGATCTGGTGCGCCGCGTGCGCGCCCACCGGGGCGTGGTCATTCACGTCGACGCGGTGCAGGCTGCGCCCTACCTGGCGATCGATGTGCAGGACATGGACGTCGATCTGCTGTCGATCGCCGCGCACAAGTTCGAGGGACCCAAGGGCATGGGCGCGCTGTACCTGCGCCACGGCACGATCCTGCTGCCGCAGGTGCACGGCGGGTCACAGGAGCGCTTCCGGCGCGCCGGGACCGAGAACGTCGCCGGCGCTTATGGCATGGCGGTCGCATACGAGCTGGCGCGGGCCGAGCTGCCCGAGGTGGCGCCGCGGCTCGCAGGCCTGCGCGATCGGTTGCGCGACGCGCTCATAGCGATGCCCAACGTCGAGCTGACCGGCCATCCGCGAAAGAGACTGCCCGGTCACCTGAGCGTGATTGCGCGCGAGACGGACGGCGAGGCGCTCATCCTGAACCTCGACCTGGCCGGGATAGCGGCTTCGACGGGAGCGGCGTGCACGACCGGCTCGACCGAGCCGTCGCATGTCCTGACCGCCCTCGGCTACCCGGAAGAGGAGACGCGCGGCTCGCTCCGCCTGACGCTCGGCCGGACGACAACCGCCGCGGACATCGACCATGCGGTTGCCGTGGTGCCGCAGACCATCAGCCGACTGCGCAACGCGACAACGGCGCTGGTGCTCGACCCGCTCGGGGAACAGGTCGGTGCTTAGCCGCAAGAGACGGGCGGACACGGTCGGAACGACGGGAGCCGACCGCTTCGCGCGCAGCAGCGGCCAGAGGCCGACTGCCGAGGGGAGGCGTCAGCGAGTCCTCGTCGCCATGTCGGGTGGGGTGGACTCTTCGGTGGCGGCGGCACTGCTGGCCGAGCAGGGCGTCGAGACGGTCGGCGTCTGGATGCGTCTCCATGATGTCGCCGACTCATACAGCGAGTTCAAGAAGAGCTGCTGCTCACTTGACGCCGCCGATGACGCGCGCCGGGTCGCCAGCCAGTTGGACATCCCGTTCTACGTCCTGAACCTCGAGCGCGAGTTCGGTGCCGGGGTCATGCAGCCGTTCCTTGAGGCGTATCTCGACGGCCGCACGCCCAGCCCGTGTGTCGACTGCAACTCGTACGTCAAATTCGGCGCACTGCTCGGCAAGGCGCTCCGCCAGTTCGACTGCGACGCGGTGGCAACCGGCCATTACGCCCGGGTTGACGCGCTCGAAGATGCCGACGCTCCGGGAGGGCGGCGCTACCGACTGCTGACCGGACTCGACACGGGAAAGGACCAGTCGTACTTCCTGTACGGCCTGCGCCAGGACCAGCTGGCGCACACGATGTTCCCGCTGGGCGACCTGACCAAGCCGCAGGTGCGTGACGTCGCGCGGCGGCACGGCCTCGTCACCGCCGAGAAGCCCGAGAGCCAGGAGATCTGCTTCGTGCCCGGTGGCGACTACCGCGACGCTCTCAAGACGCGCGCAGGCTGGGCCGAGACGCCCGGCCCACTGCTCGACGCGGACGGCGGGCAAGTGGGTCAGCACCGCGGTGCCGCGGCCTACACGATCGGCCAGCGCAGCGGCCTGGGGGTCGCGTTGGGTGAGCCACGCTATGTCAGCGCGATCGACGCACAGGCGAATGTCATCACCCTGGGCCGGCGCGAGGATCTCTACCGCGACGAGTTCGCGATGGAGCGCGTCTCGTTCATTGCCGGCGACCCGCCTGATGATCAGTTCAGGACGAGTGTCCGCATTCGACATCGTGCGACACCGGCACCGGGCACGGTCAGACGCCGCGGTGACGGCTGGGAGGTCCGACTCGACGCGCCAACCTGGGCGCCCGCGCCCGGCCAGGCCGCGGTCTTTTATGACGGCGAAGAGGTCATCGGCGGCGGTCGGATAGCCCGTGCCTAAGGTCGCCTGGGAGATCCCCAGTGCCTGAGATCGCGCCGGCGCCGGTCCTATCGGTGCTGGTCGGCCTTTTCCATACCGGGCTGTACCTGCTCATACGCGGCTACGCCGGCTTTCGCCTCGCGTTCATCGGTCTCGCGGCAATCCTCGGTGCGTATGCCGGGCAGGCGCTGGGGGCGCGCCTGGGCGACCCGCTGGCAATCGGTGACTTCGGCCTGCTCTACGCGTCGCTGCTGTCGTGGGTCGGCATCCTGATCATCGTCGCGGCGAGCGTGATGGCGGCGACCCGGAGCGAACGGTGACACCCGAGAACGTGAATCTCATCGTCGCCATCGCGGCCGGCGTCGCGCTCGGCTCTATCGCGTTGGCCGCGCTGATCGCCGCGATTGCTCTCTGGCGTTTGGCGCGCGACGTGCGCGCGGTCACGAAGTCCGCGAACGAGGCACTCGGTGTCGTCAATACCGACATCCCGCAGACCCTCAAGGAGCTGCGGCAGGCCGCGATCAACCTCAATCGCGTCTCGGCCGAGCTGCAGCCGCGTGTCGAGCGGGTTGACGCATTGCTCGACGAGGCCGACGGCAGTCTGCAGTCGCTGCGTGCCACCATCGAAGCGGCCGAGGACATCGTGCGCGGCCCGGCGGCGGCCCTCGATCAAGCAAAGCGAATGGTCGGCGCAGCCGGAGCGAGCATCGCTGGTGGCGCAGACCGCTTGCGCCGCTCCGTAACGGGCCGCAAGGAACCCAGCTAGGCGGCGAGCTCCGCCCGCACCAATTCTGCCTCGGCCTTGATGCCGAGCGCGTCGAGTTCCGCCAACGCAGAGCGCAGCTTGGCCTGACCCTCGTCGCTTGCGCCCGTCGCAAGGAGGGCATGGCCCCAGTCGCGCAGCAGGCGCGCCCAAAACGGTCGCGCGCCCATCTCTTCGAACGACCTGTACGCGGTCTCGTAGTCGGCCAGCATCTGCTGCTCGTTGCGCTGCTCGGCCGGCCTCTTGAATTCGGTCTCGGCGCGCTTCCAGATGATCGTCGCCTCACCCCAGAGGTCGCCTATCTCGCGCGCGTCCTCGATCGCCTGGTCGAACGTTTTGTCGCCCAGGCGATGGTCGCCCATGCTCGCCGCGAGCGAGCGCAGGTACGCGGCGATCGATGGTCGGAAGATGCGCTGCTCGGTGACCTGGGCGATCTCGTCGCCGCGATCGAACGCGATCTTGGCCGCGCCGAACTGGTTCTGGCGCATGTAGGCGTCGCCCAGCACGAAGTTGCTCGCG
>JAXDLE010000140.1:0-11931 GCA_034666725.1 Chloroflexota bacterium
CGCCTGGCAGCCGTTAAGGAGCTTGCCGACGCCGAGCGCGGCCTCGATACGGTCAGCAGGGAAGAGAAGGCTGCGGGCGAAGCGGTCGCGACGGCCCGCAGGATGGCGGATGCAGCGCTCCTGGCGAGGACTGACGCCCAGGCGCGCCTCGCCGAAGCCGAGTCCGACGTAGCGGCCGTCCGGGGACGGCTGGCTGCGCTCGACGCGGCCCTGGGCGCGCTCAGTGACGACGGCCTCGCCCGCGCAGCTCGGGCGCGGGGTGGTGCGCTCCTGGCCGAGGGGTTGGAGATCGAGCCGCGCTTCCGCAACGCTGTCTCCGTGGCGCTGGGAGCGGCGGCGAGCGCGTTCCTGGTGGACGAGGCAGCGGTCACGGCTCTGGCGGCACGGCGCGGCAGCCTCGCGGTGTCCGGCGCTGCCGCGCGTCCGACGCCGGCGGCGGCGCAGACGCAGATCATCGACGCGGCGAACGCGGCCGGAGGCGGCCGGCTGAGTGACGCGATCCGACGCGATCCTCAATCCCAGGTCACACGACTGATAGAGCGTGTCGTCTGGCTGCCCGACCTGGCGGCCGCGCTCAAAGTTCGGTCCGCTCTGCCCCAGGGGTGGCGGGCGGTGACGCTCGCAGGCGAGGTGGTCGCCGACGACGGGCTGGTTCAGCTTGCTGCCACGGAGTCGGTGCTGGAGCAGCGCGCCCAGCGCGACGCGCAGGCAAAGCAGCTGCAGGAGCTCGAGACGACACTCGCACGCCTGCGCGACGCGGCCAAGCGCGCGACAGAGGACGCGACGAAAGTGGCGGATGCCGTCCCTGCGGCCAACACGCGCCACGAGGCGGCGCGGCGCCAGCGGCGTTCGGCGGAGGAATTGGAACGCCTCGCGCAGCGCCGCGTAGAGCAGCTGGTCCGAGAATCGACATGGCAGAATTCGCAGCTCGAACGACTCGAGGCCGACGCTTCCACGCTGCGTGATCTTGTGGGCCGCATGACCGCGGACATCGCCACTCTCGAGGCGGCGTCGGGCGCCTCGGCCACAGGTACCGCGCCGAAGGCGAGCGCCAAACGTGCCGCCGAGTTGCGCGAACGGGCTGCCGACCTGCGCCGCCAGATCGCGACGCACGCAGCCGGGGCGAACGTGGCCCTGGAGGCACGTAGGCGCGCCGAGGTGACGCTCGCGCTGGACGAGGCGCGGCTGCGCGACATCGCCGCGGAGACGCAGCGCACGGCGGTGCGCGACGCCGAGCTGACAGAACGGCGCGCCCAGCTTGCCGCGAAGCTCGAGCTGGCGATCAAGGCCGATGCCGACGCTGCCGCAGGCCTCGAGGCCGCGTACGCCGGCGGCGCCGCGGAGCGCGCCAACCTGACCGCGGCTGAGACACGAGCAGCGGCTGCGCGCGAGGCATTGCGCGACCACGAGGCACGGAGCCGCGCGGCCGAGGTGCGTGCGCTCGAGACCAGGCTGCTGCTCGACCAGAGCCGCGAGGCCCTGCTGGTGGAGCTCGCCGCGATTGGCGATGACGGCACGGCTGCCCTGACACGCTCGGCCGGAGATGCAGACGCGCCGGTAACGCAGGACGCGGACGCGCACGCGCTCGAGGAGCTGCTCACCCGGACGCTCGAACGCTGGTCGGCCGATAAGGCGGCTCCCGATGGAATCTCGACCGGCAAGCTGTCCAGCCTGCGTCGGAGGTTCCACGAGCTCGGCGCCGGCAATCCGTTCGCCGTCGAGGAATACGCGGAGCTGCGCGAACGTCTCGAGGGGCTCGAGGCGCAGCGCATGGATATGGAAGCGGCGATCACGTCGACGCGCGACCTGATCGCTTCGCTCGGCGCGCTCATCAACGACCAGTTCCGCGCCACCTTCGCGGCACTCGAGGATGCCTTCGCGCGGCGCTTCACCGAGCTCTTTGGCGGCGGCGAGGCGCAGCTGTCGCTCACCGCGCCGGACGACCTGTCGACGACCGGCATCGACATCCATGCCCGGCCGCCGGGCAAGAAGCGCCAGCCGCTGCAGATGCTCTCGGGTGGCGAGCGCGCGCTGACAGCGGTCAGCCTGCTGCTGGCGATGCTCGAGGTTCGGCCCGTGCCGTTCTGCGTGCTCGACGAGGTCGACGCCGCGCTCGACGAGGCCAATGTCGGCCGCTTCGCACGCGCTCTGCGCGGACTGGCTCATCAGACCCAGTTCATCGTGATCACTCACAACCGGGGCACCATCGAGGCCGCCGACGCGCTCTACGGCGTAACCCTGGGCGACGATGCTGTCAGCCGAGTCGTGTCGATGCGCCTGCCCAGCGCCAATGGCAACGGCACCGAGAACGGCCACGGGCCGGACACGATGGCCGGCGATGGCGGAGGCAACGGCAAGGCGAATGCGGACAAGCGCGCCAAAGTCCTGAATTGAGCGACCTCGATCAAGGCGTGGCGCGGACGCGCCAAACGTTCGTCGGCCGCTTGCGCGAGGCCCTGGGCCGGCCGCTCGACGACGAGACGTGGGACGAGATCGAGGAAGCGCTCATTGCCGCCGACATGGGCGCGGCGTTGGCGGCACGAGTCGTCGAGGGTGCCCGTGCCCGACGCGACATGGAACCCGAGCTCGCGGTGAGGAACGAGCTGATCGGCCTCTTTGCGCCCCGCCAGACGACCGGCTGGCCGCGCATTCCGGGCGGTGGCACGCCCGCCGTGGTCCTGGTCGTTGGTGTCAATGGCACCGGCAAGACGACGACCGTGGCCAAGCTCGGCCAGCGCTTCAAGTCGCTCGGCGCCAAGGTCCTGCTCGCTGCGGCCGACACCTTTCGCGCTGCCGCAATCGAGCAGCTCGAGGTGTGGGCCAAGCGCGCCGACCTGCCTCTCGTAGCGCACGCCGCCGGCGCCGATCCTTCCGCGGTCGTCTACGACGCATTGGATGCCGCCGCCGCGCGCGGCAGCGATGTCGTGGTGATCGACACCGCCGGGCGACTGCACACGAAGAGCAACCTCATGGACGAGCTGGCCAAGATCCGGCGCACGATAGGCAAGCGGCTCCCGGACGCGCAGCCCGAGGTTCTATTCGTGCTCGATGCCACCACTGGCCAGAACGGCCTGATCCAGGCGCGCGCCTTCCACGAGGCCGCAGGGCTGACCGGCATCGCGCTCACGAAGCTCGACACCACATCGCGCGGCGGCATCGCGTTCGCGATCGAGGACGCGCTCGACGTGCCGGTCCTGTTTGTCGGCGTGGGCGAGAAGATGGACGACCTTCTGGAGTTCTCGCCCAACGCGTTTGTCGAGGCGCTCTTCGCCTAGCCGGAGAACGGCTGATCGGCCGGGGCGAGGTCTTCCATCCGGCGGATCTTGCGGACTGGTGAGAACCAGATCGCGAGCACCGCCAGGAGTCCAATCGTCGGGCCCAGGAAAAGCATCGTCCGCAGCCCGATCTGAAGTGCCAGAAAGCCTGCCAACAGCGTGGCCGATAGCTGCGCCAGAAGAATCGCAACCCGCACGGTCGCGTTGACGCGGCCGAGCTGACGGTCGTGGACGATCGATTGGCGAATCGAGGTGTCGGTGATGTCGAAGGCGGTCATCGCCGGATCTGTGGTCAATTGCTGGCCGATCAACAGTGCCATCGCGAGCAACGGCGCGCCCGCCGGTGCCAGCGGGATGAAGTAAGAGCCGAGCATGCCGAACAGAACGCCGCCCAGGAGGACTCGGCCGACGCCAAAGCGTCGCGTCAGGCGCGGCGTCAAAAGGGCCCCAAACAGCGAACTGACTCCGCCGACCGCGGCGACGACGCCGATCGCGGCGGCATCAAGACCCAGGTCCTGGATCGCGAACAGGAAATAGATGGCGCCGAAGACGCCCCACATTGACGATGTGGCCATTGATGCCAGGGTCGTGGCCCGCAGGATCGGGTTGTGCAGCACCAGTCGCAGCCCGATGGCGATCTCGCGTAACACCGGTCCACGTTCAGACTTCTCCGGCGGCGGCACCTCGCGGGTGCGGATCGTCATCAGCAACACGGCCGAGACAACGAAGCTCGCGGCGTCGACCAGGATGGCGATCGGCGCCGTCAGCAGCTGTACCAGGAAGCCCGCCGAGCCGAACGCCGCGAACTCCGACACGGATCCCGACGCCGTCAACGCGCCGTTGGCGCGCACGAGGTCCGCGCGCGGAACGATCGTCGGCAGGAAAGCGTTGTCGGCCGCGTCAAAGAACGTGGTCAGCACGGCGGTCAGCAGGGTGACGACCAACAGCAGGGGCAGTGACAGCCAGCCGCCCAGCCAGGCCAGCGGCACCAATCCCAGCAGCGCCGCGCGCCCGAGATCTGCCCAGATCATCACCGGCCGGCGGCGCAGGCGATCGACCCAGGCGCCGGCCACGAGGCCGAACGCCAATCCCGCGACGAGTTCCATGCTGCGCACGAGAGCGACTCCAACCGAGTCGGCGTGGAGGTTGATGATCGCGACGAAGGGGATGGCGACGCGCGACACCAGCGAGCCGAAGATCGAGACAGTCGCCGCCGCCCACACGCGCTGGAAGGCGCTGTTCCGCCAGAGCGATGGCGTGGGTCGCTCATCGGGTGGCGGAAACTTGGGGTCGAGGAGGGGCTCGGCGGCCATCTCGGGAGGGTACGCAAGCCCAAGGATGGCTGCCGCGCCTTGCGGCATCGGACCGAGGGCGCGCAGCACGGCCCCGCAGGGCCGTTGCGGAGGTGAGGTCCGATACTCTCGAATACATGTTTGATGACCTGAGTGAGCGACTGCGCGGCGTCCTATCGAAGCTGACCGGCCGCGGCCGCATCACCGAGGCGGACGTTGATGGCGCGATGCGCGAGGTGCGCCTCGCCCTGCTCGAGGCCGACGTCAACTTCCGCGTCGTGAAGGATTTCGTTGCGCGGGTGCGCGAGCGGGCGGTCGGCCAGGACGTGCTCGAGAGCGTCAACGCCGGCCAGATGGTCATCAAGATCGTCCAGGACGAGCTGACCGCCATCCTCGGTGCGGGTGATCGGACGTTCCGACTGACAGGCTCGCCGGCAGTGTTGATGCTGGTCGGCCTGCAGGGCTCGGGCAAGACGACGACCGCGGCCAAGCTCGCCCGGCAGTTGGTCAAGCAGGGCCGCCGGCCGCTGCTCGTCGCGGCCGATCCCTACCGACCCGCCGCGGCCGATCAGCTCCAGACTCTCGGCCAGCAGATCGATGTCCCGGTCTACCGCGCCCCCCAGGACACCAAGGTGATCGACATCGGCCGCGGCGCAGTCGCCGAGGCAAAGAAGAGCGGCCGCGACACGGTCGTGCTCGACACCGCTGGGCGCACGTCTGTCGATGAGGCGCTGCTCGACGAGATCCGCGTCCTCTCGAAAGCGCTCGAGCCGGCCGAGACGCTCTTGGTGGTCGACGCGATGGCCGGCCAGGAATCGGTCGCGGTGGCCCAGGCGTTCGCCGCTGCGGCCCCTGTCACGGGACTCGTCCTGACCAAGATCGATGGCGACGCCCGGGGCGGCGCGGCGCTGTCCATCAGCGCGGTCACGGGTCTCGCGGTGAAGTTCCTGGGCACCGGCGAGAAGACCGACGCGCTCGAGCCGTTCCATCCCGATCGACTTGCCGGACGCATCCTGGGCATGGGTGACGTGCTCACGCTCGTCGAGAAGGCCCAGGAGCACGTCGACCAGAAGGAAGCCGAAGAGCTGGCACGCAAGCTCCAGCGCAACGCGTTCACGCTCGAGGACTTCTTGGGTCAGATGCAGCAGCTCAAGAAGATGGGCCCGATCGGTGGGCTGCTCGACCTCATCCCAGGCATGGGCGGCGCGGCCAAGGAGGCACAGGCGGCCGTCGAGCGGGGCGACATGAAGCGCGTCGAGGCGATCATCCAGTCGATGACCGTCGCTGAGCGGCGCGATCCGGACCTCCTCGCCGGCAGCCGCAAGCGGCGCGTGGCGCGCGGGTCGGGCACGAGCCTGCAGGACGTGAATCGTCTGCTGAAGCAATTCGCGGAGATGAAGAAGCTGATGCGCCAGCTCGGCGGCGCGGCCGGACGGCGCGGAATGCTGCCCTTCGGCCGCCGATAACATCGGCTATGCAATGACCGATCACGAACCGTCATCCTTCAACGACCTTTCGGGATCGCCTGACGAGACCCCGACGCAAGTCGAGTCCAAGCCGCTCTTCAGCCGAGCCGGTGGGGCCGCCGAGGGGACCGTCGTAGCCGAAACTCCGGCATCGGACGGGCCCCCACCCAGTGCGACACCGCCGGTGGTTGGGCCCATGACGATGAACAGCCGCTGGCGCTGGGCTGTCGTCGGCTTGGCGACGGTGCTCGTCGTCGGCTTGCTCGGTGCGGTGTTCGTCCTCGCCGGGCCCAAGACTGGGGCGCCCTCGACGGTTGCGCGCTACGCGCCCTCCAACACTGCCGGATACCTCGAGCTACGCCAGGACCTGCCGGGCGACCAGCACAACCTGCTCGCGCAGCTGATGAGCCACTTCCCGGGCTTCGCCGACCAGGCGGCGTTCGACCAGAAGATCGACGAGACGTTCCAGTCGCTCTCTGAGCGCAGCGACGGCGCCGTTTCGTGGCAGGACGACATCAAGCCCTGGTTTGGCGGCGACATCGGGCTCTTCAGCTCGACTCTGAACCCGAGACCGGGCACGCCTCCCTCGATGACCTTCGCCTTCACGGTCAAAAACGGTCAGAAGGCGGCCCTGGAGGGCTGGCTTACGCCCCTCGTCGGCGCTGGCTGGCAGCAGGTCACCTATGAGGGTCAGACGCTTTGGTCGGGCCAGTTCCCTGGTTCGGCGACGAGGGTCAGCCTGACCTGGTCGGACGAAGCGCTGGTCCTGAGCGCGCGCATCGAAGACCTCGAAGCAGCACTCGACGCCCGCGCTGACCGCGCACCGGGCCTGGCCGACGACCAGTACTTCCTCCAGCAGCTGGCGGCGCTCCATGCGGACCGGCTGGGAACGTTCTACTTCGACGGTCGCGCCCTAGCCCAGGAGATGCGCGACCAGATGGGCGTGCTGCCTGGCTTGGACACGACCGATGCGATGCTCGACGCGATCGCCATCCGCGTACTGGGCGAGGTTCGCGCAGAGAGCGACCATCTCGCGTTCACGATGCGCACCGAGCGGGCCGCCAACTCGAACGCGCCGCCACTGCCGGCTAACCGTTCGACGGACCTGGCCGAGCTCGCGCCACACGATGCGCTGTTCTACGCGGAGGTCCGCGACGTCGGCCAGAACATCAGCTTCTACATCGAGCAGACGCTCCTGCCCCTCGCCAGCGCAGGAAGCGCGCCGTTCGACCTGTCCGCGATCCAGCAGATGCTCGGCGTGCCACCGCAGGACTTCTTCGACTTCATCGTCGATGCGTCGGTTTCATATTCCGGGTTCGCCGGCGCGCCCGACTTCGGGCTCGTCGCCACTGTTGATGACAATGCGATCGCGACGGCGCGGGTCAACAAGATCGTGTCGCTGCTTCATGCCGCCATGCAGTTCGGCGGTGGCGTGACGTTCGACCAGGAGCAGCACGGCGCAGCGTCGCTGACCGTGATCACGGTAAACGGCGGGTTCGAAGGCGCACCCGAGACGTCGGTGGCGATCAGCGTGACCGGCGGGCGGCTGCTGATTGGCACGCATGACTTCGTGATCGGCGTTCTCGACCGGACGCGCGACCAGTCGCTCGCCGCGCGGCCCGAGTACCAGGCAGCGTTGACTGCAGGTGGCGCCGCCAATGCCGGAGTCGTCTTCGTCGATATCGCCGCCGCAATCAGCGCCTATGAGACGCTCGTTCCGGCCGATATGCGCGTCGACTATGACCTGAATCAGGGGCCATTCCTCGCGCCGCTGAGCCATCTGGCGATGATCACGACGACCGAGGCCGGGCAACAGGTCAACCACGTCTTTCTGTACGTGAAGTAACCTGTTAGGCCAATCCCAAGGAGGCTTCACGCAGATCCAGTGGCAGTCCGCATTCGTTTGAACCGTGTCGGGGCGAAGAAGCAGCCGACGTATCGCTTTGTCGTGACCGAAAGCCGTAATGCGCGCAACGGGCGTTCGCTCGACACCATCGGCCATTACAACCCGCGCACCGATCCGATCGAGATCAAGGTCGATGAGGCCAAGGCGCATGAGTGGATGAAGCGCGGCGCGCTCCCGTCGGAAACGGTCGAGCGCCTGTTCCGCCGCGTCGGCGTCCTGCCGGCCAAGGCCGAGTAACCAGGATGTCAGCTGAATCGCTGGTCGAGTACGTGGCCAAGGCGCTTGTCGACGAGCCAGACGCGGTCGAGGTCAAGGCCGTTGATGATCAGGACGGTCGCGTGATTGAGCTGCATGTCGCCGAGAGTGACATGGGCAAGGTCATCGGCCGCAACGGCTCAGTCGCGAAGGCGATGCGCACCCTGCTCAAGGTCGTCGCTGCGCGTGAAGGGGAGTCGATCTCGCTCGAGATCGTCTAGTCGCGCGCCGTGAACGACGACCGCTTGGCGGTCGGCCTGGTGCGCGGCGTGCAGGGCCTGCGCGGCGCCGTGCGGGTCGAGATCCTGAGTGATAACGAAGCCCGTTTCGAGGCGGGTAGCGTGCTCTTTACGGAAGGCACTGATCGGCGGCTGACCGTCGAGTCGGCTCACCGCGACGGGCCCGGCCTGTTGGTGCGTTTCCGCGAGATTCACGATCGACCTTCCGCCGACGCCCTCCGCGAGAAGTACCTCGAGATCGCTCCGTCCTCGACCGACCTGCCGGCCGACACCTACTATTGGCATGACATCGTCGGCTGTGCCGTCAGCACCGAAACCGGGCTCGAGCTGGGTACCGTGCGCGAAGTCTTCCGGGTAGGCGAATCGGAGGTCTACGTGGTATTCGGTGCCCGCGGCGAGACGCTCGTGCCTGCCGTATCAGCCGTGATCACCAAGCTCGACCCGCCCAACAAGCAGATCGTCGTTGACGGCGCCGCCCTGGGGATCGCTGAATGAGCGGCCTGCGCATCGACGTCGTCACGATCTTTCCCGAGCTATTCCCGGGGCCGCTCGGAGCGAGCATTCCCGGTAGAGCGCTAGAACGCGGCCTGGCCAGCCTGACTGCGCACGACCTGCGCCAGTGGGGCCTGGGCCGCCACCGCAGCGTCGACGATTACCCGTATGGCGGTGGCGTAGGCATGATCATGCGGCCCGAGCCGATCCACGGCGCGCTCGCCGCGCTCGCGGACCAGGCGACAACGAAGATCCTGCTCGATCCCGGGGGAGTGCCGTTCAACCAGGACCTGGCGCGCGATCTGGCCGGCCGCAGCCACCTACTGTTCGTGTGTCCGCGCTACGAGGGCGTCGACAACCGCGTCCGCTCGATGGTCGATCTCGAGATCTCGATCGGCGACTACATCGTCTCGGGCGGCGAGTTGCCGGCGATGGTCATCATCGATGCGCTGCTACGTCTCCTGCCCGGCGCGATCGACGAGCAATCGCCGATTGACGAATCCTTCGCCTCGGGCGGGCTGGAGTACCCGCAGTACACGCGACCGCCCGAGTTCGAGGGCGTGCGCGTGCCAGATGTCCTTGTGAGCGGCCATCACGCCCAGATCGAACAGTGGAAACGCGACGAGGCCCGTGCCAGGACCAAGTCGCGCCGTCCGGACCTCGCCGGCGACTGACTCAAGAGGGCACCCGATGTATACTCCGCCGCCCGACCACCAGTTGGCGCCCGATCTGCGCGCGCCCCATCCAGGACTGAGAGCCAGCGTCACCATGAGCGTCCTCGACGACATCACCGCGGAACACCTGCGCACCGACCTGCCTGAGCTGAGCTCGGGCGACACGGTCAAGGTCTCGGCACGCGTCCGCGAGGGCGCTCGCGAGCGCATCCAGGTCTTCGAAGGCACGGTCATGCGCCTGCGCGGTGGTGGCATCTCGCGTTCCATCACGGTCCGCGCTATCCGCAGTGGCGTCGGCGTGGAGCGCACCTTCAAGGTTAATTCGCCGCGCATCGAGAAGATCGAGGTCGTGCGCCACGGCGTCGCCCGACGCGCACAGCTGTATTTCCTGCGCAACCGTGTCGGCAAGGCCGCTTCCCTCAGGGAGCGCCGGCCCTCCTAACGGATTAACCTTCGCGCCGATGGGGGTCTTCAACCCGACACGGCGCCTCGAGAACCAGCTCCAACGCGAGCATGGCTATCGGATCATCCTCGGCCTCGATGAGGTCGGCGTCGCCCCTTCGTCCGGTCCGGTCGTGGCCTGCGCGCTCGCCATGCCCCTCGACAAGCGCTTCATCAGCGGCGTGCGCGACTCCAAGATGCTCTCCGCAGTTCAGCGTGAGCGGCTCGCTCGAAAGATCCTGCGCCAGGCGCTGACCGTGGGTCTCGGCGCCGCATCAGTGCGCGAGATCGACCAGATCAACATCTACTACGCGACCATCCTGGCCATGAAGCGCGCGGTCACGCGCGCGGGCGCGCACGATTTTGTGATCGTCGACGGGCGCCACATCCGCGGCTTCGAGGAGCACGCCGGCCCGTACAAAGCCGTCATCGATGGTGACGCGCGTGTCTATGCGATCTCGTGCGCCTCGATCATCGCCAAGGTGACGCGTGATCGACTCATGGCACGGCTCGCGGCGCGCTACCCCGGCTACGGCTGGGAGCACAACGCTGGCTACGCCACGCCCGATCACCGGGCAGGCATGTCTGCCCTAGGCGTGACCCCGCACCACCGGCGATCCTTCATCACCACACAGCGTGTTCTTGCCGGTGAGCAGACCTCGTTCGACCTGCTCGATGAACTGCTGCCGCCGCCGGCAGTCGAGCCCGACAGGGTGCCGATCTCCGCCTGACGCGGCGGCCTAGTTGGTAAGCGGCCGATAAGCGCCGGTCGCCACGCTGACGTGGTGAAGACCGCGCGCCAACAAGCCGGACGCCTGGCCGAGGATGAGGTCGCGGCCCACCTGGTGCTGAGCGGCTGGCGGCTGCTCGGGCGCAACGTCGTCGTGGGGCGCGACGAGATCGACATCCTGGCGATCGATCCAGGGCCGCCGGCGGAGCTTGTGTTCGTCGAGGTGCGCAGCGCCACGAGCGACCGCTTCGGCACGCCCGAGGAGCGCGTCGACCGTGACAAGGTCGTGCACCTGTACCGAGCGAGTCGCGCGCTGACCGCTCCGCACGGCCTGAGGCGTCGCGTGGACCTGGTCGTGGTTGATCGCCGCACCGGAACGCCGCGGATACGCCACCTGCGAGCGCTCGAGCCGGCATAGCAGCCCAACGCGTCAACTCGTTGTAAACTTCGCGGGCCGCCCAAGCGGCAAGCGCCCACAAGGCGCCATCACACACGCGTGCTGCTCCCCGCAAGGTGCCTTTCGGGCCCAAGCTCCGAAGGTTGCGGAACCAGGACACACGCGGAGGCACAACCGAATTTCAGGAGGTCCATCTCCCCGTGGCAATGCCCAACGTGTCCATGCGCCAGCTGCTCGAGGCCGGCATCCACTTCGGTCACCAGACCCGCCGCTGGAACCCGAAGATGAAGCGCTACATCTTTGCCGAGCGCAACGGCATCCACATCATCGATCTGGCCAAGACCGTGAAGGGTCTCGAGGCCGCGCTCGAATTCGTCCGCCAGACGGTCGCGTCCGGTGACACGATCCTGTTCGTCGGCACGAAGAAGCAGGCCCAGGAGCCCATCTCCGAGGAGGCAACTCGGGCCGAGATGCCGTACGTCAACCAGCGCTGGCTGGGTGGCATGCTCACCAACTTCGTGACGATCAAGAAGCGCCTGGGTCTGCTCGAACAGCTCGAGGCCCGCCAGCAGAACGGCGAGTTCGAGCGGCTGACCAAGAAGGAAGCGAGCGTGCTCACGGAGCAGATGACCAAGCTGCAGCGCACGCTTGGCGGCATTCGCAAGATGCGCCGTTTGCCCGGCGCCATGTTCGTCATCGATCCGGCGCGCGAGCACATCGCGGTGACCGAGGCGCGCAAGCTCGAGATCCCGGTCATCGGGACC
>JAXDLE010000141.1:0-5960 GCA_034666725.1 Chloroflexota bacterium
GCCGGCGGCGAGAAGTGCCGCCCTGTCTGTGCCGCCGCCGGCCAGTAGCGCGAGCCCGAAGACGAGCGCGCTGTTGAGGAGCGACGGGAACGGATGAACGAGGCGCAGCGCGCTGATCAGCCGCGCCATAGGTGTGTCGGCCGGGACCGGACCAGGTCCGGGGCCGGACCTAGATGTAGACCAGCTCGTCGAAGGAGTTGACCAGGTAGTCGATGAGCTTTGCGCGCGCGTCGGGCAAAAGAGCCCGCGCGCCGGGCACGAGATACCGCAGCGAGATCGCCGGCACCATCAGCTCACCCTGGGCGGTCTTGCCGACGGCCGCGGCGCGACCACCGCCTGCGGTGAAGAGCCGCGTCAGCACCGCGTCGTCGATCTTCATCGCGTGACGCAACTCGGCCAGGACCTTGCGCACCCCCAGACGGATCGACATGTCACGCATGAGCTCGGCGGCCCAGCTATCGATGCGCTCGTCAGACTGCTCGTCCAGGCGCTGACGGTATTCCTGCTTGTTGGTCGATAGGCCGGTGGCGGTCAAGTTGGCGTCCTCCTCGAACGCCGATTATCGCAAACCACCCGAACTCCGCAGGAGCGCTCACGCGCTCTGCTGCGCGCACTCAGTGACCCCGCTCGTCTCGAGCGGGGTCACGTCGTGCTTGCGGCCGCCTCGGAAGATCCGCGAACGGCGGGCTTGAAAAACAAAAGGGTTGCGCGCCTGGTTAGGCGGTCGCGCTCGGCCGGAACACGCGCAGTGCGGCAATCACGATGAGCTCGATGATCACCCAGAACACCAGCGCGACGATTGCGCCGAAGTCGAGTGCGGCGATGCCGGCCTGGACTTCATCGATGCGCAGGATGCCTCGGAAGGGAGCGACGAAGATCTCGCTCACGCCGTAGACGAACTGCACCACATCGTTGCCCTGGCGCGCGGCGAGGAGCAACAGAATGATGCGGATCACGATCACGGCCTCGATCAGGCCGAAGATGAAGACGATGAGGCGCTCAACCGTCGCCAGCGGGTTCTGTGCGTAGCGCGTCACCCGAGTCTCGTGATAGGCCGGGGCCGCCGGCGCCACGTAGGCGGGCTCGGCTGGTTCAACAATGTCAACGTCTGTTCGGTAGGTCATCCGTGCTGTCCTCCGCGTCTCAAGGCCGGTCACTTGGGACCGGTCCGGAAATGCTCGGACGCAGCGCGTGCTGGCCGGCTAAAGCGCCGCAGCGCGAGGCATTACAGTTCCACGGTCAATGTGACACCACAAACCGTGGTGCTGCCAGTTTGTGCGGGAATTGCTCTCAGGCAGCGTCCGGGCAGGGCGATTCGTCGCCCGGTACGATCACGCGCACGATCGCCGCGGCCTGGGTGCCCCCGTCGTCGACAAAGACGGTCAGCTGATTGCCATCGCGCAGAGTCGGCCAGACGGCCGCGAGAGCGTCGCCGGAAAGCGTCACGCAACGTGCGCCCGCCTCCCCTGGAAACTCGACGCCCGTGTCGGTAAGGGCAGTATCGAATGGCCACTCGGCCGGTTGGTTCGGCAAGTCCTGGGCTGTCGGTGTCACAAGCAGCAGCGCGACGCGATCGGGCACGAACTCCTGTGCCGGCCCGAGCTCGGGCTCGAGCCATGTCCCGGCCATGACCAGCTCCTGCCAGAAGGCCCCAAAGGCCTCGGGCGTACCGGGCGCCGCCTCACATGGGGCGCGGACGCAGACGATCGTCGCGTCGGGATTGCCGGTCAGGTTGTAGGTGACGCCGTCGACGATCAGCTGGACCTGGCCAAGCCGAGCGCCCGGCATCGGCTGGCCACCGGTGTAATCGGTCTTGTCGGAAAGCATGCCCAGGCGGCGCGCCTCGTCGACGAGCTGGGCGATGCCCGCTGGTGTGATCGGGCGAGCGATGGGCAGCACGGTCAATGGCCCGGGGAAAATCATGTCGATCGCGACGTTGCCGTCGAGGAGCACGCCGTCAGCGACTGTCAGCATGGCCAGCCAGTTGAAGGTGTGGCGCGGCGGCAACGCCTGCGTGTACCAGGCGCGCAGGTAGAAGGCCGTGCTGGGCGAAGGCTGAGGGCTTGGTGATGGGCTGGGCGCGGGGCTGGGCGACGGACCTGCCGTCGAGCAGGCTGTGAGCAGAAGGGCCATGAGGGCAAGGCGTGCGGCATGTCGGGTCATGTCCCCTGAACGCAACCAGCACCCTGTCAGTTCCCGGCCGATACTTTGGCCAAGCATGAAAAGTTTGGCCATCGACTGGGCCGCCGTGGAGGTGCTCAGCTTCGATTGTTACGGCACGCTCATCGATTGGGAGAGCGGAATCCTCGCCAGCCTGCGCTCGATCCTTGGCGCGGCCGGATCTATCTCGCCCGACGACGCGCTGCTCGAGGCATACGCGCGTCACGAGGCCCGGCTTGAGGCAGAGCCGTGGCAGCCGTATCGCCAGATCCTGCGCGAGGCGCTGGCAGCGACCATCGCCGAGCGCGGCGCGGTGGTTCCGGCGAGTGCCCGCGCGACCTTGGGCGGTTCGGTGGCGGATTGGCCGGCATTCCCCGACTCGGTCGCGGCACTGGAGCGGCTGCGCACACGCTTCGGTCTCGCGGTGATCACCAACTGCGACAACGACCTGTTCGATTTCTCCGACGAACGATTGGGCCGGCCATTCACCTGGCGCATCACCGCCCAATTGGTTGGGTCCTACAAGCCCGCGCGGCGCAATTTCGAGTTCGCGCTACAGCGCATAGGCCTGCCGCCGGAGCGCATCGTCCACGTCGCACAGAGCCTCTATCACGATCACGTAACCGCCCAGGCGATGGGTCTCCGTACGGTGTGGGTCAATCGCCGGCACGACCGCGCCGGCTTTGGTGCGACGCCGCGCGCGGCGGTCAAGCCGAACGTCACCGTGACCGACATGGCATCGCTCGCGTCACTCTTGGTGCCAGCGGGTCGCTAGACAGCACACGGAGGAGCGACACGAGGTTCCAAAAAAAGTGGCTCCGGCGGTAGGACTCGAACCTACGACCAAGCGGTTAACAGCCGCCCGCTCTACCACTGAGCTACGCCGGAACGCGTTCGCCCGGCTCAAGGTCACCGGGGAGCGGCGCGAATTATAGGCGCAGCTTGCTGTCGGCCCGCGCACTCATACTGACGCTCTAATGGGCCTAATCGACGTCGACGCCCTCAAAGCGCGACTGACCGACGAGAACCTGCGCATCGCGGATGTGCGCTGGTACCTCAACAAGCCTGGCGCCGGGCGCGCGGCCTACGAGGGCGGCCACATTCCCGGTGCGTTCTTTGTCGATCTCGATACCGACCTCGCTGACATGGCGGGATACGGCGCACCGGGCCGCCATCCCCTCCCCTCGGTGGAGGCGTTTCGCGATCGCATGGAATCACTCGGTATAGGCAGCGACACATACGTCGTGGCCTACGACGATGTGGGCGGCGCGGTGGCCGCGCGGCTCTGGTGGATGCTCGACAACCTGGGCCATCGCGGCGGCGCGGCCGTACTTGACGGCGGCATCAACGCCTGGGTCGAGCATGGTTTGCCGCTCAGCACCGACGAGCCGCACTACGACACCGCGCGCCTCGCTCTGGCGGATCGCTGGACGAACGTGATCGCCCGCGATGAGCTCGCCGCGCGGCTCGGCCAGGTGACGCTGCTCGACTCGCGCGCGGGCGAACGCTACCGGGGTGAGGTCGAGCCGATCGACCCGAACCCGGGCCACATCCCTACTGCGATCTCGGCGCCGACCATGAGCAACCTCGACGGCTCCGGTCGCTTCCTCGACCAGCCCGCGCTGATTGCCCGCTTCGCCGGCTTGCTCGCCGACGACCGACCGACCGTGACGTACTGCGGCAGCGGCACGAACGCCTGCCACAATGCGCTGGCGATGCGCATGGCCGGACTGCCCAACCCCATCCTCTACGTCGGCTCGTACAGCGATTGGTCGCGCTCCGGAATGCCGACCGACAAATGACCGACCAGCCCGCCCAGCCGCTGCCCATCCTGCGCGGCGAGCACGTGTTCCTGCGCCCCGCGGAGCGAAGCGACGTGCCCAACTTCGTGCGCTGGCTCAACGACGCCGAGACGACTTCCTTCCTGAACATGCGCGCGCCGATGAGCGAGGCCATGGAAGAGAAGTGGTTCGAGGGCATGGTCGAGCGCCAGGGCAAGGACCACTTCCACTTCGTGATCTGCATGCTCAAAGGCAACCAGCCGATCGGCAGCCTGAGCCTGTTCGCGATCGATTACGTCAATGGCAACGCCGGCATCGGTATATCGATCGGCGAGAAGAGCCTGTGGGGCAAGGGCTACGGCACCGATGCGATGTTCGCGTTGCTCGACTTCGGCTTCGGCATGCTCCGCCTGGAGCGGTTGTGGCTCGAGGTGTACGACTTCAACAAGCGCGCCCGGCGCTCGTATGAGAAGTGCGGCTTCCTGTCCGAGGGCATCGAGCGCCACGGCGTCTACAAGCAGGGCCGCTACCTCGATGTCGAGCTGATGGCGCTGTTGCGCGACGAGTGGGCCGCGCAGCCGCGCCAAAAATCTTGGGACTTGAGTCGTGGGGACCTGAGCGAGTGAGCCAGCGCCGTCCGCGCTCGTGGCAGGAGATGCGCGAGCAGGAGATCAAGTGGCTGATCGAGCGCACCGGCGAGGGGCTCGAAACCTGGAACGCGCGCGTGCTCGAGAGCGGCAAGAACGACGAGACAACGCTCCGAGCCTGGTTGTCGGAGAAAGGCGTCACCGGCTACCCGGCAATGCTGCTGGTGATGGAGCGCTTCGGCTATCCCGACTACCTCCAGACCAGTGCCGAGGATCTGATCGAGAACCAGTACGCCGACCGCCCGGGGACGCGGCCCATCTACGACACGCTGCTCGCGCTGCTGCCCGAGGTCGGCGAGATCGAGGTGCAGGCGCGCAAGACCTACGTCGCGTTCCTGACCCACAAGCGGACTTTCAGCGCGCTGGTGCCGACGACGAAGACACGCTCCGATCTGGGGCTCCGACTACCTGCGACCCAGCCTGCCGAGGGCAAGCTCGAGGTCGCTAGGAATTTCGCGCAGAGCTCGGTCACGCACAAGATCGGCCTGAGGGGCGCCGACGACATCGACGACGAGGTGGTCGGCTGGATCAAGCGCTCATACGCGGAGAACATCTGATGACTTCGCCGCAGATCGCGGAGCCCATGGAGATCCTGCGCCGCACCCCGGACGTGCTTCGCGCGCTGCTGTCCGGCTTGCCTGATACCTGGACCAGTACAGCAGACACGCCCGACGGCTGGCGGCCGCGCGATGTCGTAGGCCACCTGATCACTGGCGAGCTAACCGATTGGCTCGCACGGACCAAGCGCATCCTGGAAGACGGCACGAGCAAGGAGTTCGACCGCTTCGACAGGCACGCGATGCTCGACCGCGACCGCGCCGCGACCATGGACGAGCTCCTCGACCAGTTGGCCGACCTCCGCTCCAAGAACCTCACCGAGTTCGCGGCGCTCGTGAGCGATGACGACCTGGGCAAGCTGGGAATGCATCCGTCCCTTGGCGAGGTGACCCTCGACAACCTCCTGAACACGTGGGCGGTGCATGACCTGGACCACATCGGCCAGATCTTTGCCGGACTCGCCGGCTCGCACGACGCCGATGTCGGGCCTTGGAAGAGATACCTGGGGATGCTCCTGCGCCGGACGGATCCAGCAGCCGTTCCGGACTGATGCGCGGGTTCGCAGTTACTGATTTCGATCAGCCGGGGAGCGTCATGGACCTGCCCGATCCCGAGCCGACAGACGGCGAGATCCGCATCCGCGTCCATTCCGCGAGCGTCAACCCATTCGACGGCGGTGTCGCCCAGGGCACCACGCGCTCATGGGCCGAGACGCGCCTGCCGCTCGTGCCCGGCGTCGACGCGGCCGGCGTGATCGACGCGGTAGGCCCGGGCGTTGACCGGTTCAAGCCGGGCGACCGAGTCGCGACGAACG
>JAXDLE010000142.1:0-2769 GCA_034666725.1 Chloroflexota bacterium
GCGCAGGGTCTCGCCGGTCGGGGCCGCGTCCACCACGATGACGTCGTACCTGCCCTGGTCGTGGTGATCCGCGATCCAGAGGAGACTGCCCAACTCGTCCATGCCGGGCAGGACGGTCATCTCCTCGGCCATCATCTCGTTCAGGCCGCCCCACGAGAACAGGCTCGAGAAATACGACTGGATGGTCTTCCAGTAGCGGCTGATGTTGAAGAAGACGTCCGGCTCGTGCGCCCAGAGGTTGGGCTCGATCTGGCGCGGCGTCGGACCCACCGGCGTGTCGAGCGCGTCGGCCAGGCTGTGCGCGATATCCGTCGACACGACCAGCGTGCGCAGTCCGCGCCGGGCGCACAGCACCGCAGTCGCGGCGGCGATGCTGGTCTTGCCCACGCCCCCCTTGCCGGTATAGAGCAGGATGCGCGTCATTCATTCCCTCCGCAGCTAGACGAACTCGACCAGCACCGCGCCGGTTGCATTCACCAGGGTTGTGCCGCCCCAGTCTTGGCGCCAGTGGGCTGCGGCCGCCAGTGCCGTATGGCCGTGAATCCAGAGCCGTGGGTCCAGCCGGCGACACAACCAGCGGTATGCCGCGAAGCCCCGGTGATAGTCGTCCTCGGGCACATCACCCAGGCCGCGTGGTGGCACGTGGCTGATGATGAGGTGCGGCTTCACGCCACGCATGCGCAGCCAAAGACCGAATGCCTGGCGCCATGCGGCGCGCTCGTCGCGGATGGCCTGGCCGCGTGCATCTCCCGGCCACGATAGGCCGACGACGCGCAGTCCACGCAGCACGTCCTGGTGACTGAGCAGTGGCCGCGGCAGCTCGGCCCGGCCAATGTCCCAGTTCTCGCCGCGGTCGTGATTGCCGCGCACGTAGATCAGCGGCGCTTTGAATGCGTCGGCCAGGAACGCCAGGTACGGGGGCTCGAGGTCGCCGCAACCGACGATGCCGTCGATCCGACCAAGTGCGGCACGGTTTAACTCGAGATCGAGCGCGGCCTCCGTTTCGTCCGACACGGCCAGGAGACGAACACCATCAGCAACTGGACCTGGTGCGGGCAGGCTCAAGCGCCGGATCATTCGGACTCGCCGCCATTCTCAACAGGGTTGTGCTCATGGGGGCGGGCCGATTCGAGATCAAGCGGTCGGTCGGCCGTCCTGGTCAGTCTTCCCTCGCCCGCCGCGCGCAGGTCGAGGCTGCCTTCGAGCACCCCCGCGATGGGCGGCTTCGGTTCGGCCGGCATGCCCGGCAGGCGCAGCTGCTGGACGACGGCATCAATCTCCGGCTGGCCGATGTACAGCGCGGCCGCCACGCGATTGTGACCGTCGACCACCCAGTAGTCGTCGCCGAACTTGATGAGCTCGACCGGCGGCAGCGACGCGAGTCGCTCGTTCGCCTGGAGAATGCGTCGCCAACGAGCGCGCCAATCGTCACCACGCCGGTCGCGCAGCGGCAGGAAGTCGCCGCCACGCTGGGCGGGACCGGCGACGGCCGTGCCGCGAATCTCGGTCACCGGGACGCTGAGCAGGCCCAGCTCGCGAATGGCCGCGCGTTGCGCTTCGGGATGCTCTTCCCACAGGTTGGGCAGCGGCGATTTGGCCATGCGCCGGATGCGACGCACGCGCGCCCCCGGTCGCTCGTCGATCACTCGCCGTGCGGCGGCCAGTCCAGACGCTGCGGCGCCGGCGATCGTCGTTGCGACATCGGCCAGCTTGCCGCGGCTTTCGTGTGGCTCGCTGTCCTCGCGTTGCTCTTCCGTCACGGGCCGAGGCTAACTCGTTTCTTGCGCAGTGCGGCGTGACACACAAGCTGTCATTCGGTGCCGCCAGTGTGGTCGCACAAGGAGGTACCGAGATGGTCGAACAGAAATGTCCCTGGTGCGAGGCAGGTCTTCGCGTCGAGCTGCGGGTCGTGATTGACACAGCCTCACAGACGTGCCCGGAGTGCCTGACGACGTGGTGGCTCGAGGACGCGTCGGAGGTCGAGCTCGCGCTCGCGGCCTAATAGCGCGCGGCGGTCTCGGCGAACTGTGTTTCGGCCAGCAGCCGCGCATACCCCGGCTTGATCACGCCGTTGATGAGCCGCAGTCGCTGGTCGAACGGCGCGAACGCGCTCTTCATGGCGTTCAAGGTCAGCCATTGCATTTCGTCCAGACCAAAGCCGAACGTGCGCGACAGAGTTTCGAACTCGGAGCTCATGGTCACGCCGCTCATCAGCCGGTTGTCGGTGTTCACCGTCACGCGGAAGCGCAGCCGGCGGAGCAGGTCGATCGGGTGCTCCTCGATCGAAGGCGCCGCTCCGGTGTGTACGTTCGACGTCGGGCACATCTCGAGCGGCACGCGCATGTCGCGAACGTAGTTGGCCAGACGCCCCAGATGAATCTGGCCCTCCGCATCGGTCGTGATGTCGTCGACGATGCGCACCCCGTGGCCCAGCCGATGGGCGCCGCACCACTGCAGCGCCTCCCAGATCGACGGCAGGCCGAATGCCTCGCCGGCATGAATGGTGACGTTGAAGTTGGCCTGGTGAATCAGGTTGAACGCGTCCAGGTAGCGCGTCGGTGGAAAGCCCTTCTCAGGGCCTGCCACGTCGAAACCGACAACGCCCCCATCGCGATGGCGGATCGCCAGCTCGGCGACCTCGACCGAGCGCGCGAACTGGCGCATCGCGGTGACGATGAACTTCATCGTGATGCCACCCCCCGACGACCCTCGCTCAAAGCCTTCGAGCACGGCGAGGACGACGTCATCAAGCGACATTCCGGCGCGCGT
>JAXDLE010000143.1:0-2648 GCA_034666725.1 Chloroflexota bacterium
GCCGCAAATGACATCGTCGCCACCGAGACCCTGGATGGTGTCATCACCGCTGCGGCCGACGATCACATCAGAAAACGCCGTACCCGTCAGCGTGTCCGCACCCGTCGTACCAACCAACGTGGCCGGCAGGCCCAAACAACTACCGACAACAGCCGTCTCGCCAATCTGCGCCAGCGCCATGCCGCCACCACCGATCGCGACCGCGCCGACGAGGGCAACTACGGCCTGACGCGCGCGTCCGCGGATACGGCGGCTGACGCCGCCACAAGGCGCGTTTTGATGGGGAGTCCGAGCAGACAGGGGTGGGGACGGCTCCGGCCGTCTCTCAGCGAACGGGCCGGGCACGGCGATCCTTGCACGGTCCAACGAAAACTTCGAACCAGTGGCCGGATGTTCCACAGTGACTAGGTGCGGCTGAGCGAACGGGGGAACGAGAGCAGGACGGTCTGGGCGAGCAGCCTGGTGCCTGGCGGAAGCGGCGTGTCGCGCCACAGTCCGGTCGTCGGGCCCGGAGCGCCGCGGCTCGGGATCCAGTGCGCCTGGTTCTCGCCGATGGGCCGGGAGCGGGCGTGATGCAGATCTTCGAGCCCCGCGCGGTCGAGCATCTGACAGATCTCCTCGAAGGTGAACGCGGACCGTTCGCTCTCGATCGCGTCGTTGTACACCACCGGCCCCGGCCAGTTGACCAGCGAGGTCATGCCCGGCCACGTTGCCGGATGCCGTAGCCGCGCGAAATCGAAGAGCCAGACGCCGCAGCCCGTCGAGGAGCGTGTCTGCGCGATCCCCTCGAGGCAGCGCTGCGCCAAGTCCTCGTCGGGAAGGTGGTGGAAGGCGAAGTTGCAGCTGACCACGTCCAGCCCATCCGGGACCTCGGCCTGGAAGTCGGTGATGTCGCAGCGGCGCAGTTCGACACGGTCGGCGAGGCCTTCGCGCTGAAGCGTCTGCCGGCCCATCTCGAGCATCGGCTCGGAGAGGTCGAGGCCCACGATCCGGATATCAGGACGGCCGTGCGCCAGCCGCGCAAGCATCCGGCCCGAGCCGCAGCCCAGGTCGAGCAGCGTCCCACCTTCCGGCAGCAGGCGGCTGATCGCTCGCGCGCTGAAGTGGTGCAGGCCGACTTCACCCGTCGTGCCGAGAGCGTCGTACTCCTCGGCCCCCTGCGGCTCGTCCATGACCGCCGGCTCACCCCCGACCTCGCGCTGACGGTCGCCCCGGGCCAGCTTCTCGCGCGCCACGATGAGCGGGACCAGCGGCAGCCTGGACGGCTTCAGGATCGCCATGCGGCCGACCCTATCCCGGTTCCGTGGAAGAACACAACCATCGACGTCAGTCGACGCCTCACGTCGTAAGACGTGATCCACCGGACGACACCTTCAGTTCACGCGTGACGCGTGGGTGGTCGACGACGATGGTCCACTGCGGGCAGTCGTCGCGGCTTCGCCGGTGGTGACGGCGACGGGGTTTGGGTGGTCGTTGGCGTTCGTCGACGACCTGCCGTTTGTCGTTGCGGATGATGATGCGATCACGACGGGGCTGCATCGTCCAGCCGCCTTCGTGGACGAGTCGATGATGGAAGGGGCACAGCAGGACGAGGTTGTCGAGATCGGTGCGGCCACCGAGGAGCCAGTGACGGATGTGGTGGGCGTCGAGGCCATGGGTGCAGTCGCACCCGGTCCACCAGCACTTCGCGCCGTCGCGGGCTCTGAGCGCCCTGTGCTGGGCGGCGGTGGCCAGACGCAGTTCGCGACCGTGGTTGAGACCGGCGGTGGTGACCATCGCGTCGCAGGTCAGCCGGCGCGCGAGTTCTGAGGGGATCGCGGGCCCGTGTTCGAGGTGGCAGATCGCTCCCCCATCGTCAGCAGCCAGAGCGGCCAGGTCGGCGTGCAGCACGAGGCTGGTCTTGGGGATCGCGCCGCGCAGGATGCGAGTCAGCGCTTCGGCGCGCCGCTCATCGATCGACGGACGCGGTTGGCCGGGCTCGGCGTGAATCTGGGCGGCGAGAGTGTCGATCGCTTCCTGGAGCAGCCGCCCGCCCACCGGGTCAAGCATCCCGTAAAACGGGACGAGTCCGTTTTCGCGCCATTCCCCGAACCGCACGTACCGGGCCTTGCGCGCCTGCTCGGCCGTTTCGAGGTCCGCCGACCTCGCACTACGTAACTGCCGCACGTGCTCTTCGAGCGAGATCACTGTCTTCTCGAGCGCGATTTGCAGCAGCTCGGCTTCGTTTTCGTGCACGCTCGCGCGCGACAACGCCCGGCACTTCGAATACGACAATCGCCCCTCGCCAAGGGCATCGCGCACCCGCGTCCATTCCTGCAAACGATGCGCGATGCGCACCCAATCCCGGGCCGTCCGAGCGTCGAGACCCACCTGGGCTGACAGCCAACTCGACGTGGATCGATAGCCCTCCGCGCGCGGTGCGCCGAGCGTGTCCAACTCCGCCACCCACGCGAGCCGCTTCCGCATCCGCGCGCCCTCGCTGGCTCCCATCGCCAGGATGTTGTGCATCAGCACCCGACCTCGATCCACCACCATCGCCACGAACACATGTTCCCACGCCGACCGGACGGAACAATGCCGAATTCGAACCCACAAACCGGTACACGTGTACCGGGTTGAGCTCATCTAAATCGACACCGGCCCCAGGC
>JAXDLE010000144.1:0-8192 GCA_034666725.1 Chloroflexota bacterium
GGCAGCAAACGTTTCACGTTCGATCTGCACCTTGCAATACGCTCGCCCGCAAGGCGCCCGATAGCCGGCACGGAGGCAGCCGTAAGGGTCCTGACGGGCGTCTGCGCCTACTCTCTGCTCCCGTCACCGTGCGCCTGAAGGCGCGAAGGAGGTGAGCCGTGCTCGAGCAGCTGACGCTCTCAGTGCGCCGTCGCGCGGCCGCGCTGATCAATCCTGATACCCAGAATGCCCAAGCCATCGACTCTGCAATCGCACACCCCGTCCTGGTGCGACAGGCCGAGATCGACAGCCTGCGTGGCGTGACGCCCGCGGCGGCCGACGTGAGCGAATGCACGTGCCCGGAGCCGTGCGAGCGCGATCACGCCAACGAGTGAATACGCAAGGCCGAGCGGGAGCACCCGCATGCGTGCGGGGGCTCACCGCGGCCGCGCAGCAGCGACCGGCGGGTCGCCTGCGGAGGCAGGCAGCCTGATGACGGCGACAATCGATCGGCCGGGGAATACGCTACAGCGCGAACCAAGCGGGCCGCTCCAGGCGGACGGCGGTGGCGCGGCGCAGCGCGCCGCGCTCGCCACGACGCCGCTCCTGCCGGAGGGCTACTACGTCCCGGCATCGCGCTGGACGCGCCCGAGCACGCGCATGCGCGAGCTGCTCCGGACCGAGCCATATCTCTTCGGGCCGGGCGTGTACGACCCGATGGGGGCTCAGCTCGCGATGTATCACGGCTTCAAGTCGGTCTATTTCAGCGGCTACTCGTTCGCCATGGGCCACCTTGGCACGACCGATATGGACCTGTACACGAGCGTCGAGATCGCCGACGGTGCCCGGCGCACAGTCAGCGCGCTGCGTAAGTTCCAACTGACGATGGCGGTGGGTGACCCCGACCGCGAAGAGGCGCCGCGCCACCTTCAGATACCGCCGGTCGTGGTCGACATGGATGCTGGCTACGGCAACATATTCAATGTCCAGCGCACGACCGAGCTGTACGTCAACGCCGGTGTCGCCGCCACGCACATCGAGGACCAGGTGCTCCCCAAGCGCTGCGGCCACATCGGCGGCAAGGCGCTCGTGCCGGCGAATGAGATGGTCGGCAAGCTGCGCATCGCCCGTGCCGTCGCCAACGACCTGGGCAACACCGATTTCGTGATCATTGCCCGCACTGACGGCATGTCCGCCGTCGACGCGCCCGAGCCGGCGCGCGGTATGGACCTGGCGATCGATCGCGCATTGCGCTACCTCGACTCTGGCGTGCCCGATCTCGTGTGGTGTGAGTTCCCGACCGCGGATCGGGGCCCCGTGCAGGACTGGGCCGGAGCGGTCCGTCGGCGGTTCCCAGAGGCGCAATTCGCGTTCAACTGGTCGTCGTCGTTCAAGTGGTACCTCGACCCCAACCCGATGACATTCGCCGAGCTGGGCGACATGGGCTTCAAGTTCATCTTCATCACCCTTGGTGGGCAGCACGCCACGGGACTTGGCCTGAACGAGCTCCTTTCCGCGATGGCGGAGCGCCAGGAACAGGGCTACATAGAGCTGCAGCGGCGTGAATGGCAGGAAGGGCGCGACATCCCGACGCGCAGCCACCACACCTTCAGTGGCGTCCCGTACCACCACCTGGTTGGCGAGGAGTACGGCTCCGAGCGCCTGGGACGCGAGTTCGTCGAGGAGCTACCCGCCGATAAAGTCGTCTAGCTGCCTGGTGCGGGTCGCGTTACTCGGTTGCGGGCTGCGCGGCTTGATCGCGGTACGCGGCGCGGGCGAGTTCCCGCGCTTCCTCAGCGACTTCCAGATCGGACTTTGCGCTCGCGTTCGCTTGCGCTGCCACGTCTGAAGCTATCGCCGCCTCGCGCTCGGCCTGGGCGGCGACTTCGCGTGCCTGCTCGGCGAGCGCCAGGGTCGCTTCAGCCTGGCGGGCAGTCTCGGCAACGGCATCAGCCGCGACGGCCGCTGCCTGCGCTGCCTTCTCCGCTGCATCCGCCGAGGGCCGCGCGCGCTCCGTCTCGCGCTCCGTCTCGCGCCACTCGTCGAGAAGCTTGGGCAGCGACGGCTTAGCTGCTTTCTCGGTCGCTTCGTCATTCATCGAGTCACCCCTCCGCTGGGCATCGTAGTCCCCACTGGTATCTCACTCGGCAAGATAACGCCGATCGCCGGTTCTCGCGTCCATGTAGACGCGCATCCGCACGTTGCTCGTCGGGTCGACGAAGACCTCGTCGGTCCTCTGAAAGCGCGGCTCGAGCCGTCCTGTCTCGCCTCCGCCCGGTCCGATCGCCGAGCTGCGGCCATTCTCGGCGGCCTGCGAGCGGTAGCGCGAGACCTCAACCACGGCCACGATTACAAGCACCATGCCACTCGGGATGAGCCACAGGGCGCCGACGAACACGCCCGGGATGCCGCTCGCGACCAGCGCGATGCCGCCCAGCAGCATGATCGCGCCGATCACGCCCAGAACAAGGCGCATGACGGACACGCCAGTGGTCACCGCCGTTTACTCCGAGGCTTGGGTTGCGCCGCTGTCCTGCTCGACGACCACGGCCGTGCCGTAGGCGACGATCTCGGACATCGTGCCGGCGAGCCCGGACGAGTCGAAACGCATCGAGATGATGGCGTTGGCGCCCATCATGGTCGCGTTCTGGACCATGCGGTCTATCGCCTGGCGGCGCGTGTCCTCGAGCAGCGATGTGTACTCGTGGATCTCGCCGCCGCCGAGTGAACGCAGTCCGGCCATGATGTTGCCGCCGAGTCCGCGGCTGCGCACGACGAGGCCAAAAACCTGGCCGCGCGTCTCGGTGACCGTCCAGCCGGCGATGAATGGTGCGGTTGCGATGAGCATGTGACGGGTGCCCTCCTTGTCAGGTTGAAGGATAGGCCGCGCGGCTACTTGAGGGCGGCGTACGCCTTGGCGAGATCGGCCAGCTGGTAATGCGCGTTGAGCCCGCTCGGATTGGGCAGAACCCATGTCGCGCAGCCACCGACCGAGACGTCCTGACGGCCGACGATCGCTTTGGGCTTTCCAAACGCCAGCCGGTAAGCGGACAGTCCAAGGAAGGCCACCTTTTCAGGGGTGTTGCGCTCCACCTTGTCGGCCAATGCCCGAGCTCCCGCTTGGAGTTCGGCAATGGAGAGCTCGCTTGCCACAGCGGTTGTCCGGTTCACCAGGTTGGTGATGCCAATCCCGTTGCGGAGGAGCTCGTGTGATTGATCGGGTGAAAGGAGAGTGGGCGTCAGCCCCGCCAGGTGGATTGCCTTCCAGAAGCGGTTGCCGGGCTTGGCGAAATGGAAGCCGGTCGCGCCCGACCAGATGCCCGGGTTGATACCCACAAAAAGGATCCGCAGGCCCGGCGCGATCACGTCCGGCACGGTCCGTTCGCGAGCGGTCGCCACCTCGGCGGGCAGAGGGCGCTTCATCTGACTATTCTCCCCGCATGCGTGGTCCTGGCTCGCTGCACGTGATCACCGGCTGCATGTTCTCGGGTAAGACCGACGAGCTCCTGCGCCAGCTGCGCCGCGCGTCGATCGGTGGCCGGAGCGTGATGCTGATCCGGCCCAGCGCCGACACCCGATCGCCCGCAGAGGTGGCCGAATCGCGCTCCGGCGCGCGCTTCGACTCTGTCGCCGTGGCTTCGGCGAGCGACATCGTCGCCACTGTTATGGCCGCGCCGGCCGAGGTCGTCGCGATCGACGAGGTCGAGTTCTTCGGCATCGAGGTGGCAGAAGTAGCCGATCGACTCGCGACCGACGGCTACGAGGTGATCGTCTCTGGTCTCGACACCGATTTCGCCGGTCGCCCCTTTGGCGCTCTGCCCACGCTTCTCGCGCAAGCCGACACGGTTACCAAGCTCACTGCCGTGTGCGTGTTCCCGGGCTGCGGCGCTGAGGCGACGCGCACCCAGCGCCTGGTCAACAACGAGCCCGCGGCCATCGACGATCCGCTCATCGTTGTTGGTGGCACGGAAGCTGCGCGCGCGCCCGACCGTTACGAGGCGCGTTGCCGTACGCACCATCGCGTCGCGCCGCCGCGCCACACCATGGCTGCCATGTCGCCTGAAAGGGCGCCCGCGTCCGTGGAGTCGGCCGAGTCCAATGGCAACGGCCATGAGGACTACAGCAGCGAGGAATTCAGCCTGTCGGAGCTTCCCGCGCCCTAGCCCTGGTCAGGCTTCGACTGGCTTGTTGCGGAAGTACGCCCAGAACCCCACCGAGACCAGCGCAAACGCGACAAACAGTCCCACGATGGTGAGCAGCGGCGTGCGGGCGCTCGAGCTCAGGTAGCCCGAGGCGGGGTTGATCAGGATGTGGAAGAAGCCGAAGGCACCGATCAACAGCAAGGCTGCCCAGAACAGCCTGTTGGTGGCGTGCAGCGGCTCGCCTGGCAGGAAGCGAAACGGCAGCAGACCGAAGACGACCGCCTCAAGGCCGGCCACGAGGAGCGTTGACAGCGCGGTGGCCGCGATCGTGGCCACCACCCCTGACGGGTCAGGGCCGATCAGCGCCAGCAGGAACCACGCAACCAGGGCCATCACGAGCAGCGCCGCCGCGGCCAGGCCGTTGGCGCGACCCTGCTCGGTGCGACTCAGCTCACGGGCGAAGACAAAGCCCAGGATCACGCCATACAGGTAGCCCGGCAGGAAGCCGGTCAGCCGGCTGATCAGGACGCATATGAGGCCGACGACGAGGGTCGCCGGCAACGCCCGCAGGCGCCACGCGGTGTGGTTGCGCAGCGCATCAACGAGGGATGGCGCGCTTGCCATGATGGTCGTCAGGACAATGCCGATTGCCATGCCGGCGATCGTCGCGGCGCCGCGCGCGTCGATGCTCAAATTAGGGTCGAGCAACGCGTAGACCACCGCGGACAGCAGCACGAACAGCAGGACGCCGACGAGGCTGTCCCAGAAGCCGCCCAGCCGGCCAGAGGCTCGCTGCAGGGCGTCGAGACGGAACCAGCGGCGCACCGTCTTGTAGTGCGTCTCGAGCGTGGAGTTGAACAGCTGCGCCGGGAACGGCATCAGCAGGACGAGCAGCCCGGCCAGAGCGAGGCTCTCGGCGACGATCAGAGGCTCGCTCGCGACGGCGCTCGGCGGCGGCACCGAGTGAACGAACCCGCCTGGCGCAATGACGGAGTCATCGCCACCGGGTCCCTCTGCCGGTGTCGGCCCCGGTGCGGGCGCCGAAGCGATTGCGGCGGGGCTGGCGGTCGCCGTGGCCAGCGGGGGAGGGGCCGTGGGGATCACTGTGGGGATAGCCGTGGGGATAGCCGTTGGGATCGCCGTCGGTGGGAGAGTCGGTGGCAGCGTCGGCAGCGCGGCCGGGTCGATCTTTGCCCACGCCGTGAGCTGCTGCACCGCGAGTCCGCCCGACTCGGTCATGTAGTCGGAGAACAGGCGGCATGCCTGATCGTCGAGGAAGGTCCCTTCGTTGCTCGAGCCCCGCGCCGTCGGGAAGAAGTTCACGATGAGGGTCGTGCTCGTGAACTCGCAGAACGGGGCAGCGAAATCAAAGAAGAACTGGTCGTGGTCCTCAGGCCACGGCAGCGGCCCTGACACAAACGCCTGGAGCAGCAGCGGGTCGGTCACGGGAAAGCTGACGATGTAGTAGACGTTCTTTACGACCTCGCGATTACACGACCACTCGTCGCCGAGCGGGGCCCTGAACGTGGTGCACTCAAGATTGAGTCCGCGCGCCGTGGCCAGGAGCGTCTCGACCGATGGTCCGGAGATGGCTTCGGGCAGGGGAGTGGGTGACGGTCCGTCGGCAAGCGCCGGGTGGGCGAGCGCGGCCGCGGTGAGTGCGAGCAGCATCAAGCTAGCGGCGAGGGTGAGCCGGGAGCGCATGCGTCGCATCGGCCGATGATGCACCACCGGGCAGGCCCGCTGCTAGGCTCCGGCGACATGGACTTCACGACCGTCACGCTCGCGGATGGGCGCGTCCTTGACGTTTTGGCCGCCGCCCCGGGGCCGACTACCGGTGTGCTATTCCATCACGGCACGCCCGGCAACTCACCGCGCTACCAAACCTGGTTCGCGGCAGTTGAGAGCCGCGGGCTGTGCCCCGTGGCCTATTCGCGTCCGGGCTACGCCGCATCGACGCGCCATCCCGGCCGAACGGTGGCGTCTGCTGTAGCCGATAGCGTGGAGCTGCTCGACCAGCTGGGGATCGGTGACTTCTACAGCGTCGGCGGCTCAGGTGGCGGGCCGCATTCGATCGCCTGCGCCGCGCTTTTGCCAGAGCGTTGCCGGGCTGCAGCCGCATTGGTCACCATCGCACCGTGGGAGGCGCCGGGGCTCGACTTCTTCGCCGGCATGGCCCACGTCAACCTCGATGAGTTCGGCGCTTCAGCCGCCGGCGAGTGGGAGCTGCGTGAGCTGCTGGCGGTCGAAGCTGAGCCCTTCCGGCATGTCACCGGGCCCGAGATGATCGGGGCGATGGGCGACTCGATACCGGCCGTGGACCAGAAGGTGGCGACAGGGGAGTGGGCCGAGCAAGAGGCATTCGGTCTGCGCCGCGCTCTCGAGCACAGCCTCGACGGCTGGGTCGACGACGATCTCGCGTTCGTGCAGCCGTGGGGCTTCGATCTTGGCTCGATCAGCGTGCCGGTGCACATCTGGCAGGGCGAGCTCGACCGGCTCGTACCTTGGGCGCACGGTCAGTGGCTGGCCGCGCAGATCCCGGGCGCGCGCTTCACGCTGGCCAAGGGGGAGGGCCACTTCTCGCTCGGCGTCGCCAACCGCGACCAGATTTTGGACGACCTGCTGGGCGCCTAGTCCCCTACCGCGTCGGGCACGTCTGAGGCCTGACGCACGCGCGGTAGTGGCGAGAACACGAGCAGCAGGATCGAGAGCGCCATGCCCGCCCAGCCGATCGCAATGCCGGCGCGCACGCTGATCAAGCCCGCCAGGCCAGCCGCCAGCAGCGCGCCGATGGGGTACGCGATGCCGTGCGAGAACACCTCGAGCGTGGCGTTGACCCGCCCCAGGATCCGATCGGGAATCACGCCCTGGATGAGCGATAGCTCGGCGACGCCCTCGATCGTCTGCAGGCCATCGCCGAGAAGCTGCGGAATGAGAACCATCGCCACGGCGAGAAGCAACGGCCCGCCGGCCAGCGGCGTCAGTATGCCAACAGCGGAGGCGCCGGCGGCTGTCCAGATCAGGGTTGGGCCAAGGCCGAATCGGCGGAGCGCACGCTGCGCGAAGAACGATCCGATCAACGAGCCCACGCCGCCGGCGGACACGACGATGCCCAGGAGCACCGGGCTCAGCTTCAGATCATCGATGAGGTAAAGCGTGTACAGCACTCCGTAGAACGAGCCGGCGACGTGCGCGATGACCGACCGCAGCACGAGCGGCACCAGAATCTTGTGGCGGCGGACCAGGCGCAGGCCCTCGAGGATCTCGTGGCGAATGTGCGTTGGCACGAGCTTGACGGGGCGCGCCGGTTCCGGTGTCCGAATCAGCATCAGCGAGATCGCCGACACGACGTACGACATGGCATCGACGAGGATCGCCAGGGGCGCACCGATCAATTGCACGAGACCACCGGCCAGCCCGGGCCCGCCAATCTCGGCGAGCGACGAACTCGAGGCGAGCCGGCTGTTGCCTTCGACGACACGGTCGACGCCGATCAGCGAGGGGACGTACGCGGGGTACGCGGCGTTGAAAAGCACGCCCAGGCATGCCTCGAGGAATACGACTACGTACAGCTGCTCGAACGCCAGGACGCCGAGGGCGTACGCGGCGGGTATCGAGAGCAGCAGCACGGCGCGCAAGACGTCTGCCGCGATCAGGACCGGGCGGCGCCGAACGCGATCCACCCACGCCCCGGCGAACAGTCCCACCAAGAGCACGGCCATGCTGCCCGAAACGACGATGAGCGCCATCTCGAGGGGCCCGGCCCCGAGCACCAACAGCGCCACGAGCGGCACCGCCGTGCGTGTCACGACCGAGCCGAGACGCGAAATGGTCTGGCCGGTCCACAGCTTCATGAAGTCGCTGTGCCGCCACAACGACGGGTTTGTCATCGGTGCTTCCGACCCACGCTTCGGCCGACCAGCCGCCGCAGCAGCGCCCACGAGCCCTCGTAGGCCCGAAAGAGCTGAGCCATGGCGGTAGCTGGGACTGAAACATTGGGCGCCACGGCCGGGACTTTACCTCGGCAGACTACTGCCGATAATGTAAGTTATGTAACATGAGTGACTGTCA
>JAXDLE010000145.1:0-7805 GCA_034666725.1 Chloroflexota bacterium
GAAGTTGAGCTGGTACGTGCGGTCCAGCCGCACGCCGCGGTCCATGAACAGGCGGGTCAGCACCCGGTGGCTGATGGTCGCGCCGACCTGGCTCTTGATGTCGTCGCCGATGATCGGCAGGCCGGCCTCGGCGAAGCGGCGCTGCCAGTACGGCTCGCGGCCGATGAACACCGGGATGGCATTGACGAACGCGACGCCCGCCTGGAGCGCCTGCTCCGCGTACCACTTGGTCGCCTGCTCGCTGCCGACGGGCAGGTAGGAGACCATGACGTCGACCTCGCGCTCCTTGAGGATGCCGACGATGTCGGCCGTCGGGCCGGGCGCCTTCTCGATGATCTCGCTGAGGTACTTGCCCAGGCCATCGTGGGTCATGCCCCGCTCGACCTTGACGCCCATCGGCTCGACCTTCTGGAAGACGTAGGTGTTGTTCGGCTTGGTGTAGATCGCCTCGGACAGGTCCTTGCCGACCTTGTTCTTGTCGATATCGAAGGCGGCCACGAACTCGATGTCCTTGACGTGGTAGCCGCCGAGGTCGACGTGCATCAGGCCCGGGACGAAGTCGTCCTTCTTGGCGTTCTCGTAGTAGTAGCGGCCCTGGACGAGGCTGCTCGCGCAGTTGCCCACGCCGACGATCGCGACGCGGATCTTGCCGCCCTTCTTGGCGGGAACGCGGCCGTTGCCGCTCGATGCGCCGTTGCTCTTGGTGGCCATGGCTACTTGGAAACCTCCTGTGACTTGGATTGGCGGTAGGTAAAAAGAATTCGTTGAATGACCGTTAGCAGCGAAAGCACGGTTATGATCAAAAGGCTTCCGTACATCGCAATGGATGCGGCTTCGTTCGGGTAGTGCATGGTGCCGACCCCACCGACCAGCCCGGTGAGAACAAGGCCGACTACGAGGATCAGCATGCGCACCTCGCGTGGTGCGAAGCCGACGCTGGCCATGCCCGTGCCTGGCGAGAAGCCCAAACCTTCGGCCCGTGCGCGCACGTAGCTGACCATCAGTGACGCGGCCATTGCTGTGATCGCCAGAAAGCCGCCGCCACTGGTGGCGCCCTCTATGTCGCGCGCGACGTCGAGCCCCCAGAAGATGCCGATGTAGACGACCGACTCGCCGAGGCGGTCGAATGTGCTGTCGAGAAACGCGCCAAACTTGCTGACGCTGCCCGTCGCTCGGGCGAGCGCGCCATCAAAGAGATCGAAGACGGCGCCGAAGGCCACGATCAGTCCTGCGATGAGCCAGCTCTGCCTGGCGGCGAAGTAAGCGCCGACGATCGCGATGGCGAAACCAACCAGCGTCAACGCGTTGGGCGAGAAGCCGAGGCGGCCGAATATGCCCGCAACCGGACGTTCGATCGTCGATCGGACGCGGGCGCGCAGCGACGCGGGTACGACGCTCATCTAACTGGCCAGCCCGAACAACTCGCTATCGCGCGCGCGGAAGTAGTCGAGCGCCTCGCGGCTGAGGGTGCAGATGACTTCGCGGCCCGCGCGGCGGGTGAGGATGACGCCGGCCGCCCGGAGGCGACGCAGATGCCACGACACGAGCGGCTGCGACAGGTCGACGTGCGCGATCAGCTCGGTGACCGTTGCCGGCTGGTGGGCCAGGCGCTGCAAGAGGCGCAGCCGCGTCGGATCGGCCAGTGCCTTGTGGTAGCTCGCGACGGCGCGCAACTCCTCAGGCGGGGCGGCGAGGGCGGCGATGGTCGATCGAATGTGAGCAGGAGTGGGCACGTCGTTCCTTGCTGGGCTGATCTGGCGCGCGATCTGGGGCTCCGCGGCGCCACCACATATAAACTTGTGTTGATATTAGGCCGCGCTCGCGACGGCCGTCAAGGGGTCTTCGAGGAGGCCATACTGCGCCAATGACCGAGCGAAAGGGGCGCTTCACGCTGCCCACGCTGCCCACGCCGCGGCTGCGCCGCCGGCCGGTCGTTGCCCACACGGATGTGGCGCCCGAGGTCTCGATGGAGCCCGAGGGCCCGACACCGGGCCTGCATGGCGACGAAAGCGTCATCGACTCGGCGATCTACGAGGCCGGTCAGCGCACGGCGAGCCCAACGTCCATCGCCGAAGCGGCGGAGATGCTCCACGACAGGCCCGAGTCGATGGCCTGGATAGGCCTCTTCCAGCCGCCGGCCGCGCAACTCACGAGCGTCGCCGAAATTTTCGGGCTGCACGAGCTGGCGCTCGAGGACGCGATCGTCGCGCACCAGCGACCCAAGCTCGAGCGCTATGGCGACACGCTGTTCCTGGTGCTGCGCGCGGCGCGCTACCTCGACGACGTCGAGGAGGTCGAGTTTGGCGAGATCCACGCATTCGTGGGCGCCAACTTTGTCATCACCGTGCGCCACTCACTCGCGCCCGATCTGACGGGCGTCCGCAGGCGCATGGAGACCGACCCCGAGTTCCTGAGCCGCGGCCCGGAGGCGGTGTTGTACGCAATCCTCGACCGCGTCGTCGATGGCTACGCACCGGTTGTCGCCGGGCTCCAGAAAGACATCGACGAGATCGAGGTCGAGGTGTATCGCGGCGACCCCAAGGTGTCGCGCCGCATCTACGAGCTGTCGCGCGAGGTGATCGACTTTCAGCGCTCAACGCGGCCGCTGCTCGCGGTCCTCGCCGGGCTGGAGGCAGGCTTCGAGAAATACCACACCGATGAGGAGCTGCAGCGCTACCTGCGTGATGTGAGCGACCACGCGACCACGGTTGTCGAACGTGCCGACGCATTCCGCCAGATCCTGTCGGACATCCTGACGCTCAACGCGACGCTCGTGAACCAGGCGCAGAACGAGGAGATCAAACGCCTGTCAGAGGCGGGCTTCGCGCAGAACGAGGAGGTCAAGCGCATCTCGGCGTGGGCGGCCATCCTGTTCGCGCCAACCCTCATCGGCACCGTGTACGGCATGAACTTCCAGGGCATGCCCGAGCTGTCATGGGCGTTCGGCTACCCATTCGCGTTGCTCCTGATGGCGGTCGTCAGCGTCAGCCTGTACCTCGTCTTCAGGGCGCGCGGCTGGTTGTGAGTCACTCCCCACGCGCTGGCGCGCGGGTGCTGCTGGGCGCCCTCGGCATGGGCGTGCTGCTCGTCGGGGTGGAACTGATGGTCACCGCCGTCGCTCTGCCGAGCATCATCGCCGACCTGGGGGGCTGGACACGCCTGCGCGAGGCGTCGTGGATCGTGAACGGCTACCTCGTGGCGTACGTCGCGGTAATGCCGCTGGCCGGCCGTGCCGCGGACCGCTATTCGCTCGCGGCGCTCTATGGCGTGTCGCTCGCCGCCTTCGCTGTGGGCTCGGTGCTGTGCGGCATGGCCCAGAGCCTCGAATGGCTGATCGGCGCGCGCATTCTGCAGGGCGCGGGCGCGGGCGCGATCTTTCCGCTCGCGACTGCCGCGGCGGGCCACCTCTTCGATGGCCATGCCCGCGCCCGCGCAATAGGCGTCATTGGCGCGCTGTCCTTCCTGGGCATGGCGGCGGGGCCGGTCATCGGCGCGAGCGTGCTCTCGCTCGAGGTGCCGGCTGGTGACTTCACGGCGCCGGCCTGGCGCTGGATCTTCTATCTGCCGGCGCCGCTGGCCGTGCTGAGCGGGCTGTACCTGTGGGCAGCGCCTCGTACCTGGCCGGGCCAGACCGCCGCGGGACGGCTCGACCTCGTTGGCGCGACGCTGTTCACATCCGGCCTCGCCCTGGCGCTGGTGGCGCTGACCTTGATCGGCGCGCCCGACGTGCCGGACCCGGCGCTGCTCGGTCTCGCTGCCGTCGTGCTGCTCACCCTGGCCGTGCTGCGCTTCGGTCGCGTCCGCGAGCCGTTCATCAACCTGGGTCTGTTCCGCGACCGCACCTTCTCGGGTGCAGTGCTGATGAGCCTGCTCACCGGCTATTCGCTGGCCACGGCCATCATTGGTGCGGCGGTATTCGTCGACCGGGTGCGCTACGCCGGCCCGGCCGAGCAGCAGCTGGCGCTAGGCGCGCTCGCCGGCGCGATGGCCATCGGGGCATTGGGTGCGGGGTTCATCGTCCGGCCGATGGGCGTGATGGTGCCCAGCGTCGCTGGCCTCATCGCTGAGATCGGTGGCTTGCTCGTACTGGCCCGCGCCGAGCCCGCGACCGATCTGGGCGTGCTGTGCGCGGCGCTCGCACTTTTCGGGCTGGGCTTTGGCGTTACCGTCACGGCGCGGACGACGGGCACGCTCGAAGCGCTTGGCCGAAAGGCGTTCGGGATCGGTTCGGCCGCACTGACCGTGGCGCGCATGATCGGCATGGGCACCGGACTCGCTGCGCTGACGGTGCTCGGCTCGAACCGGATTGAGGCGCTGAGCGTGGTGCTGGTCGATCCCGTGGCGCGGGACGCGGTCCTGCCCGAGGCGCTGCGCGGCCGGCCGCTCGAGGATTACCTGGTGGTCGACGCGCTCGAGCGCTGGGCCTCCGGAGAGGCCGCGACCATCCTGGCGTGGACGTTCGTTGTCGCGGCAGTCGTGACGGCGGTCGCGATTCTGCCTACGCTCGCGATGCGCAACCGGCCGGGTGCCCAAGCCCAGGCCGCGCAGGAAGAGGACGTCGGCAATGTCGTCGAGGAGGCGTCACGAGCGGGGCTCGCCATCTGACGGCCACCGCGCGGGTGCCAACGAGCCTTGGGCGATGGCCTGGAGTGAAGCCGACGGCCTGAAAACGCTAATCGGTCTCGACGCGGTCAAGAAGGCCTACGCCGACAAGGGCGCCCAGCTGTGGATCGATCTCATCTCACCCGACGCCGCGCTGCTGGCGGCGCTGACCAAGCTGCTTGGCCTGCATCCGCTCGTCACCGAGGACATCCTCGAACGCAACCAGCGCGCCAAGATCGAGACGACCGGCGACGCGCTGCACCTGGTCATGTTCGCGCTCGACTACTCAGGCGAGGTCGTGCCCCACGAGCTGGACATCGTCCTGGGGCCGCGTTACCTGCTGACGGCCCACGATGACGGAATCGATCTGCGGGGCGCGACCTTCATGCGCCGCGAGGCGGGCATACACCTTGCCGACGGCGCCGACTACATGCTCTGGTCGGTCACCGACTGGCTGGTCGACCAGTATTTCCCGGTATTCGACAAGCTCGGTGACGAGATCGACGAGCTCGAGGTGGAGGTCGTTCGCAAGCCGGGCACATGGGTCGTTGAGCGACTGTTCACGCTGCGCCGCGACCTGCTCGAGATCCGCCACGCGGTCAATCCGCAGCGTGAGATCTTCAACCAGCTGACGAACCGAGATCTGCCGCAGATCAAGCCCGAGCGGATCGTCTACTTCCGCGATGTGTACGACCACCTCATCCGGCTCACCGACGAGCTCGATTCATACCGCGAGCTGGTCAGCACGACGCTCGACATCTACCTGTCGCAGATTAACAACAACCTCTCGGAGATCATGAAGCGCTTGACCGGCGTGACCGTGATCCTGGCCACGATCGGCGCGGTGGCCGGCGTGTTCGGAATGAGCGAGGCCGGGCTGGCGTTTCAGTTCAAGGAGGCGGCCGGCTTCTGGCTGGTGACCGGACTCACGGTCGTCGCCGCACTGCTTGTCTACTACGTCTTCCACCGCCGAGGTTGGATCTAGCGCCATTCCAGCGGACCTGGGCTCAGCCCGGCAGACACACCCGCGGACGAGCCGTTGGATGAGCGTCGCGGTAGCTGGCCGATAGGACGGTCAACGGCCGCGCCGCGATCTGCAACTTGGGAATGTGGCCATGCCAACCCTCGCTCGTCTGGAGCACGAGTTGGTGGACGCCGGCGGCGATGCGCGTGATCGAAAGGTCGGTGGCATGGCGCTTGACGAGCCTGATCTCGTAAAGGTGGAGCAGGTTGTCGCTCGTGTAGACCTGGACAAGCGCGCCGACCATTGACGCGCCGTCGTTGTACTTCGACGCGTGCAGCAGCGGGGCGAACATGCCGTCCTGGGCGTGGCCGTAGATGTACGTCGTGCCGGCCTGGCCGGGATTGACGAAGCCGACCATGTACATCGCCACGTCGCACAGCGGGTAATTGCCGTCGTTGCCCGGCACGATCAGATCGCTCGCGATGAGCGCCAGGTCGATGTCGAGCGACGGGATCACGACGCGCGTGGCCACCGCGTTCCCGCTTTGAACAGGAGGCGTGGGCGCGGTCGTGGGTCGCGGGGTTCCACCCGGACCGGGCGTGGGCGTCGGACCGATCGGGATGGCAGTAGGCGTGCTGCCCGGGCGTGGAGTGCGCGGCGGGTGGGTGGGCCCACCAGTCGGTGGGTCGGTGGGCAGGTAAGTCGGTGGTGGCGGGTTGGTCGGTCGTGGCGGGTTGGTCGGCCCGCCGGTCGGTGGATCGGTCGGCAGGTTGGTCGGCGGATCAGTCGGCATAGGACTCGGCGCGGGGCTCGGGGTCGCACCCGGAGAGAGCGTGAGGAGGGGTGTGGTTGTGGTTGGGGCGCTGGGTGGGGCGCTGGGCAGGTCGCCCGAACCTGTCAGCCCGCCGCTTGCCCAGGCCACGCCGCCGTCCGGACCGGTGGTCTCGAACAGAGGATCGCCGCCGCTGGTGGGCGCGGGTGTCTGCCACTGCCCAAAAGCGGATGGCGCGTACGAGAGCACGCCAACCGCGAGCAGTGCCGCGCTCGCGCCCATCAGAAGCGTGGGCACGAACCGGTCGAGCAGCCAGATCACGACTTTCATTGGACGCCCGATGCTACCTCTGCCACCTTTTCCTGGCCGTAGTACTCTCGCCACGCATGCGCCTACCCGACTATTTCGGCGTAATCGGCGCGCTCATAGTCGGCGGTGTGCTCACGGTGCTCCTGCTGGCGAGCACGCTTGGCACGCCAACACCACTGCCGACTCGGCCGGCAATCACCATTCCGCCACTTCCGACGCAATCTGGCAACAGTTCATTGCAGAGTGCGTTGCCTTCTGGCACCCCAAACGGCTCCGATTCGGGTCTGGGCACCGGAATCGGCCAGACCGCCCCTGACATCCGCGTGACCTTGACCGACGGCAGCCTCATGGACACGACTGACTTTGGCGGGCTGCCGATCTGGGTCAATTTCATGGCCACGTGGTGCCCGCAATGCCAGACCGAGCTGCCGATGATGGAACGCTTCGAGTCGCAGTTGACGGACCAGATGACGGTGCTCGTGATCGACGTCGGCGAGGATCGATCCGTCGTGCGCGACTTCATGCGCGCCAATGACATCGACCTGACGGTCGGGCTCGATTCCGACGGTTCGATCCAGGCGTCATGGGCGGCCAACGCCCTGCCGGTCCATTTCATGCTCGACGCCGACGGCGTCGTGCGCCAGGTCGTGTACGGGGGCGCACCCGAGGAGATCTTCATCCAGGCCGTGACCGTGCTCGTGCCCGAGTTCTCGGCCAGCGACTAGGACGATGGCCCACTCGGCCCGGACGCGTGCGTCGATGGTCGCGAGCGATCTTCGCGGCGCGGTCGAGATGGCAGCACAGCACCTCGCGGGCCGGCCGCTGCTCGTCGTGACGGACTTTGACGGTACGGTCGCGCGCATCGTCGACGACCCGTGGGGCGCGTCGATCCTGCCGCTCGGCCGGCGCGCGCTGCGCGCGCTGGCAGGCATGCCCGAGGTGCATGTCGTGGTTCTATCTGGCCGCACGGCGCGCGACGCAGCGGCCCGGGTGCGCGTCGGCGGCGTCTCATACCTCGGCAATCACGGCATGGAGCGCGCCTTCCTGCGGCGCGGTGGTCGCGCCGAGGGGTTGAGCACGCAGGTCGACGATGCCGCGCACGAGGCGGTCCACGCTGCTGAACGCCTGTCCGACGAGGTGCCGCGGCTGATCGCCGAG